>JBMSNP010000048.1:0-22939 GCA_049421765.1 Chitinophagaceae bacterium
TTGTACTGGGCGCCTATCACAAAAAAATACCTGCCTCCGGGAGGAATCACGCCCAGCCCTCGCAGGTACCACTCCTTGTTTTGGCCGATATTGTCGTAGGTCCGGTATGCTACCCGGTTGCTCGTGTCCGACTGGTAAACCACGTTCGTGAAAATGTTCCGGGTATCATTGACACCGATCGCGAGGATGGGTCTTTCATTGACGCTGACATTGGCTTCATAGTTCTGGTTAAATTGCGGCTGCAGAGCGGGATTTCCCACTTCGGTGAGGTACTGGTCGACATAACGGGCGAACGGGTTCAGCTGTTCATATCCGGGGCGGCTGATCGTACGGCGGTAAACCAGGTAGGCCCGGAGATCATATCCCGCGATCTTCATCAGGTTTTTGCTGATATAGATATAGGGGAACAGGTCGGTCCGGTGTATGGTGAAACTGGTGTCCTGGGGAATTACCTGCCGCCCGGTCATATTCGTATTCTCCAACCGTAAACCCGATTTGATCACGATATCACGACCCAGGGTTTTGGATCCCTGCACATAAGCGGAGTTGATGTTTTCCCGGTAACGGAATGTATTGGTCCGGCTCTTGTCGGGCTGGCGGTTCCCGGCGGGTTGCTCGCGGAAATAATCAGTTTCGCTGTAATACCACTGGAATGATGCTTTGGCGCCGGCCTCGAAAGTGAAGCGGTTTTTCCATTTCAGCCGGAGATCATTTTTGAGGGTCAGCAGGTTTCGCCGGTTGTCACTCGTTCCGTCACCCCCGGTCCGGAATGGAAAGGGGTTTGTGTAATCTGAAGTGAAAACCTGGTCAGATTGGTTTCGTGAATAACTGTAGAAGATATCGTTCTCCCATTCCGATCCCAGTGTATCCATTTTCTTCACCCCTTCAATTCCGTATCTGAAAAAGGTGGATTTCCCGGCATTGTTAACCAGGTTGAGGTTGTCGGATATCAGTTCTCCGCTGCTTACTTTTTTAACAAGACTCCTGTTCTCGCTGCTGTTGTCGAACTTGTTCAGGCTGCCGCTAGTCCCGATATCGATCTCCCATTTCTTGCCGGCAGGAAAGATCAGGCTGTAGCTGACAAACCAGTTTTCGGCGGGGTAAAGCGTGTGTGCATCCTGGTTGAGTACCGAATCGGGGGCAAAATACCGGTCACTTCTTGTATCCTCGTAACTGTTTCGGCGGTTGTAATTCACACTGAAGGAAGAGGTTTTTTTACCGTCATTGTTATTCAGTGTAAACCCGGCGAACTGGTTACCGTATACTCCCTGCTGGAAACCGGTGTTGATGCTTCCGGTCATCCCGATCCGGACTCCTTTCCTAAGAATGACATTCACGATCCCCCCACTGCTGTTGGCATCGTATTTTGCGGAGGGAGTTCGTACAATTTCTATCCGGGCGATGGCATTCGGAGGAAGGCTTTTGAGCATCCCGGCCACATCGGCGGCACTCATCCTCATATCGCGACCGTTGATCTGGACCGTAGCAGGAGTGAGGCTGCTGATATAAATGTTTCCGTCCTGGTCCACGAACAACCCGGGCGTTTTCTCGATCACTTCATACCCGTTTGTAGATGCGGCTACGAGGTTCTCCGGTTCCACGATCATTTTGTCGTCTTCCTGCCTGATCAGCGGCCGTTGGGCCGTGACCACAACAGTCTCAAGTGTCTTTCCTGATTCTTCCAGCTGGAAGGTATATGAAGAAGGGCTGTTGCCGATCCGGACACTTTTTTCAAAAGGCTGGTAATTCACTGCGGTTACTTGAATCTGGTAAAGACCGCTTCGGGGCAGCATGAACCGGGCAGTGCCGATGCTATCGGCCAGTCCGGTGAAAAATTGCATCGTATCGGAGCCGTTGATGATACGTACCGTGGCAAACGGAACGACCTCTTTCTTGGCATTTATGATTTTAATCGTTGTACGAATCTCCTGGGCTTTCATAAAAACCGGTGCAGCCAGGAAAAAGGCCAGGATCAGATGTTTCGAAGGGGTGAATCGTGGAATTTGGTTCATAGATCTGCAGTTGGCCGGAACGATAAAAATAATACTGGGTACTCATCCCGGATTACCATCGGTTCGGGTTCAGCCCGATTTGTATATTATTTAACCTTTCCAGGGTTCCCGGTACTTCGATACCGGGCCTCGTCAAGAGAGTGGGTTTTATGGATATCCGACTCCGTTTTGGCCAGTTCGGATAGCTTCACATAAAATTTTTTGATGGTTTCGAGTTCTTCTGCGGAAATATCCTCGATATCGATCAACCGGTTACTGGCGGTAGAAGAAGCGGCAATCAGTTCATTCAGCTTGAGCTGGAGTGCCACGGATTCCTTATTCTGTGTTTGCTGGATCACAAATACCATCAGGAATGTGATGATGGTGGTGCCGGTATTGATCACCAGTTGCCATCCATCCGAGTAATGAAAGAGAGGGCCGGTAATGATCCAGGTCAGGATGACCAAAACGGCAGTGATAAAGGCAAGGGGTTTACCGGCGGCCGGGTAACGGTGGCGGAGAATTTCTCAAAATAGAGATTCGTCTTCTTGGACATTAAAATTAATTTATTGGGGATGCCGAAGGGCTTAGTCACTGGAACCAATATGATACAATTTACCACGACCATCCGAAAATTTGACGCAAAAGGGGAGAAGACTGGTTGGACCTATATCGAAATTCCGGCTGACCTGGCGGAAAAACTCAAGCCGGGGAACCGGCAATCGTTCCGGGTAAAAGGTAAACTGGACAAACAGAAGGTAACCGGTCAGGCCCTGATCCCCATGGGTGGCGGGGCTTTTATATTGCCCCTGAACGCTGAACTGCGAAAAACGATACGGAAAGGGAAGGGGGCCATGCTTGAGGTCAGGCTGGAGCCGGATGATTCCGGGTTTGTTTTCAACGCGGATTTTATGACCTGCCTGGAAGATGAACCCGCTGCCAAAAAATTCTTCAATAGTTTACCCGGCTCTCACCAGCGCTATTTCAGTAAATGGATCGACAGCGCCAAGACAGAGCCAACCCGGGTGAAAAGGATCAGTATGGCGGTAAGCGCACTGGCCCGGAGCTGGGGTTATGCGGAGATGATCCGGGGGCTGAAAAAATAAAAGGCCGTATACCCGGTTTGGTTTTACGGTCTTTTAATGAATATGATCCCTGTATTATTTAAAGGGGTTTGAATATTTCACTTCCGATGAAAGAGTATTATCCGTGAGTGTTTTTAAAAAGGCGACAAGGGCCGCTTTGTCCTGCGCCGTCAGGTTGGCCAGGCGGGGAAGACCGTTTGGCAGGCGGAGTTGCGGGGAAAGGTTTGGATGATTCTTTACGCCCGAACTGTAATGCTCCACAACCTGTTCCAGTGTGGCAAACCGGCCATCATGCATGTATGGCGCGGTTAGTTCCACGTTCCGGAGTGTGGTAACCTTGAAGGTTGCATCCAGGTTTGTATTATTGATAACGGCCCCGAAACCCCGGTCGGTGGTAGACATATCAAGTCCGTTGTTTTTTTCCTCAGGTGCGGTGAATGTTTCAGAACCATGACAGGGTGCGCAGCCGCCCTGTGGCGAAAGGAAGATTTCTTTACCCCGGTTTTCCTGTGCGGTAAAATTAGGAAAGGGGGCATTGGGTGGCGGGGCAGGTACCGGCGGAAATGTATTTCTTCCGGCATCATACTTCGACTGGTATGAAACAATCGAACGTACAAATTGGGAAAGGGCGGCTGCAATTCTGCCGCTTGTGACCACCGTATCCCCAAACGCATTTTTAAAAAGCGGGGGATAATAAGCAAGATTTTTCAGTTTGGTTACCAGGGCAGGCAGCGTCATACCCATTTCCACCAGGTCCTGCACCGGTGTAAGCACCTGATTTTCCAGGGTGGGGGCCCGTTGATCCCAGAAAAAACGCCCGTTCGGGTAATAAACAGCATCGATCAGCGACATGGAATTCCTGCCTGTAAGACCGCCGTTGAACCCGGTACTTTTTGCAGCCGGGTCCGAAAAGCCGTTGGCCTGCTTGTGACAGGAGGCGCATGAAATCGTATTATTCAGGGAGAGGTTCTTATCATAGAAAAGTACACGGCCCAGGGTGGCGCCATTGTCGGTAATCGGGTTGTTTCCCGGCGTATTGATCTGCCCGATGATATTGGGTGCATTCAGGTAGGGCGGTAATGCGATATTCGAATAATTAAATGGGCTGGACGGCAGGTTCAAAACTGAAGCGACCGGGTCAACCGGGGGATTGGGTGATGGGGTCGGGGTTACGGTCCCTGAGTTTTTATTGCAAGCGATCAGAATAGCCAGCAAGGATATGCCGGTAATGATATAAATCTTTTTAATGTAAGCTGACATCCTCAGACTTTTTTGGTTCCGTAATGTGCCAGGGCAGGCATTAACGGGTCTCTGACCACGCTCTTTTTTAAAAGTTTAATATACTACGAAAATTTTCTGATTTAAACCGCCGCCTGGCTCAAAAATAGGGGATTGCTTCTTTGTGTTCATGAGGTGCTTCGGTAATATTTCATTTTATTTGTGCATGATTCGTTCGATCGGGGATTTTCAGCATCCGTTTTTTATCGGGATAGCAGGCAGCGGGATGAGTGCCATCGCGCAGTATTTAAAGGGCACCGGGAAAAATGTTTCCGGGAGCGACCGGTTTTTTGTATCGGATCAGCCCAATGAAACCAGGGAAAAGCTGGAAGCAGAAGGGATTTCCTGTTTTCCGCAGGACGGAAGCGGGATTACAGGTGAGACCGATCTCGTTGTCGTTTCCACTGCCATCGAGGATACGGTTCCTGAAGTGCAGAAAGCACGGCAGATGGGAATTCCTTTTTTAAAGCGTTCGGAACTGCTGGCCCTGATCGCAGGCAGCAAAAGAACAATCGCGGTAGCGGGAACCAGCGGAAAAAGCACCACCAGTGCAATGCTTTTTGACATCCTCGAATTGGCCGGGATGGAGCCCAGCATCATCAGCGGGGCGGGCCTGGTCAGCCTGATCAGGAAAGGAAAGATCGGGAATGCAAAGGTCGGGAAGGGGGAGTGGCTGGTGATTGAAGCCGATGAGAGCGACGGTTCGATCGTGCAATACAAACCGGAGATTGGCTTGCTTTTGAATATCGATAAAGACCACCAGGAGATCAGTGAGCTGATTTCATTGTTCGGGACCTTTAAACAAAACAGCCGTGCTTTTTCGGTCAATCGTGGTCATGCACTTACAGCCGGTTTTTCCCAGGAAGAACAGCAGGATTTTTCGGCCGATCCTGACCGGCATGCAGGTTATATGGCTATCGGGTTCCGCCAGGAAGGGTTGAAGATCCTGTTCGAAGTACACGGGGTTCAGTTTGAAATGCAGGTGCTGGGCAAACATAATATGGAGAATGCGTTGGCCGCCATCACTGTTGCAAACGGGATTGGTGTAAGCCTTGAGGATTGTGCGGCAGCCCTGAAGCAATATGAAGGTATTTACAGGCGCCACCAGGTGTATGGACAGAAAAACGGGGTCTGGCTGATCGATGATTTTGCACACAACCCGGTGAAATGTGCCGCGGCCATAACGGCCTGCCGCCCGATCGCAGCTAAAGTGATCGCCTGGTTTCAGCCCCATGGATACAAACCCACCAAGTTTCTTCGTGATGAATTTGTCCGCGAGATCTCGGGGGCGCTGGGTCCTGGTGACGAAATCTGGATGAGTGAAATTTTCTATGCCGGGGGAACTGCGGTAAAAGATATTTCGGCTGCGGTCCTTGTCAGCGATCTCCGGGCATTGGGGAAAAACGGATACTACTGCGAACACCGCGGGGAATTTCTCGATACAGTAAGACCCCACCTTACCAATGACTGTGTCTTGCTGCTGATGGGTGCCCGTGATCCTTCGCTGGAATCCTTTGCCCGCGAAGTGTGGATCAATTTATGATGTGAGGGCCATCTTTTTCTTACCTGCCACAGGCAGGAACATATACCAGCACAAAGCCATTAACAAACCCGGATGGGGTCCGTCGGGTAGCAATGAATCTTCCGGGATCCGGATGCCGGGTTTGCCGTCTTGGGATTTAAGGCTGCAGCTGACCAGTGGTTTCTCTGCTGATTCATGATAGAGGATCATTTCGGTGGCGGGGCTGTTTTGCGAAGCGTAGTTAAATCTTTTCTCATTCACCATGATAAAATCTTCCCCGTTTTCCCGCCCAAATTCACCGATCTTGATTCCGTATTCATTCCGGATCACTTTCTTGTTACGGCGAAACCCTTCTTTCCGGATAAGGAAGACTCTTTTTTCCCGGTTGCATTCGATTCGGGCGGCATTGGAAAACGGATGGTAAATCAGTGTAAGCAATTGCTGCTCCCCATCAAATAAATGGTAAATTTCATGTTGGTCGGTCGACTTGTCGGATTCCCATCTCATGGTGAAAGGTTTTGGTGCATAAATCTGAGCATAAGATACGAAAGGGATACCGGGTACCGGATCAGGGGGGATTAAATTAGTATTAACTTCAGGCGGTATCCAGATGGGTTCAAAACATGAGGAAAATCAGTATATATTCCGGAATTTTGTGATAACACGTTAATCCTCAACAATGGAAAGTCTAACGGAACGAGAGATCAGGTATCTGGAGCTTGCCATCGAATTGGCAAGGAAGGGAATGAATGATGGGAAAGGCGGACCTTTTGGCTGCCTCGTGGTTCTGGATGACACCATTATCGGCCAGGGTTCCAATATGGTACTCTCGACAAATGACCCCACGGCGCACGCCGAAGTGGTTGCGATCCGGGCGGCATGCGAGAAACTGGGGCATTACCAACTGGCCGGATGCGAAATCTATACAAACTGCGAACCCTGTCCCATGTGCCTTGGTGCGATCTACTGGGCCCGGCCCCGTCGGGTGGTGTATTCCAATACCAGGCAACAGGCGGCTGCCATCGATTTTGATGACGCCTTTATATACGGGGAGATCAATAAGGACCCGGAACAACGCGCGATACCTTTCATTCATTACCCGCACCCGGAGGCTGAAAAATTATTCGGAGAATGGGACCGCTGGGAAGGAAAAACAAAATACTGATCAGGGGGTCATCAGCTTACGGATCACCATATAGGAGAGTACGATCAGCAGCAACAGGATGAGGATGGAGATAAGGATCCAGGGCTGTTCTTTCAACCGGAGACGTTCACGGCGCTTTTTCTTTTTTTCCGTTTTCTTTTTCAGGTCGCGGTTCAGCATCTCCACCATGTACTGCAACTGCTCCTTATCCCTGAATTGTTCAAGACCTTCCGCGGCATCCTCATTAAATTCATCCTGCATGAGCTGTTTCTCGATTTCATGCTGTTGGGGTCCCGACAGTTTGCCCTGCAGGTAACGCAGCAGGGTTTCCTGGTCCACTTCGGACGAAAGCCCGGATAATATGTCTTTCAGGTTCTCCGGCATGTTATTTTCCTTTCGGCTGTTCCTTTAATTTTTTATCGATCATTATTTTCAGGTTCCTTTTCCCGTTCTGAATATAACTTTTAACCTGCAGCATGCTGTACCCGGTGGCTTCGCTCACTTCCTGGTAACTTTTCTTCTCCAGGTAGAACAAAGTTACACATTGCTGCTGCTCCGGGTTCAGTTCCCGGAGGGCCGCTTCCATCAGGTCAAGTTTAATGTCCTGCAGTTCGATCAGGTCAAAGTCGGTTTCCGGTGATTCACGGTCGCCCATGCGTTCCGATATTTCCACCGTAAGCTTGCCCTGTTTCTCCCGGATTTTCATCAGGCAGTGGTTTTTGGCCACCATGTAAAGCCAGGATTTAAAGTATTCAACCCGGTATTTCTTTAGTTCCTGGATCACTTTCAAAAACACCTGCTGTACGCTGTCCTTGGCTTCTTCCTCGTTCCTGAGGTATTTCATGCATACCCCCAGCAGCAGGAGGGTATACCGCTGAAGCAGGATCCCCAGCCAGGAATTGTCCCCGTCCGCGTGGAATTTCTCCAGCAGCTCGGCGTCAGTCATATGCCGGTATGCGTCAGGTTTCACAGCAGGAAATTAAGCAATTGTATAGCTTAAGATGCGAACCTGGCGAAATTGAACAAAATTTTAATTTCCATGATCCTGATTTATTTTCGGTAAAAATCACCAGGATGGAATATGCGATCGTAACGGTACCGGCTGCTCCGGTTCGACGAAAACCTGCCCACCGTCGCGAGATGGTCAACCAGCTGTTGTTCGGGGAAACTGTAAAAATATTGAAGGAGAAAAATGAACGCTGGGTGCGGGTCCGGAGCCTGCACGACGGGTATGAGGGATGGGTTACCCGGAACCTGCTTTCGGAAACGGAGGAAGCATTGGCACATACCCGCTCACCATATGTGGTGTCGGATCTGCTGGCTCTCCTTGTCACCGATGATATTCGCATGAGCATACCCGTTGGTTCCTCACTTCCCGGGCTGGAAAACGGGAGGGTCCGGCTGGCAGGAATGGATTATGCATTTAACGGGAGTTTCCTGAAAAGGGATGGCCGCCCTGCCGACGGGACCCTGATCCGGGAACTGGCCATGCCATGGCTCAACGCGCCCTATCTCTGGGGTGGTCGGACCCCGCTGGGAGTCGACTGCAGTGGTTTTGTCCAGGTTGTTTTCAAAATGGCCGGAATCGATCTGCCCCGCGACGCCTGGCAACAGGCACAGGAAGGAAACCCGGTGAAACAGTTCCGGGAAGCCCGGGCAGGCGACCTGGCTTTTTTTGACCGGGGAGAGGAGATCGTGCATGTGGGGATCCTGATCGGGGATAACCGGGTCATACATGCATCCGGCCAGGTACGCATCGATATCCTGAACAAAAAAGGAATTGCGGACCCGGTAACCGGGAAGCGCAGCCTGCGACTGCGTGCACTGCGCCGGGTTTTCTGATACGCTCAGAACAGGCTCCGGATCCATTTTACCAGCGCCGAATCCCAACCCATCATTTTGATGGCGGTATAAAATAGTATGATGGAGAAAATACGTTTCAGCATCTGCTGATCCAGCGAAAGGGCCCACTTGCTTCCGAAATAAGCGCCGACCACAAATCCGGCCGCCAGCAAACCAACTACACGCAAATCGATCGGTGTTCCCAGTTTCTGGCACTGCTGGTAATAGTAGAGTGATGCGATGATCACGACCGGGAGTGTGAGCACGGCCAGCGAGGAACCCTGGGCCTGGTGCTGCCCATAATGCAGGAAAAACACCAGCGCGGGCACCATGATGATTCCGCCGCCGATTCCCACGAGCCCGCTAAGCATACCGGCGCCCAACCCGATCAGCAGGGCGGTAAGGATCAGTTGTATGGTCATATTTGTTTTTTGCGGGGTTTGCATTGCATCATTTCCGGTAAACATTCCGGTACCGGGCGATCGCCTCATCAATGATCCGGCAGGCGATGATCTGGTCCTGGAAATTATCGATCTCCACCTTCTTATTTTCAAGCACTTTGTATTGTTCAAAAAAATTACGGAGTTCAAGCAGGAAATGCTGGGGCAGGTCTTCCATCCGGTAGTAATGATTTACCGAAGGGTCATTCGCCGCCACGGCGATGATCTTATCGTCCTTCTGGCCCTGGTCGATCATCTGCATATTCCCTATGACTTTCGCATCCACGAGGCAAAGCGACTGGATCGCCTGTGAACATAGTACGAGGATATCCAGCGGGTCGCCGTCTTCACCCAGGGTCTGGGGGATAAAACCGTAATTTACCGGATACTGGAAAGAGGAGTAGATCACCCGGTCGAGCCGGAGCAGTCCGGTGTCCTTGTCCACTTCATATTTCGACCTGGAACCCTGGGGAATCTCGATCAGCGCATGTACGGTTTCCGGGGCTTTGCTTCCGTAATGGGCGCCATGCCAGGGATGATGTATAGTGATCATAAGAAGTGAGATTAAAGTTGAGCTTTAACGGCTGATTCTCATCCCGACAAAGGTAGCAAGTAATCCCAGGAACAGGCTCCCGGCTGCATAGGCGAAAAACAATCCAATCCGCTGTTCCCTGATCAGACCGATGCCCTCCAGGGTGAAAGCCGAGAACGTGGTAAACCCGCCACAGATCCCGGCCATCAGGAAGAGTTTCCAGGATTCATTGCTGTCAAAGGATTTGAAGCTGATGCCCCACAGGAGCCCGATGAGCAGGCAACCGGTTATATTGACGGCAAATGTTCCCCAGGGAAAATCATGAACATAGCGAACCGAGAACCATCGCTGGCAGAGGTACCGGGCCATGCTACCCAGTCCACCTCCCAGTCCGACCAATAATACCTGTTTGATCATGGCTTTGTATCGTTGACGGGTGATCTTTTCAGCAAAGTGTCAGAATCATGTTCAAACAGGTATTTCAGGTCCACCAGCCATTCCCCGTTTTTACGGATGATACGAAGTGTGTCCGGGTCGTTCCGGTACGAGTTGGAGTAAATGACGATGGTCACCGAATCCCTGACAGGCTCAAGGATCTCCCGGATATTGATGGAGGCGGCCCGGTATCCTTCCTTGACAGTTTTATCGGATCGCTGGTAAGCGCGTTCGGCCACGTCCATGTAATTGGTGTTCAGGGAATCGGTCAGCATATATTTTCTCGCTTCATCAAACCGGCCGTCCAGTGCGGCCCGGATAAAATTCCGGGCGGCATCCACATTGTTTTCAGAGACGACAGGTTCCCGGCGGCCTCCCGAACAGGCGGAGGCCAAAACCAGGGCCAGGAAAATAACGGGGGCCGCAGGCAGGAGATTTTTCATACCTGCAAAGTACAAAAACTTGGGGCCCGGCATTAAAAAACCCCTCCGGAGAGGGGTTTTTTAATGCCGGATGGGAGATTAATTTTTTTCTTTTTGATCATCTGTCGTGGTTCCATCATCCTTATCCAGCTTATCGAGCATCTCTTTGGCTTTTTCCAGTTGTCCTTTTATGGTATCGCTGTTCATCAGATCCTGGAAATTCTTGAGTCCTGTGGTGTCCATATCATTCATGTCCTTATCCATCCCTTCTTTATTCTTTTCGGCGTCCATACCCATTTTCATCAGGGTGCCCATGGTAAAGTCAACTTTCCATGCGCCGCCTTCTTTTTTCAGCGGGAATTCCATGGTCTCGGACTTTTTCTTATTGGTTACCATAACAGTTGCCTTGTCGCCATCGGTCTTTACATCCCCGAATTCCATATCCTTGAAATCATCTGTGCCGTCATCTTTATCCTCCATTTTCATGCTCTTTGCGGCATCAAATGCCTTTTTCATCATATCGAGTGTGGTTTTGCTGTCTTCCGTACACAATTTGGCGGCCCCGTCAATATCTTTTTGCGACATTCTTTCAAAAAAGGCGATCAGAACTGTTTTCGGATCTCCGCCGGCGGCTTTGTCTTTTCCTTTGCAGGAAGAAAAAAGAATGGCGCTCAGGCCGGCAAGCAAGGTTATGGTCAGCAGTTTTTTCATGTGTTTAGTTTGTAGTGCAAAAATATAGGTTGCGTTGTAAAATCAGTCGACAAATTTTTCCTTTTTAAGCAGGCGTGAATCGGGATGGAGAAAAAGATCATCTGTGGTGACGCCATAAGGAATGGTATCCATTCTTACATAGGAACTTAGCGCGTTCCCGACCGCTTTGTTGAGGGATTTGAAAACAAATTCGGCGCAATACATCCGGTCATCGCTCAGGAAATTAAAGTACAGATCGAATTTTAATCCGGCTGCATAATACCCTTTTACCGTGTTTTCCAGCCGGCCCAGTTGCGCGGCGTTCAGGGGATAGCGGTAAGCCGCCACAGTATTGTTTTCTTCCGGGTTGCAAAAAAGGGCCAGGGGTTCACGCAATAATTTTTGAGAAGGATTGTATACGCCGCCAAGCGCATGGTACACAAATACGGAATCATGTTCCACCAGCACCAGTCCGCAATGTGAGTAGGAAGTGTCTTTCCGGTTAAAGCTGCGCGCGGCCCTGCTCACCTCATCGTTTCCGTTTCGGAAGATCATGTCGCCCGTCCGGAGTACACCCTGCAGTTCACTGATCCGTGCCACATTGGCCTGTTGCCTGGCGGGGTCGGGTTTTCCCTCTGGGGCGTTGCGGCTGACACAGGCTGATAAAAAAAGCAGGAATGAAAACAGTCCGGGGTACCTTTTCATTCCTGCAAAATAATAAAAATTGAACGGGCCTCAGGGCTCGGGCTTGTCCTTCTTGATTACGGGAATCGAAGGCCGCACCGAATCCTGCGGGTGATCCTTCTCATGCTCCTTGTTATAAGCGCGGAGGATGTGTTTTACGAGGCGGTGCCTTACCACATCTTCTTCATCCAGTTCAATATGGGCGATCCCGTCGATGTTTTTCAGAATGCGTGCGGCCGTGGCAAGCCCGCTGCGCTGGTTGCGGGGCAGATCCACCTGGGTCATATCCCCGGTGATGATCGCTTTTGCGTTGGCGCCGATCCTGGTTAGAAACATCTTGAGCTGGAGGTCGGTTGCGTTTTGCGCTTCGTCGAGCAGGATAAAGGCGTTGTCGAGTGTACGTCCGCGCATATAGGCCAGCGGTGCGATCTCGATGGTGCGGGTGGTCATATAATACCCAAGTTTGTCGGCCGGGATCATATCATCCAGGGCGTCATAGAGCGGGCGGAGGTATGGATCGATTTTTTCCTTCAGATCACCGGGGAGGAAACCGAGGCTTTCACCTGCTTCCACGGCGGGCCGGGTAAGGATGATCTTTTTGACCTGTTTGTTTTTCAGGGCCCTCACGGCGATGGCCACGGCGGTATAGGTTTTCCCGGTTCCCGCGGGTCCGATGGCAAAAACGATATCGTTCTTCTCCGCTTCCTGGACCAGCTTTTTCTGGTTCGCGGTCCGGGCCCGCACCGATTTGCCGTTGGGGCCAAAGACCAGGACTTCATTGGGATTCTTTTCGCGGAAATGATCGATGGTTTCGGCATCGTCGCCACCCAGTACCTGCTCGAAATAATTCTGGCTCATGTGGCCGTTGCGTTCGAGGTAGGAGATGATCAGCTCGATTTTTTCACGTGCGTTCTCGATCTGTTCGCGGGCACCGCTCAGTTTGAGCTGGGTGCCCCGGGAAAGGATCTTGAGAAGGGGAAATTTCTTTTTGAGGATGTCGAGCTTGCCGTTGTTTACACCAAAAAATTCAATAGGGTTTACGGTTTCCAGGTTGATGATCGTGTCTGTCAATGCACTACGGTTTATGTTTCGCAAAGCCGGCGAAGGGCGGTACCGGATTTGGCTGCGTCTCCTGCCTCTTTGCAGGAGCTGGCCCTCTCATTCCAATATTACTTCGCATTGTGGTTCTGTCCTAAAGTTACTTATTCACAGGTGTTAATACAAAAGGCGGGCGGAAAGGTTATGTTAATGATTTTTCCCTTATACGGTGGCTGATTTTTCTCAAAGGAGGGGATGACAGCCGGCATTCGGCTATGAAAAAAAAGTCGTAATATTTGTATCATGAAAGAGGAAACAAAACCAATCAAAAGAAGTGAACAGCTGGCTCCTCTGAGCCGGGAACATCATGACGGGTTGCTGTTTGCATGGAAGATCAAACAGGGCCTGGAAAACAAAACCCCCCTGGAAACCCTTGCACAGTACACACTCTGGTTCTGGCGTCACCACATCAAACCCCATTTTTACCAGGAAGAAAAAATCCTGGGAAAACATTTTCCGGAAGGCAACCCGATGGCCGCCCGGATGAAGGATGAACATGACCATATCCGGGAACTGGTGCTGGGTCTCGACGACCAGGCCGATAAACGGAGTCTCCAGATCCTTTGTGACCTGCTCAACCAGCATATCCGCTTTGAAGAGCGGGAATTATTTGTTTTCCTTGAGCAACTGCTTCCACCTTCCACCCTTGATGAAATTTACCGGGAACTGGAAGAACACCCATTGAAAGACGAAACCTGGACCGGGGGTGATTTCTGGGTGGTGAAGAAGGGAGAAGGTTGAGGTTAAGGTTAAGATTAGCTGGATGGAGGGATATGTCTGTTCTTCGCCAGGTAAAGACCTCTATGTTCAACAATCTTTCCCCGTAATCCCTGTTAAAGAATATGAAAAGATGAATGTTTTTCTGCGAAAAGCGGAAAAGAAGTTCAATTTTTGCAGGATTTGCAACCATCCTGATGACCAAGCACCGCCTTATCTTCCTCTCGGTTTTATTATTTCTTGCACTCATCTCCGAGGCGCAGTTGTACAAGATTTCCGGTTATATCCTCGACAATAAAAAAGAGCGGCTGCCCCTGGCCAGCGTGGAGATCAAGGAGCTGAAAAAAGGGACCGTGAGCCGCGACGACGGTTATTACGAGTTCTTCCTGGAAAGGGGTAAGCACGACCTGGTCGTCAGTATGATCGGGTACAAGGCCAAAGTGGTTCCCTTTCACATCACCAACGAAGATCTATTCCTGCTTGTGGAGCTCGAGGCCGACGAATCGGCCAGCATGCAGGAGGTGGTGATCAAGGCCAAGCTGCGCGACCGTGCAGAAGATATCATCAAGACCGTGATCCGGAACAAGGAAACCGTTTTAGACGCAATCGGGGATTATTCATGCAATGCTTATATCAAGGCCTTCCAGCTGGATTCAAGCTTCAGCCCCCGGAAAAGCGGGGAGGACAGCCTGGCGAAACCGGATTACAGCAAGATGGCGATGACGGAAGTGGCCCTCCATGTGGATCGCAGCAAATCGGGTCAGATCAGGGAGGAAAGAATCGCGGTAAACCGCCGCGGGGCCGCGGAAAGCCTTTTCTACCTGTCGGCACTGGACGGCGACTTCTTTATATATGACAACCTGATCAAGGCCCCGCCGGTATCCAGGATCCCCTTCCTGTCGCCGCTGAGTTACAGCGGGCTGCTGGCCTACCGGTTCAAGACCCTCAAAATCGACAGGACGATCAAACCCAAAGTATATACGATCTCCATCCGGCCCCGGCAGCTCAGCAACGCCACCATCGAAGGGGAGATCAGCATCCAGGACAGCACCTGGAACGTAATGAGCGTGACCTTCAGGCTCCCGCCTGCGCATATGCCCGAATACGATTATATGGAAGTGCAGCAGGAATATGATCAACTGGGCGACAGCGCCCGCGTGATCACACGCCAGCAATTCTCCTATTATACCAAAACAAAAAAAGGGCGGATGTATGGTGAAACCACAGTCCGCTTTTCTGATTACCGGTTGCGCCGTGATTTCAAAAAAGGTCATTTCGGGCTCGAACTGAGTTCCACGGCCCAGGAGGCCTATGAAAAGGATTCGGTTTTCTGGAGCTCCGTCCGCACAGAGCCCCTGTCCCGCCAGCAGGAACTCTATACCCGTTACCAGGACAGTATCGCCCGTTACATGAAAAGTGATGCCTACCTCGATTCGATGGACCAGGTCCTGAACAGGATCACCTGGAAAAAGATGCTCATTTTCGGGCAGATCTTCAACGATCACAAAAAAGAACGGATGTGGATCCTTCCGCCCATCACATCCATGATACAGCCCGTGGCATTTGGCGGCGCCCGGCTTAAGCTGGCGGGGGCTTACCGCAAGACCTTTTATTCACGTAAAAACCTTTCTGTCGAGGGGGATATCAGTTACGGATTTCGCAACCATGATATCAACGGTAAACTGGGTCTGGAACGCAAATACAATCCATTCCGAAACGGCAAGTACAAACTCCAGGCCGGCCGGAATTTTGAATTTATCTACCCCGGTGATGCCTGGGTCAATGTACTCAAGCGGAGCAACATCTACCTCAACAATTCCATCGAGCTGGGACATGAAATCGAATTATTTAACGGGGTGACCCTGATGAATGATTTTGAAGTGGCATTCCGGCGTTCGGTGGCCAACTACAAAGTGGGGAACAATGCCGACAGCATTTTCGGTATTCCCAATGAACCGCCCGTACAGTTTGATCCATACAACGCCACGTATAACCAGGTGCGCCTGTACCTGACCCCGCGGATGCGGTATGCCCGGGAACCCCGGGAAAAGATCTTCCTTGGATCACGGTGGCCGACTTTCTACATCACCTGGAAAAAGGGAATCAAGGGGCTCTTCAAAAGTGAGATTGATTTTGATTACTTCGAACTCGGTTTGTTCCAGAGCATCAATCTCGGGGTAGCAGGTATAACCAGTTATTTTGTCAAGTCGGGAGATTTTTTCAACACCCGGGATCTCCGAGTCATCGACTATAAGTTCATGCGTCAGGGTGACCCGCTTTTCTTCCAGAATCCGCAAAGTAATTTCCAGGCGCTCGACTCCACGTTCCCCGTCTTTGACCGTTTTTACCAGGGTAACCTGGTGCATGAATTCAACGGGGCACTGATTAACAAGATACCATTCTTCAAAAAGCTGAGACTCCAGGAGATTGCGGGCGGGGGCTTGCTGATCGCTCCCGAGCGGGATCTGCGTTACGCGGAATTTTTTGCAGGGATAGAGCGGGTCTTTAAATGGCCCTTTAATCCGCTGGCCCGGGTTAAACTGGGGGTGTATGTGGTCACTTCGGTCGCAAATAAATTCAACAACCCCGTGCAGTTCAAGATCGGGCTTACCACCTGGGACCGCTTCCGCAACAGGTGGCGCTAATGATCGCTTTTCGAAGGGCTATTCAAAAGCATCAGCTTTTGACATAACTATATAAGCGATAAATTAATGATTTGAAGTGTGCGATCTTACCACCTGGCCACCAGTTTCAGGTTGACCAGCCTGGGTGTAAGCCGGTTGGGGAGGAGGTAGGTGGTGTTGGAAAAATCCTTGACCAGCTGGTATGAAATGGTGTTTTGCCGGTCTATGATATTGAAGATCTCAAGGCTTGCCCATATATTATCAAAATTGCGGAAGGGGGAATGGCTGCGGCGTTTGCTGCGGTCATCATCTACCAGCAGGGCGCTGAACCCGATATCGGCGCGGATATAAGGGTTGATAAATGCGGCGTTCCGGTATTTAACCGAACCGGGAATATTGTAGGGAAGATTACTCCCGTATAACACATTCAGGTATACCTTAAAATTCCGGTTGGTGGAAAGGTAATCCTGGAAAAACATTCCAAAAGTGACCCGGCGGTCGGTGGGGCGGCGGATATAACCGTTCTGTATAACCGAACTGTCGACGGGCTGGTTCAGCGAATCCAGTTTATATATGGTAAAGAAATCATCGCGGATATCTTCCGCAGTTTTCATGATTCCCAAACTGATCCAGCTTTCCGCATCAGGAACCAGTTCCCCGTGCAACCGCATTTCCAGGCCGGCGGCCCAGGCCCTGGCCTGGTTTTCCCCGAAATAGCGAAGCCTTACATTATCGATATCGTAGGGCACCATATCGGTCATTTGCTTGTAGTAAAGCTCGGTGGTCCAGCGCATGGGTCGGTTGTTGATCCCGATGAAATTGTAATCAAACCCGGCCACACCCTGCCAGCTTTTCTGCGCTTTCAGCGAAGTGTTGAGTGTGCCGTTGTACCGGCGCAATTCCCGGTAAAAGGGCGGCTGGTGATAAGCGCCCGCGGCGACCCGGAACACGATATCGCTGCCAGTGCGGGGTTTCCAGCTTGCCCCGATCCGGGGGGAAAGAAGGAATTCCCTGTTGAGGGAATTGTAGTTGAAGCGGACACCGACGGTGAGTGTCGCGGAATGGCTGGAGTCGCCGAGCAGGATATTGTCCTGCAGGTATCCCGAATATTTATCAATGGACAGATCTGCGTTTGACCGCAGCACTTTATTCAGCTGCAACATATCGGGCCTGTAGGGCAGGGCATAACCAGCTGAGTCCTGGAATTCCCATTCGTTGAGTTTGTCGGTGATCAGGGTACGGTCCACACCCAGTCCCCATTGTAAAGCATGTTTGCCCTGGTCGTAGTTTCCTTTATGTGAAACATTCCAGTTTTCCACGTTCAGCGCGTTGCGGGCCCAGTTTTGATATACCCCGGCACCCAACGGGTTTACGATCAGTCCGTAGGTGGGATTGCGTTTGTCAAAGTCCCGTTCGCCAAAAAGGTAGGCTCCGATGATATCGAGATTTTCCTTCTCGTCGTTTTCAAAACGTGAGACCATCCACTTCAGCCGGAGTTTGCGGCTGGCCTGGTTGGTGATGGAGAAACCCAGCATGTTGGTGCTGTATTCATCCTTTTCGCGTCCTTCAAAATAGATGTCCATCCCCAGCGTGGTACTGAAGAAGGGGGAGAAAACGGAGGAGGTCAGCTGGCTGCTCTGCGGAACCAGGGTGAAGCGTGTGCGCGAAATATTGCTTAGCAGTTCGGCCTGCCATTTGGGGCTGAACTGGTAGGTGAGCAGGGCCTGGAAATCGCCGGATGAAGGGATGTAATTTCCTTTGGTGTCCTGCCGGCTCAACAGGTTCCGGTTGCTCCGGTTGCGGACACCAAGCAGGTAGGTGAATTTGTTTTTCAGCCCGGTTCCTTCCAGTTGCAGCCCCTGTTCGAGGATGCTGAGAAACGCGGAGCCGCCAAATGTCCGGGGTTTCTTGTACTGTATATCCAGCACACTGCTCATCTTGTCGCCGTATTTCGACTGGAACCCCCCGTTGTAAAAGCTGATGCTACGCACCATTTCGGGATTGATAAAACTGAGTCCTTCCTGCTGCCCGCTGCGGATCAGGTAAGGACGGAACACTTCAAAATCGTTTACGTAAATAAGATTCTCATCGTAGCTTCCGCCACGGACGGAATATTGGGAAGTGAGTTCGTTGTTGGAGCCGACAAAGATCTTGATCAGGCTTTCCACCCCAGTTACGGCCGAGGGGAGATTGAGGATCGTCTTTGGATTGGGTTTGATCAGCCCTGCTTCCCTGCGATCGCGCTGGTCTGTCACGATCACTTCGGCCAGGGTCTTTTCTCCTTTTTCCATCCGGAGGTTGAAGATCTCTTCTTCTTCTTCATTCAGCCAGAAATTCTTTTGTTCGGGGTTGCGGCCGGCATAGGTGAAGACCAGGGCCACGGCCTGCCCGGCCGGAACTTTCACGCGGTAATACCCCGAGTCGCCGGAGATGATCCCTTTGGCCTGGCCAAGGATGGTGATGGTGACACCCGCCAGGGGCTTTTCATTTTCATCCAGCACCCGGCCGGATATATAGGCCGATTTTTTCTGGGAATAGGAAAGTAGGGACAACAACAGGAAAAAGACAGTCAGTTGTATCGGACGGTGGCTTATCTTCATAAGATTTGCACGACCAAGATACGAATTGTTTGTATAGTGTGAGGTCGTGCCAAATGGCTTTACCCGCTAAAAAAAATGAAACGAGAAATCCGCTTTAATATGAGTGCTAAAGGTTTTTCAATTTACTGATCATCTCTTTGGGATCTGCGGCTTTAAAAACGGTATTACCGGCCACCAGCACGTCGGCACCGGCGGCAATGATAGCGGGGGCATTTTCGAGGGTTACGCCTCCGTCTATCTCAATATGCACTTCAAGGCCGCGTTCATCGATCATGCCCCGGAGCTGTTTGATCTTTTCGATTGTTTGGGGGATGAACTGTTGTCCGCCAAATCCGGGATTCACACTCATTAGACAAACGAGGTCTATGTCTTGCAGGATATCGGAGAGCAGGGAAACGGGCGTGTGCGGGTTTACCGCCACGCCGGGTCTCATTCCCAGTGAGCGGATCTGCTGGATATTCCGGTGCAGGTGCCGGCAGGCTTCGATATGCACGGTCAGGTTATCTGCACCCGCTTTCTTAAACTGTTCTGCATAACGTTCCGGTTCTTCGATCATCAGGTGCACATCGCAGGTTTTGTTGGTGGCCTTGCGGATAAATTCAATGATCATGGGGCCAAAGCTGATATTCGGCACAAACCTGCCATCCATCACATCGAGGTGGAACCAGTCGGCATGGCTTTCATTCAGCATCTCGCAATCTGAACGAAGGTCGAGGTAGTTGGCAGACAGGAGGGAAGGGGCAATGATGGGCATGAGAAGGATTTGGAATGCAAGATACCCCGTGCGGATTATTAATTGAACATTATCAATCAATAATTTTTTCTGCAGCTGTTTTTGCTTCCGTCAGCGTTTTGTCAAGGTGATACGCCCGCTGGTAATTGAGTTTGGCTTCTTCTTTTTTTCCCGTGGCTTCCTGGCATTTGGCGATCCAGTAATAAGTATCGGCGTATTTGGGGGAGATCGTCAGAGCCAGGTTAAATACGGCCAGGGCTTCGGGGTATCGTTTGATTTCGTAATAAAGGCTTCCCTTTTCAATGTACCCGTCGAGGAAATAATAATCGTGTTTGATCGCTTCGTCGAACAGGGCCAGTGCCCGGTTGCGGTCGCCTGTGTTGGAATAATAGATCCCTTTATAATAATAAGGTTCGGCATGGGTGCCCTGCGGATCAGCCTTTAAAAGCGAATCGCAGATCGCCAGCACTTCCGGATTCCCGGCCTCGGCATAGCGGAGGGCCAGGATATAATTCAGCTCCACATCAAAGGGCACCAGCCGGTAGGCTTTTTCCAGTACCGATGTTGCGGCTGCGGTTTCTCCTTTTTTGTCGAGCAGGTCGGCTTTGAGTTTAAGCACATCCACCTGCTGCGGGTTGATTTCGAGGATCCGGTCGCAAACCGCGAGAGCGGAATCGGGTTGTTCTTTCATGGCATAACTGCGGGCGAGGCTCAGCCGGAGAAGAATACTCCGGGGTAGTTCCTTTAGGGCCTGGTCCAGGAACAGGATGGCCGAATCAGCATGAACCTCCATCAGCAGTGTGCTTATACCAAGCGCATATTTTTCTTCTTTTTTAAGTGACCACGCTTTCCGGAAATCCGCGAGCGCGGGCTCAGGAAAATTGTTGCTGTTGAGCAATATCGCCCGTCGGAACAGCAATTCGCTGTTCCGGGGATCATCCCGGATGCTGTCGCCCAGGGCGGCAAAGGGGGGACGACCCAGGATCTCCGTGTAAGGGGAGGGCTGATCTTGGTTGGTACAACCACTGATCAGGATCATATTGATAAGGAACAGGAATATTATTTTCGCTGACTTTTTCATGGGAATTTGCATGTATATACGGAGGTATGACAATAAACTGACAAATCAAGGACCATGCAAAAATAACTTTGCAGCGACTGATTAAAACTAAAAAAAATGAGAAAAATTATCGCGTTCGGACTGGTTACCCTGGTTATACTGAACGCCTGTGAAAACAGTTCGAAAGTGACAAGTCCTTCCGGTACGGCAACCGATACACTACGTTATGCCGATGAGACGCATTTCCGGAATATCCAGCAGCTCACATTCGGGGGCGATAATGCCGAAGCTTATTGGAGTTATGACGGGAAGTACCTGGTGTTCCAGCGCACAAACCCTAAAGAAGGATTATCCTGCGACCAGATCTTTATCGGGAAAGTACCGAAAAGGCCGGGCGAGAAATTTGAATACAAGATGGTCAGCACCGGCAAGGGCCGCACCACCTGTGCGTTCTTTACGAAAGACAACAAACATATTGTTTACGCATCCACTCATCTCGGTGGAGATGAATGTCCGCCCACTCCTGACCGTGCCAAATACGGCAACAAGTATATCTGGCCGCTGTATAGCAGCTATGATATTTTCATGGCCGACCTCAATGGAAAGATCGTCAGGCAGCTTACTCATTCCAAAGGCTACGACGCGGAAGCCACGCTTTCACCAGACGGCAGCAAGATGATCTATACGAGCACCAAGGACGGGGATATTGAATTATATATCATGGACCTGGAAACAGGCAGTGAAAAGAGGATCACCAATGCCCTGGGGTACGACGGCGGAGCCTGGTTCAGTCCTGACGGTACCAAGCTGATCTGGCGTGCCAGCCGTCCTAAAACCGAGGCTGAGATCAAGGAATACAAAGAACTCCTGGCTGAAGGTCTTGTAGCCCCCACAAATATGGAAGTGTGGGTATCTGATGCCGACGGGAGCAATGCCCGCCAGGTCACATCATATGGCCAGGCCAACTGGGCACCTGCCTATATGCCAGACAGCAAACGGATCATCTTCGCTTCCAACCACGAGTATAAAAGGGGATTTCCCTTCAACCTGTACACGATCAACGAAGATGGCACCAACCTGCAAAAGATCAGCCGCGACAAGGGTTTTGATGCGTTTCCGATGTTCTCACCTGACGGGAAGCGGATCGTATTCTGCAGCAACCGGAACAACGGCGGTACTCGGGATACGAATGTATTTGTGGCAGACTGGAGTGAGTAGGAGGGGGTTGTGTGATGACGCAGGAGTTATTGGTTAGCGGTCAGGGGTTCTCAGTTTCGACTTTTAACTACTAAGTTTCGCTCACCCTGCTAATTCGCCCCGATTCCCTAACTTAGCATTCACCCAAAACACCACTACATGTACCAAGGCATGCTACACCTTCACAGCGTTTTGCGCTGGGTTATCCTGATCCTCCTTTTAGTTGCGGTATATAAAAGCTTTACCGACCGGCACCAGCCCTTCTCATCCGGGCACAAGAAAACCGGTCTGGTTTTAATGATCTGTGCCGATGTCATGCTGGTGGTGGGTATCTATCTCTGGCTCGAGGGCGGTCGGGGTATCCAGGCCATCCGCGATATGGGATTTGGCAACGTGATGAAAGACGCCGGGCATCGGTTCTTTGTAGCCGAACATACCATCGGTATGCTGATAGCGATCATTCTCATCCATCTTGGCTATTCCTACGGCAAGAAAAATGTACCCGATGCGAGCAAGCATAAAAGAGCCCTATTATATTACGGGCTGGCCCTGCTGATCATCCTGATCTCTGTTCCCTGGCCTTTCCGTGCCGTAGGAACCGGGAGAACATGGTTCCCGGGTATGTGATGGGGTTTGTTGTTTGCAGTTTACAGTTTATGTTGCTTGAATCATTTTTGAGTATCCAATAAACTGCAAACTGAAAACCGTAAACTGTAAACAGAAAACAGTCTTTACCCCAGAGCCTCTGCGACCTTTTTCATCTCCTCCACGGTGCCGATACTGAGCCGCAACCACTGGGTGCCGGGTTCGAAAGTACGTGCGCCAACGATCCCTTTTGCTTCAAG
>JBMSNP010000049.1:0-22672 GCA_049421765.1 Chitinophagaceae bacterium
AATCCCACCGTATCACTCAGCAGGAAGGGGGTGTTCTCAAAAACCACTTTGCTGGTGGTGGTGTCGAGTGTGGCGAAGAGTTTATTCTCGGCAAAGACATCCCGTTTGCTGAGCAGGTTCATGATCGTGCTCTTGCCCACATTGGTATAACCCACCAGGGCTACGCGGATGAATTCTCCGCGCTCCTTGCGTTGGGTAACGGACTGCTTGTCGATCTCAGCAAGTTTTTTTCGAAGCAGGGAGATTTTGTTCCGGACGATACGGCGGTCGGTCTCGATCTCCGTTTCACCGGGACCTCTTGTGCCGATACCGCCTCCGAGACGTTCCAGGTGTTTCCACATTCCACGGAGCCGGGGCAGGATATACTGGTATTGGGCCAGTTCCACCTGGGCTTTGGCCTGGGCGGTTTTGGCCCGGCTGGCGAAGATGTCAAGGATCAGGTCGCTCCGGTCGATTGTCTTTACCTCCAGCGCCTTTTCGATATTATTGATCTGGGCTCCCGTCAGTTCATCATCAAAGATCACCACCCGGATATCCTTGCCCTGGATATACTGCCGGATCTCCTCCAGTTTTCCCTTGCCCACAAAATGCCGGCTGTCGGGGTGGGGAAGCTTCTGCGTAAACCGCTTCACCGCCACCGCCCCGGCTGTTTCTGCCAGGAAGGCCAGCTCGTCAAGATACTCCTGCAACTGCTGCTCGGTCTGGTCCTTGTGTACCAGACCCACGAGAACGGCTCTTTCGGATTGTTTTATTTTTTTTTGTTTGTCGAGCATACGGAGAAAGCTGCAAGCCCTGAGTCTCGAGCTTTGAAGGTTATTAATTATTGATCAGTCAGGACTGAAAATTTCGCTATAAAAATACTCATTGTTCAATGCGCATTGAACAATATTCAAAAACTTGGTATGGAGGGAATCTTACAGCCCGCTGAGCGTTAACCCGATCGAAAAGGGCTTGACCAGGGGACCCTTGCCGTCGGCAAAGAGGGGGGTGAGCTGGTAACTCCCAAAAAGGCTGAAATGCCCGTATCCCACGCGGCCCATAAAACTGATCCGGTTCTTATTGAAGAATTGTTTGCTGGATTCCTTGAGTGTATGATCCGTCAGGCTGCTGCCGTTCTTATCCTGGTACTTGGTGTTCCGGGTATGGGCATTGATCATGGTCCCCACTTTGAGTCCCACAGCGACTTTGAAGCCTTTTCCGCGGAGCGGGTCTGTAGAGTAACGAAACTCGATCGGTGCCTCCAGGTAAGTCATGGCCAGCTTGGTCTTTTTATAGTGGTTGGTATCCGATGCGTTGGTAAAATGGATCTGGCTGGTCGGATCCTTTATACCGACACGGGTACTGCCAAACAGGATATGGTCGGACGCGATCCCCGGGCCAAAGGCAAAACTCAGTTTGGGGTTATTCTTGAAAGGGAAATCAAAAAGGAAGTAAACGTTGAAACTCTTGGAAAAACCGCTTTTGTTGATGGTATCGGGGATTCCCGACCAGCCGGCCAGGCCAAACTGGACCATAAAGTGGTCGTTCGACCGGTTGCTCAGGTCGATGGTCTCTTTCTTTTTCTTTTCGGGAATCGGGCTATCCTGCGCAACGGCGGCGGATGTCATGATCACTAAACCAAGCAGGGGGAGAATTTTCTTCATAATTAAATTGGTAGGGACAAATGTATTTTTGAACTGGTTAACAAAAGGTTAAATAACCTCTTGGTTTTGAATAATAAAGCCCCTGTCAGGGGGGCATCTTCCAACATTCGGTTCCGGTTCTTTTTAATAAACCGATTTGTGGACCCTGTTGGGATCGAACCAACGACCCTCTGATTATGAGTCAGATGCTCTAACCGTCTGAGCTAAGGGTCCTGCCAAAAGGCGGCAGCAAAGGTATTGAAATATCATTATTAAGCTTTGAGTTTTGAGCTGTAAGCTTCGGGTTTAAAATTAATAGTTCATAGCTTGAAACGGGAGAACTTGCCATTGCTCGAAACCCAACGCTCGTAACTCCTGATTTACAACTCTACTTATTTAACCTCTTCAAACTCAATATAGTCATCATGGCTAACCGAAGACCCGGGGTTCGGGGGGGTGGACTGGGGCCCGGGTTGTGGGCTAAATCCTTGTTGCTGACGCATTTGCTCCTGCATTTTTTCCTGCATCTCACGGAATCCCTGCTTTATTTTCCGGCTGGCCAGGTAAACAGGGATTATCAGCCTGAAGATTAGCATGTAGGCGAAGTAGATCAGGATGGCGTACAAAATGATCCTCATGGTACAAAGATAAGTTGTTATGCCTGGGGCCGGGGGGTGAAAAAAGTCCGTTCACCGATTTTTTCCGTTCGTTTACAGGATCGGTTTTCATAGGAGAAATTAATAAAAACGGAATGAGCTAACTAAGGTTCTTGCCTTTCGGATACGACCGGCACCTATATGGTCTCACCCTTCCCGCAATCGTAATTTGGAGCGAATACCCGCTTTTCTTTACATTTGCATCGGAATTAGAAGTAAGAAGGGAACGAGGCCGTTCCCTTCTTCTTTTATACGATATGAACGCGGAAGGATACATACAGATCATTGAAAGCCGGGTACAGGCGCTGATCCAGGCGGAGCCGGACTTGTTCCTGGTGGAAGTGAGGATCAAACCCACGAATAATGTAAAAATATTTATCGATGGGGATCAGGGAGTTAGCATCGAAAGATTGGTGCAGTTGAATCGCCGGCTTTACAAGGAAATGGAAGAAGGGTCGATCTTTCCAAACGGGGATTTTTCCCTTGAAGTCTCATCCCCAGGATTGGATGAACCGCTTAAAATGCACCGCCAGTACCAGAAAAACATAGGCCGGTTTGCGGAAGTGACAGATCTTGAAGGTCTGAAAAAAGAAGGCAAACTGGTGGCTGTGGATGAAACAGGAATCGTGCTGGAGGAAACCCGGGGTAAAGGGAAAAAAGCGGAAACCATACAACACCCGATATCTTTTAATAACATTAAAACAACAAAAATTCAGATTAAGTTCTAAGCCGCGTGCTGCAGGCGAAAAACAGCAAACCGGTACCGGGGGCAATCCCGAAAAACCGGCTTACCGTTTCAGACCGGCAACCCGCAACTAAAAAAAAGTGACATGGCAAGTATAAACCTGATCGAGGCTTTCCGGGATTTCAAGGAGGCGGAAAATATCGACCGTCCCACCATGATGAAGGTAGTGGAGGACGTTTTCAAAACCCTGCTGCGCAAAAAGTATGGCAGTGATGAAAATTTTGACGTGATCGTGAATGCGGAAAAAGGAGATCTCGAGATCATCCGCCGGCGGATGATCGTCGAAGACGGCCAGGTGGAAGACCCCCTTGCCCAGATCTCCTACAGCGAAGCCATCAAAATTGAACCCGACTTTGAAGTGGGAGAAGAACTTTACCAGGAGATTGACCTTTACGATTTCGGCCGCCGGGCCATCCTGGCTGCCAAGCAAACCCTCGCCAGCCGGATCAGCGATCTGAAAAAGAGCGCCCTCGCCAAAAAATACGGCGACCGGATCGGTGAGATCATCAGCGCCGAAGTATACCAGGTTTGGAAAAAAGAGATCCTTTTACTCGACGAAGAAGGCAATGAACTGATCCTTCCGAAAAGCGAGCAGATCCCCCAGGATTATTTTAAAAAGGGCGAAAGCATCCGGGCCGTGGTGAAGAAAGTTGACATGAAGAACAACAGCCCGGTGATCATTCTTTCCCGCACATCTCCAGAATTCCTGGCCAAGCTGCTTGAAATCGAGGTGCCTGAGATCTTTGACGGGCTGATCGTCATCAAGAAGATCGTACGCGATCCGGGAGAAAGGGCCAAAGTGGCCGTGGAATCATATGATGACCGCATCGACCCCGTGGGAGCCTGCGTGGGGATGAAAGGAAGCCGGATCCACGGGATCGTCCGGGAGCTGAAAAATGAAAATATTGATGTTATAAACTGGACGAGCAATATTCAGCTGCTGATCCAGCGCTCGCTGACACCGGCCAAGATCACCAGTATGGAGCTGGACAACGAGGGCAAGCATGCCAACGTGTATCTCAAGCCCGACCAGGTATCGCTGGCTATCGGCCGCCGCGGGGTGAACATCAAACTGGCCTGCGAACTCACAGGCTACGAACTCGACGTATATCGCGATAATGAAGGGGAAGAAGAAGGCTTCGATATCGACCTGGATGAATTCAGCGACGAGATCGATACCTGGGTGATCGACGAACTCAAGCGGGTGGGTTGTGATACGGCCCGCAGTGTGCTGGACCTTACCGCAGAGGAACTGGAGAGAAGAACCGACCTGGAGAAAGAGACGATCTCCGAATTGCGGAAAGTGCTGAAAGAAGAATTTGAAAAAGAATAACATGAATGTGAAAATGTGAATTTGTGAGAATGTGAAAATGATCAGGTGATCAGTATTTCATTTCCACATCTCCACATTTTCATATGTTCACATTAACAAACACTGAATGGCAGATTTAAAACTTCCCAGATTATTAGCCGCGGCCAAGGAATTCAACATTGGTCAGGATACCCTTATCGACTTCCTGATCGGGAAGAATTTTCCCAAGGACGAACTGAAGCCCACTTCGAAACTTACCGAGGATATGTACCGGGCCCTGCAGCAGGAATTTTCCAGTGATAAGGCGGCCAAGCAAAAAAGCGACCAGCTGGAACTTCCCAAGGGAAGCACCACCGAGGTGAAAAAGAAGAAAGAGGAAGAGGAGATATTATTCCGGAAAGAAGAGAAACCCGCGGCCCGCGCCAAAAAGGAAGAACCAAAGGAAGAACCAAAGAAAGAAGAGCCCGCAACGGAACCAGTGGCCAAAGCCGAAGAAGTTGTAAAAGCGGAAGCCCCCGAACTCGAAGGACCCAAGGTGGTCAAGAAAATAGATCTCGACGCGATCGACTCCTCCACCCGCCCGAAGAAAACGGCCAAGGCCAAGAAGGAAGCCGCCCCGGCCGGGGAAACGGAGAAGACTCCGAAAACCAAGGGCCGCAAAAAGAAGGAAGAGACCATTGAAGAACCTGCACCGGTGGCTGAAACTGCACCGCCCGTTGCACCAGAAGAAGAACAACCCCCGGTGATCACAAAGGTTGAAGTGGAGAAACTGACCGGTCCCAAGATCCTGGGTAAGATCGACCTTCCGGTCGACAGCGATACCCGTCCCGTCAAGGATGAGAAGAAAAAAAGAAAACGCATCCCCATCGAAAAGAAGGATGTAAAGCGGGAGATCTTTATCAACAAGGATGCCGATAAAAAACCCGGTTTCAACCGCGACCAGGGCCGGGGAAGAACCGGTGGACGCCGCGACAGCCGGGGTCGGAAAGAAGACAAGCTCATTGACGAAAAAGAGATACAGGATAAGATCCGCGAAACCCAGGCCAAACTCACCGGAGGCGCTGGCCGCGGAAAGAGCCTGAAAGCCAAACTGCGCAGGGAAAAAAGACAGGAGATGGCGGATGCGCAGGGAGAAATGACGGAAGACAACAAGCTGCAGGTTACCGAATTCATCAGCGTCAGCGAACTCGCAAACCTGATGGATGTCAGCTTTGCCGATGTGATCAGTAAATGTATGAGCCTCGGTATCATGGTATCGATCAACCAGCGCCTGGATGCGGAAGTGATCGAACTGGTGGCCAGCGAATTTGGCTTTGATGTGGAATTCATCGACATGGAGAAGCAGATGGAAATGGAGGAAGAAGATGATGATGAGGATACGGAAGAACAACTGGAGCATCGCTCACCCATTGTAACCATCATGGGTCACGTCGACCACGGTAAAACATCGTTGCTCGACTATATCCGGAATGCCAATGTGGTGGCCGGTGAGGCCGGGGGGATCACCCAGCATATCGGCGCCTACCAGGTGGAGCTTTCCAACGGGAAAGAGATCACGTTCCTGGATACTCCTGGTCACGAAGCTTTTACAGCGATGCGCGCCCGGGGTGCCAAGGTCACCGATATCGCGGTGATTGTGATCGCGGCGGATGATGCGGTGATGCCTCAGACCCGAGAAGCGATCAGCCACGCACAGGCTGCGGGCGTACCCATGGTATTTGCCATCAACAAGATCGATAAGGACGGGGCCAACTCCCAGAAAATATATGAACAACTCTCCCAGATGAACCTGCTGGTGGAGGAATGGGGAGGTAAATACCAAAGCCAGGAGATCTCAGCAAAGAAAGGACTGAATGTAGACAAGCTGCTTGAAAAAATACTGCTGGAAGCCGAACTGCTGGACCTGAAAGCCAACCCCAACCGGGAGGCTACAGGTACCATCATCGAAGCCACGCTCGATAAAGGTCGCGGCTATGTGGCTACCCTGCTGGTGGAGAACGGAACGCTTAATCCCGGCGACCTGATCGTGAGCGGACAGTATTACGGAAGGGTCAAAGCCATGTTCAACGAACGGAACAAGAAAGAGGAAAAAGCGGGTCCTTCCGCCCCGGCCGTGGTGCTCGGTCTGAATGGCGCCCCGCAGGCCGGCGAAAAGTTCAAGGTTTACGAAGATGAAGCGGAAGCCAAGGAGATCGCGAACCGCCGTGCCCAGATCCTGCGTGAGCAGGGCATCCGCACCAAAAAACATATTACCCTTGATGAGATCGGACGTCGTCTGGCACTGGGAAGTTTCAAGGAACTCAAAGTCATCATCAAAGGGGACGTGGACGGTTCCGTGGAAGCCCTCAGCGACTCGCTGCAGAAACTTTCCACCGATGAGATCGTGGTAAGCGTGATCCATAAAGGGGTGGGACAGATCAACGAGAGCGATATCGTACTGGCAGAAGCGTCAGATGCGATCGTGATCGCGTTCAACGTACGTCCTTCCCTGCAGGCGTCGCGCCTGGCCGAAAACGCCGGTATCGAGATCAAGATGTACTCGATCATCTACAATGCGATTGAGGAAGTGAAGAGCGCCATGGAAGGGATGCTCGAACCCAAGGTCCAGGAGAAGATCGTGGCCAATGTGGAGATCCGCGAAGTATTCAAGTTCGACAAGGCCACCGTGGCCGGTTGCTATGTGATAGAAGGCCGTATCAAACGCGACTCCAAAATACGGCTGATCCGCGACGGTATCGTGGTTTACCCGGCCGCCGGAAACGTGGCCGAACTGGGGTCCCTGAAGCGGTTTAAAGATGATGTGAAGGACGTGCAGATGGGAATGGAATGCGGTCTGACCATCAAAAACTTCGCCGATATCAAGGTTGGGGATGTGGTGGAGGCTTATGAGGAAGAAGAAGTAAAGCGGACTTTGTAAAAGGTTGAGGTTAAGATAGAGGTTAAGAAGTTCCTGCTTTCTTAACCTTGATTTCAGTCTTGGTCTCTCCCTGAATCTCAAGCTTTTGTTAAATCCCCTTTAACAATTTTCCCGATTAACCGGGCTGATTACTTTTGACAATATGTTTATGCTGAAACGTTTCATGATAGTGTGCGGGTTGATGCTGGGTCTGGGTTTGGTATCCGTTGCACAACCAAAGAAAGTAGTGGTCGATAAGATCGCCGCCGTTGTGGGCGACCGGATCATCCTGCAATCGGATATCCAGAATTCACTTGCCGATATTGCACGCCAGGGCGGAAGTGTTCCCGAGAATGGGGCATGCCTGCTGATGGAACAGGCCGTAATCTCCAAGATACTGATGCTCCAGGCGGAAAAGGATTCTCTCCCGGTTACAGACGATGAGGTGGAAGCCGAGCTGGACCAGAAAGTCCGGTATTATATCAACCAGCTTGGCAGCCAGGCTGCCCTGGAGGAAATGGCCGGCAAAACGATCTACCAGATCAAGGACGATGCCCGGGCCACGGTCAAGGAGCAAAAACTGGCTGCGGCGATGCAAAGTAAGATCGTCGACAATGTACGGATCACTCCCACGGAAGTAAAAGCTTTTTTTGAAAGGATCCCCAAGGACAGCCTGCCCTACTATGAATCTGAACTTGAGATCGGGCAGATCATTGTTTATCCCAAAGCCTCACGCGAGATTGAGGAATATGTCATGGGAGAAATGAATAATTACAAGAGGCAGCTTGAAAATAAAGTGGCCGATTTTTGTCAGCTGGCAAAAACGGTTTCTGAAGATCCCGGGAGCAAGGACCGATGCGGGCAGTACCAGGTAAACAGGAACGAAAGATCCTGGGATCCCGTATTTCTCTCCACCGCATTCCGGCTCAAGGAAGGAGAAATCTCTCCCCCGGTGAAATCCAAATTCGGTTACCACCTGATACAGATGATCAGCCGCACCGGGGACGAAGCAGATGTACGCCATATCCTGCGTATTCCGCCGATCACCGACGAGGAGATCAGACAGGCCAAGATCAAACTCGACACAGTGCGGGCCAAGGTCATCGAGGGCAGTATGTCATTCAATGCCGCCGCTGCCCGGTACAGCGATGATGAAGCCGCCAAATTTGCCGGACCCTTTATCACCGGCCGGGACGGCTCCACTTATGTAACGATCGATCAGCTTGACAAGGGGATGGTCACCATGCTCAGTAAAATGAAAATCGGGGATATTTCCCAGCCCACTCCATATGAAGGGGAACAGGGCAAAAAGGGAGTGCGGATTGTTTATCTCAAATCCCGCTCGGAACCCCACCGCATGAATTTGACGGATGATTACAGCAAGATCTCCCAGTTTGCACTCGAGGAGAAAAAAGCAAAAGTGCTGGACAAATGGATCCAGGATAAACTACCCACTTACTATGTAATGGTAGACCAGGCCACCGAGTCGGATTGTCCCTCGCTTCAAAAATTCAATCCGGATAAAAAAGGATTCTGATCTTTTTTAATAATATCAGATTGAGCCCTTAACCTGAAGGGCTTTTTTTATTTCAGGCAATCGGTCGGCTCCTTCAAATAACCCTCATTCATATACCTGACAATCAGTAAAGTATATTGTGGCCCGGCAAGCCATTTGTTCCCGGTCCCGGGAATCAAATATGCATCGGAAAAAAATTATCGTGTACCTTTGCGCCCTGCATGAGCGATCCGATTAAACATGAATGCGGTCTGGCATTCATCCGGTTAAGGAAATCCTTCTCTTACTATCAGCAGCAGTATGGTACCGTGCTGTGGGGGCTGAACAAGCTGTACCTGCTGATGGAAAAGCAGCATAACCGCGGACAGGACGGAGCAGGTGTGGCCACGGTAAAGCTGAATGTGGAACCCGGCTATCCGTTCATGAACCGCATGCGCAGCAATGCCCCGCAGGCCATTGCCGATATCTTTCACCGCATACATAATGAAATCGATGAGCTGGCCCAGTACCATCCCGATATCCGGAACCACCCGGGGTTGATGAAAGGTCATGTCGGTTTTCTTGGTGAATTACTGCTGGGCCATCTCCGGTACGGAACCCAGGGCAAAAACAAAGTCGAATACTGCCATCCCTTTATCAACCGGGATACGATTCCCGCGCGAAACCTTGCCCTTGCAGGGAATTTCAATATCGTAAACTCGGATGAGCTCTTCTCCCTGATCGGGAAAGAGCCGCATGATACGGTTCGCTTCAGCGACCTGGCCGCCATGATCGAGCTGATGCATACGTTCCTGTGCAAGGAGGATGAGAGCTCTCCCCATCACATGGATATCAAGAAAGTGCTGAAAAAGACACTGCCCCATCTCGATGGTGGTTATCATGTGGGCGGACTCACGGGGAGCGGGATCGGGTTTGTATTCCGGGACGCACACGGAATCCGGCCTTCCTACTATTATATCAACGACGAAGTGGTGGTAGCCGCTTCGGAAAGGGCTGCGATCCGTACCACATTCAACGTAGGTGAAAATGAAGTAAAGGAACTGATGCCCGGCCAGGCCCTGATCGTGGACGCGGAAGGCGGAATCGAGATCGCGCAGGTGCTGGAGCCCAGGGAAAGAAAGGCCTGCAGCTTCGAACGCATCTATTTTTCCCGCGGAAGTGATGAGAAGATCTACCGGGAAAGGATCGCCCTGGGGTATAATCTCAGCGAACAGGTGCTGAATGCGATCGATCACGACCTGAAGAATACCATATTTTCCTTCATTCCCAATACGGCTGAAACTGCATTTTACGGGATGCTGAAGGGAATGGAAGATTACCTCAACCGGGTCAAGATCGAGCGGATCCTGAGCTGGGAAAAGGACTTTGATGCCGAAAAACTTTCGGAAATGATCCAGCGCCGCATCCGGATCGAAAAGATCGCCATCAAGGACGTAAAGATGCGGACTTTCATCACCGAGGATGCCAGCCGGAACGAGATGGTGCAGCACGTATACGACATCACCTACGGAACCGTTCGCGCCGGGGAAGACACCCTCGTGGTGATCGATGACTCCATCGTGCGGGGTACCACCCTTAAGGAAAGCATCATCCGTATGCTCGCCCGTCTCAACCCCAAACGCATCGTCATCGTATCTTCCTCACCGCAGATACGCTACCCCGATTGCTACGGGATTGACATGAGCAAGATGGGCGATTTTATCGCGTTCAATGCAGTGGTAAAACTGGCCCGGGAACACGGAAAAGAACACAGCCTGAAAGAGCTGCATGAAAAATGCAAGGAACTCCACCGCACACATAAACTGGAAACAGAAAATGTAGTGCAACAGTTATATAAACTCTTCACCACGGAGGAGATCTCCGCCAAGATCGCCGAGCTGATCACCCCGCCAGGAACCGGGATCCCGGTGGATGTAATCTTCCAGAGCATCGAAGACCTGCACCGGTCATGCCCAAATAACCTGGGCGACTGGTATTTTACCGGAAACTATCCCACCCCCGGTGGCAATAAAGTGGTGAATAAGGCTTTCATGAATTATATGGAGGGGAAAAATGTGAGGGGATACTAGGAGAAAACTTCAAGTCCCAGGCTCCGAGAAATAATCAAGTACCTCTCTCTTCGATCTGTGGGAAGGATTATTCATTCAAACAAATAGCAGGTAGTTTCATCTCCCATTTGGAGCTTGGAGTTTTGATCTCTATTTTTATACTCCTTTAAATTCCTTACATGAAAATTCTGTTACTCGTCCGTCATGCCAAAAGTGATTGGGGCAATCCCGGTCTGGATGATATTGACCGCCCCCTGAATGAACGGGGAAAAAGGGATGCGCCTGTAATGGCGCGGCGGGTTCTTGACAGGAAGATCCGGATCGACCGGTTTGTCACCAGTCCGGCCAAAAGAGCGGCCCGGACTGCAAAGGTTTTCGCCGAGGCCTGTGATGCCAAAAAGAAACAGTTGATCTACCGGGAGGAGCTATATCTCGCATCCCCCGCAGTTTTTTACGAAGTGATTTCTGGTCTTGGGGATAAGGATGATACCGTGGCGCTGTTTTCACACAATGAGGGGATCACCGAATTTGCCAACCAGCTGACGGAAACACGGGTCGACAATATTCCCACTTGTGGCGTCTTCGCCGTAAAAGCCGAAACGGATTCCTGGGGTTCTTTCCGGGAAGCCAAAAAGGAATTTCTATTTTTTGATTACCCTAAGGCGACACCTGTCGCCTGATCCAGGAAAGCCCGTATCACCGCCGTCAGTTCCGACCCCGTCCTTGTTTCGGGGATCCGGTAGTTAAAACCCGTCGCCTGTTCCAGGGCCCGGGGGAGGGAGAAATTCTTTTGTGAAACACAGATAGCGATTCCTTTTTCCATCAGGTACCTGCCCAGGTATTCCTGTTCCGTTTGCCCGGGTGTGGGAATGAAAATACACTTCTTCCCGAGCGTCATGGCATCCATGACCGTGCTGTACCCGCTCCGGCAGATCACATACTCCGCTTCCTGCATTTCCCTGCCAAGAGACTGCGTATCCAGGTGATTGAAAACACGGAACTCTCCGGTCCCCTGTAATACTTCATCAGCACCCGGAAGACCCCTTACCAGAACAGCTTTACCGGGATAATTGACCACCTGCTCCCGGAAAATCTTTTCCAGGATCCCGCGCTGGGGTTCGGGTCCCGACAGTAGGAACAACAAGTGATCTTTTTTTACAGGTACAGTTCCCTTGCTGAAACGGGAGAGCAGGCCTGTGTACCTGACCGGTATTTGGGGCATCCTTGCCGGGTGGGATAGTTCCCCTGCAAAAGAAGCGGGTCCATCCTCATCCGGTACCCAGCACATCCTGAACCGGTTGATATACCGGTAGTTTTTTTCCTGCAGGATTCTTTCTGAAATCTTTCCCCAGCCGGTTTTGATCAGCAACTGGTGGGTCATAATGACTGAGGGGATACCCGGGTGGTAAAGCCCGTACCGGTTGTCGCTGATTACGGCATCAAACTGAAACCTGCTGCTTGCGTTCCTGAGCCATTCATGTTCATCCCGGATGGCCTGTTTCATCCGGGGCAGTTGTCTGAACATTTGCCAAACCAGTCCGGCCGCAGTACCGGCATATTTGATCCGGTATCCTTTCAGGGGTAGTATTGGCAGCAGGGGGAATTCCGACTTCAATATTTTTTCCTGGGCACTTTCCCCGGCCAGCCAAACCTCTGCGTCCTGTGCAAGAAGTTCCCGGATCAACGGAATACAGCGGGTGGCATGGCCCAGCCCCCAGTCGAGCGGTGCTACCAGGATACGGGGTTTTCCTGTTATTTTTTCCGGGAAATGATGATTCATGTTAATTTTTTGGCTCAATTCGTCTTCACAGATACTAATTTGTTTGTAAAATAGTTTTAATTTAGAAATTCGTCATTGAGGACCAAATGCGCTTTTATGAAAACCCTCTATAAATTAACCCTCGCCCTGTTCATCGTGTCGTTGCTGGCTGCCTGCAACAGGAACTATTATTCAGGATCCGGAAAAGGCGGAAAGAACTGCGGCTGCCCGAGCCACAAAGGCATGACGGGCTACTAATCATTTAAAATGGCGAGCTCCAATCGTGACATAATGATCCTGTCCAAAGCAGGGATGATCACAGAACAGGAGCTGCACACCCTGCACCGGATCATCCAGTCAATCGAAACCCCTGATTCTTTTTGCCGTGCCCATGAACTGGTGGATCGCAACCGCATCACCACCAAGCCCCTCCGGATCATCGAAGAATCCCGTCGGTATAACCTTCGCCCTTTTCGCTTCCTGATCAACCGGAACTGAATTAAAAAACCAGGCATACTACAATATCGATTGCGTAAAAAATGAAACCCGCAATGGTTTTAGGCTGCATGTTACGAACTTAGCGGAAGAAACACGTTTATGCGTAAATACATCCTCTTTCTGCTGGCCGGTATCTGCCTTTTGCAAACCGGCTTTACCCAACCCGATTTCATGAATGAATCCCCGGCGGACCGGAATGCCCGCATGCAATGGTGGCGGGATGCCCGGTTCGGAATGTTTATCCACTGGGGTCTTTATGCCGTGCCTGCCGGAGAATGGAAGGGGGAGACCAAGCATGCAGAATGGATCAGGACAACCGCTCGTATCCCGCTGAAAGAATATGACCAGTTTGTTCACCAGTTCAACCCGGTACACTTCAATGCCGAGACGTGGGTACAGATGGCAAAGGATGCGGGGATGAAATACCTCACCATCACCAGCAAGCACCACGACGGGTTCTGTCTCTGGGATTCAAAGGAGACTGATTTTGATGTGATGAGCACCCCCTTCAAAAGAGATATACTGAAAGAGCTTGCGGATGCCTGCCGCAAGATCGGCGGGGTGAAACTTTGCTTTTATCATTCCATCATGGACTGGCACCATCCCGATTACAACGAGCGGCGTGACTGGGAAAAAGACAGGCCCGTGGAAGGGACGGACCGGAAGCGGTATATCGATTACATGAAAAGACAGTTGAAGGAGTTGCTTACGAGCTATGGGGAGATCGGTGTACTGTGGTTCGACGGGGAATGGGAGGGATTTTGGACACATGAAGACGGGGTGGATCTCTATAATTATGTCCGGAGCCTGCAGCCATCAATCATCATCAACAACCGGGTTGACAAAGGCCGGAGCGGCATGGCGGGGATGAATACTTCAGACGGATATGGAGGTGATTTCGGAACCCCCGAACAGGAGATCCCCGAAACCGGTCTGCCGGGGGTAGACTGGGAGAGTTGCATGACCATGAACAATAACTGGGGCTATAATAAGGCGGATAAGAATTTCAAATCGACAAAAGATCTTATTACCAAGCTGATCGATATCGTGTCCAAGGGCGGAAACTACCTGTTGAATGTGGGTCCCATGGCCGATGGCATGTTTCCGCAGGAAAGCGTCGAGCGGTTGTCTGCGATCGGATCCTGGATGAAAAAAAACGGGGAATCGATCTATGGCAGCACGGCCAGCCCGTTTGAGCATACAACCTGGGGTCGCATTACACAAAAGACAAAGGGAAATAACACGACTCTATACCTTTTTGCCTTCGACTGGCCTTCCGACAGGAGTCTTGCCCTTACAGGGATAGCCAACAAACCTTTGCGGGTGTACCGGGTTGAAGACGGCTCGCCCCTGGATTATATTCCCGGGGAAAACCGGATTGACATCCCGGTGCCCCCAGCCGCATCGGACAGCCTGGTTACCGTTATCGCGGTGGAACTGGAAGGCAAACCGTTGGTGCATAAGGCCCCGGTGATTCAAAGTTTTTCTTCGGAATTCATTCAGTCTGCAACAGCCACCCTTTCCTTACCGGGCGTGGAAAACAGAAGCGAGATCCGGTATACAATGAATGGAACCATGCCTAATAAATCATCCCGCCTGTACCGGCAACCCCTGCAGATCACCCGGGATACCCGTTTGCGGGCCGTGACTTTTTATAACAATAAACCGGTCAGCGAAGTAACGGAAATGAAATTTACCCGGGTAAAGGCGATCGCTTCGGTGGAGTTAATCAATCCGCAACCCGGGTTAAAAGTGAATTATTACGAGGGAGACTGGGACAGCCTTCCCGTATTCAGCCGATTGATTCCGGCAAGCACCGGGGTGATGAATAAGATCAGCACCGGCACATACAATGGCCGCGAGCGTTTCGGACTGGTGGCGGATGGCTGGATCCGGCTGGATAAAACCGATGTCTATAATTTTTATCTTGGCTCCGACGATGGCAGCCGACTCTATATTGATGACCGGCTGCTAGTTGATAACAATGGCCTGCACGGGATGGTTGACAAGAAAGGAACTCTAGCGCTGGAAGCAGGATATCACCAGGTTCGGGTGGAATTTTTCGAAAAAACCGGCAGCGATGAAGTTCGTTTATCCATAGAAACTGAAAGCACTCCCAAAATGGAAGTGCCTTCATCAAATTTATTTCACCGGTAATAATGATTACTGGAGCCGGGATAAAGCGTCCCGGAGTTTGTCCAGCATTTCGTCGATGTTTTCCGTTTTACAGGTGCCCACGCTCAGCCGGTACCAGGCCGAATTGCGGCTGGCACCAAACGCGTAAAAAGGAACGACAGCAAGTCCGGCGGCAGAGAGGATATAAGCCGTTACATCCGTCTGGCTATCGAGTTTCTTTCCATCCGGTGTGGTTTTTCCGGTCAGGTCCAGTTTGATGGTGAGGTAAATAGCCGCTTCAGGCGCGATGGCGTCTACCGAAAAACCATCATTTTTCATCGCGATGAAGCCTTCGTGGATCCGACGCAGTCTTTCCGCGATCCTTGCTTTGAATTTTTCCAGGTAAATTTTGATCGCCTCCCTGTTATAGAGATACTGGGCCACGGCTTTCTGCTCGGCCATGGGAGCCCAGGTGCCCACGTGCGTGAGGATGGACCGCATCTTGACGATTACATCTGCAGGACCCAGGGCCCAGCCCACCCGCACCCCGGTGGCGGCAAATGCTTTGCTGATCGCGTCGATAAAGATGGTATAGTTACGCATCTCAGGCCTCAGGGAAACCGGGTTGTAATGACTGATATCTCCGTACGTGAGCTGCCAGTACATCTGGTCATACATTACATAGAGTTTCTTTTCCCCTTCACCTCTCCGGTTATTCTCTTCTATCACCATATCGCAGATGGACTCCAGTTCTTCTTTCCGGAATGTGGTTCCCGTCGGGTTTTGAGGAGAACAGAGGGAGATCAGCGTGGCTTCCCGGACATAGGGCCGGATATCATTTGCCGTAGGCATGAAATTTTTTTCAGCCCCTGCTTCGATCACGATGTGTTCACCCGCTACAAAATGTGTATAGTGATTGTTGTTCCAGCTCGGAACGGCATAGATAACCTTGTCTCCCTTGTCGCAAAGGGCCCGGAAAGTGGCATAGATCAGGGGCCGTCCGCCGGAGGCAACAAGAATCTCGTTGGTTCCATAGTCCAGCCCTTCGATATCCTTGATATAAGTATGGACAGCCTCACGCAGGTCGAGGTTCCCTTCGGCGGAGGGGTAATTGGTAAAGTGTTTCCGGTAGGCTTCAACGATCGCGTCTTCCAGTTCTTTGGGAATCGGGAAGATAGATGGATCAAAATCGCCGACGGTGAAATTATAGATGCGCGCACCCTGCCTTATTTTTTCACGTATCTCGCTGCCCAGCCGCACGATCTCGGAACTGATAAGCGTTTCTGATAGATTCGACAATTTCATCAGTTGATTATTATGGTTTGAAAATGGGTAAATGTGCCGTACCCGGGCTGGCCGGAATTCCTCACAGATCATCCCAAACCGGCTTGCGGCAAATGTAAGAAAATGGGTCTAGGAAAAACCTGTCAGGAGTGGTCGATCACGCACCGGCTGTTGTCGTATCGGTCGTATTTTACAAAGATCACCTGGCCGGGCTGGTATTTGGCTAAAGAGGCTTCGGCGATCACCCCCCGGGCTTTGCTGCTGAAGGCGGGCGCGTTATCGGGAAGCACCTCCAGCTCGAGCTCAGCAAACGGGTTGTTCCCGTTCACATAGGCTCCCAGCCAGGTGTATTTCCTGATGATCGCCCGGGCGGGGATTCCCGTGCCTGCCAATGCATTGTTTTCCTGCTGCATTTTCTCCAGGTCCGCTTTTAATTTCTCTGTATCGGGTGTTGAACCCGCAGACCGGGGCGGGGTAGCCGGGCGGCTGAAATCAAGCACCACATTTTGTTCGTTTTCCGGATCGATTTTCACGGGTACCTCCATCCCGGGGGCATAAGCGCCCGGGTTTATACGGGATACAATTACCCGGGTCTCTGCCTGATATTTCTGCCCGTAGCTGTTCCTGACTTCCAGGATGAGCTTGACCTGCGGATTGTTATTGATGGTTACCCCGGTGTCTTTTACTTCCAGGATCCTGGCCGTTCCGGGCAAACCTGTTTTTTGCAGGCGGCTGGCATTTATCATAGGCCGGAAGAAAACCCGGTACATCAGGTAAAAAACACCCCCGAACAGAAGTAACATTCCCCCGGCCAGGTAAATACCCATCGATCCGGTGGTCATGACCACAGCTCCGATCCCAACGAGCAGACCGATGATGCCTCCGATTATTCCGATCCAGGCACCCGCATTTAATTTCATCATACGTAAAATTTTACGATTAATAATCGGCTAAACACTACTTCACTTCCGTGATTCACCGGGCGGAATCATTTAAGGGGCGGTGTTTCCGTTTTGTTGTTCGGTCCGTAACCGCAGTGATTCAAGTCCCCGTTCAAAATCCTTTCCCAATTCCTTGTCCATGCTGGAAAAAAGATTGAAAATATTCCAGGGACGCGGGGTGAGCAAACGGAATTTCCAGGTAACATTCGTCGTCCCGCCCTGCCCGCTGATCGTAAAATCCGAGAGGCCTTTCATTTTCCTGGGGGATTCGAAAAGAAATTCATGTGAGACCTTCCGGTTTTTCTCCAGTTCTGTGATCTTGATACTCCCGTCACCGGATACGGCCGCATCACCCTTCCAAGACATAGTGGCGCCGGGTGTTCCATCTGTACCACCCAGGGTATAGATCGCGAGAGAATCCTCGCTGCTCCAGGCCGACCATTCTTTAAAGTTTTCCAACCTGGAGATCTGTTCATATACTGTTTCCGCCGGGGCGCGGAGGGTTATACTTCGTTCTACCTGCTGATAAGTTGGTACGAAAAACGATAAAAGACCTCCTGCGATGACTACAAAAAAAAGAAACACCAGGAATGGCCTCATCGAACGCATGGGTAGTCTGGTTAAAATGGTTTCCGTTGCTTGTCATCAGTCCGACCGGGCTGAAGAACGGCCCGGATGTATCTGACGGGGTCGATATATTTTTTTGCGGCATCCTGGATCAGTTTGGAGCTGAGCCCTTCGATCTGTTTTTGTTTTAGCAGGATGGCAGCCGGGTCATAACCGGTATAATAGGCGTCGGCGAGGCTGTTCTTCCAGAAAATATTCTGTTTTATCTCTACTTCCAGTTTTCGCTTCTGCTGTTCCCGGATCTTTTCCAGGTCTTCCGGGCTCACCCCGTTTACCATGATCTTTTTCAACTCATCCAGCGCGGCTTCGGTGAGTATTTCGGTATTCTCCGGGGCGCATGGAAAGCTGATGGTGAAAGAGGCGCTGGCATAGGGGATCTTTGACATGCTTCCATATGCACCCACTCCATACACACCACCTTTTTCTTCACGGAGATTTTCCACCAGTTTGATGGACATCAGTTCCCCGAGACTGGCCAGTGCGTACTGGTCAGCATTATTATAAGGTGCGGGCCCGGTAAACACCATGCGTACCATGCTTTTTGGTTCTGATCCCTTGTATATCACTGTATCCACTTTCCCGGCAGGAGGCCGAATACCGAGGTCTTTAAAGTTTTCTTTTGAAGCCGTGCCCGGGAGGCTTCCGATATATCTTTCCAGCAAGGGGCGGATCTTATTCTCATCGATGGCGCCTATAAACAGAAAAGTGAAGTCCCCGGCATTTGCAAAACGTTCCCGGTACAGCTGGAGACTCCGGTCAAGGCTGATTTTATCAAAATCCTCCGGTTTGGGAATTCCCCCGCCCCGGGGATGATTACGGGTCATCATTTTCTGGAACTCCACGTTGAAAAAGATCTGGGGATCCGCTTCCAGGTTTGCATAAAGTTGCTTTTGACGGGTCTTAAAGGATTCGAAAGCGTCTTTGTCCTTGCGCGGGGCCGTGAAATATAGATGAACCAGCTGGAGAAGGGTTTCGGTTTCTTTCGGGATGGTACTTCCATCCATTCCTTCGCTATAGGATGCGACAAAGGGCGATAAGGTGGTGTATTTCCCTTTTAACATATTTGACAGGTCGGTCAACGAAAAATTACCCACCCCGCTCTGGCTGACGATTGCCGAGGCAAAACTGGCCGAATAGTAATCTGCATCCTTCGCCAGGGAATGTCCGCCTTTACTGAAGGCACGGAACAGGATCTCATCATTTTTAAAATTCGTCGGTTTGAGAATTACAATGGCCCCGTTGGAAAGGGTAAGCGTGGTGGTTCCCAGGTCCTCATTGGATTTGATATTGCTGATCTTGCCCGGTTTCAATTTATTCCCGTCCATGAGGGAAGTTGCCAGTACTTTTTCCCGGTAGGGTTCCACGGCAGCCAATTGTACCGTGCTGATTATGCCGCTCACTTCCTTCGGGGAAGGAATTTTCACGCCTTCCTTGTCAGGGGCGTTCATGGTCACCACCATATTGTTCCCGGTGATCCATTTTGGGGCCAGGGAGTTGATCTCTTCAAGTTTGACCGAAGTGAAATACTGCTTTACAAAATCATATTCCCACTCGATCCCGGGGATCGGCTCATTAATCAGGAAATTGTTGATGTATTCATCCGCATACTTGTAGGATTCCTCTTTCTCCCTTTCGTTGAAGATGCGGTCGTAAAAACTCTGCATTTGTTTTTTCTGCAGATCGAATTCGGATGCGGTGAACCCGTGTTCAAGCACCCGCCGGTTTTCCAGCAAAAGGGCCTGGAGTGAACTGGCCATCCCGGTATCGCTGCTGTTGGCATAAAGCTGGTAAACATCTTTGGTACGGGCATAGCTGCTTCCATAGAAGGATCCCGCCGCTACAAAGGGCGGATTGGATTTCAGGGTAAGTTCGCGGAGTCGGCTGTCAAGCATTCCGGTGAACAGCCGCGTATTGATATACCGGCAATAATCCCCGATGGTGAGCTGTGACATCAACTCCTTTTTATACATTACTTCTACCGTGGGGAAAGCAGTTTCTTTATCCTTGGCCACCACGGTCAGGGTTTCCGCATGATCGGGCACGTAGAACGTCTCCCGTTTGCGCGGGGACACCGATGCAGGAATATCACCAAAGGTTTCCCTGATCATCACTTCAATTTCATTCACATCGATATCTCCCACCACCACCACTGCCTGCAGATCGGGACGGTACCAGTCGCGGTAAAAACGTTTCAGTGCGTCATGGGTGAAGTGTTCCAGCGATTCCCGGGTGCCGATCGGTAATCTTTCTGCATATCGGGAGCCGCGGTATTGTACGGGCAGGGTCTGTTTAAGCATCCGTTCATCCGCGCCGCGGCTGAGACGCCACTCTTCAATCACCACCCCTCGCTCTTTTTCGATTTCCAGCGAGTCCAGCAGGGCGTTATGCGCCCAGTCTTCCAGGATCTGCAATCCTTTTTCAACGAGTCCGGGTTTATCTGTCGGGACCGGGAGGATGTAAACGGTTTCGTCAAACCCGGTGTATGCGTTCAGGTCGGCCCCGAATTCCACGCCGATACTCTGGAGGTAGCTGACCAGTTCATTTTTTGGGAAACGCCGGGTTCCGTTAAAGTTCATATGCTCCATGAAATGTGCAAGCCCCAGCTGGTCCTCGTCTTCCAGCACCGATCCGGTGTTGACCACAAGACGCAATTCCACCCTTTTTTCCGGGAGCCCGTTTTGACGGATATAATAGGTCAGACCGTTTTGCAGCCGACCGATTCTGACTTTCGGGTCAACCGGCATCACCTGGGCCGGGTTGATCTGGGACACAGCACCCTGGGTAGTACAGAGCAGCAACAGGACCCACGTAAACCGTTTTACCAGCATCATGACTTTTTCTTTTGGAAACGTAAATTTATCTGAATAGGGTTGTTTTGGGAAATAAAAACCCCCCTTTGGGATAAAAGGGGGCGACATTTCTAACAGGTTCCTACTGAGCCGGTTTGTTGCCTGTTTCTCCGGTGGAGCCTTTGAATTTTTTCTCTGCTTCCGCCGCCTTTTGAAAATCCAGCACGACCCCGTTGATGCAATACCGCAAACCAGTGGGGGGCGGTCCGTCATCAAACACATGACCAAGATGGGCTTTGCAGCGCCCGCATTGGGTTTCTGTCCGGTTCATCCCGTGTGTATTATCGGGGGTGTAGATAATACTTCCTTTGCTGATGGGCTCAAAAAAACTGGGCCATCCGCAACCACTGTCGAATTTGGCATTGCTCTTAAAAAGCGGGTTGCCACAGGCTGCGCAGTAATAGGTGCCAGTTTCATAAAAGTTTTCGAATTTACTCGTCCAGGGTCTTTCCGTTCCCTTCTGGCGGGCGATATAGAAAACATCTGAGGGAAGGATCTTTTTCCATTCTTCTTCACTCATCGTAACCCGGCTGGTATCGGTGTTGGAATAAACGGGGTTATTATTTTTTGTGTTATCCATTTTATCTGATTTATCGGCGCCTGGTTTGTTTTGTGAATAACTGCATTGCTGCAGGAGCCCTGTAAGGGCCAGCATCAGGATCGTCCTGTGTATTCGCTTCATGATATGCATTTAACAAAGGTACACCCGCCTTGTTCGGAAGGATTGAATGAAGCTTCCGTAAACCCGTTCTTTAACATTTTATAAGTCACGGAAAGCCCCGGTGATATACGTTACGGGATAATTTCGGCCCGGTACATTATATTTGTTGACCTACCCCAACAGATGAGCTTATGTTTAATTTAATACTTTTTGGCCCCCCGGGCAGTGGAAAGGGAACCCAATCCGAGCAACTTGTTGAAAAGTATGGACTTATACACCTTTCAACCGGCAATCTCCTCCGTGCTGAGATCGCTGAGAAAACACCCCTTGGAATGGAGGCCCGGAGCTTTATCGACAAGGGACAGCTGGTACCGGATGAAGTGGTGATCGGGATGGTGGATTCCTATTTTGAACAAAACAAGGATGCCCGCGGATTCCTGTTTGACGGGTTCCCCCGCACCGTGGCCCAGGCAAAAGCCCTTGACAAACTGCTCGAGCTTCGCAAAACCGGGATCGCGTCCGTACTGGCCCTTGATGTCGATGAGGAAGAACTGGTAAAAAGACTTTTGAACCGGGGTAAAACATCGGGTCGCAGCGATGATACGGATGAATCCGTGATCCGGAAAAGATTCACCGTGTATATGAACGAAACCTCACCGGTAGCGGATCATTACCGGAAAGCCAAAAAACTCATGTCGGTAAAAGGGACCGGAACAGTGGAAGAGATTTTTGGCCGGCTTTGCGAAGCCATAGATAAAAAGCTACAGAAGGCGGCGGGATAAAGATCCTTTCTGCCCGGACAAAACCTACAATAACAACCCGGTCGATGACCATTGAAAAGGAAAATTTCCTGCGCACCAAACTGGTGCCTTTGTTGCAGCAAATTGATCCGGATACCCCTCCGAAATGGGGAAAGATGAGCCTGCAGCAAATGGTCGAGCATTTTGCCGGGGATGCACTCCGCAATGCCAGTGGCCTGCTTATATTCGAAAACATAAACACCCCACCGGAAAAATTATCCCAGTTCCGCACATTTATGCTCAGTGACATCCCCTTCAAAGAAAATACACGAAACCCCCTGATGCCCGGAGATCCGCAACCGACACGGTACAGGACCTTGCAGGCGGCCATCGGGGATTTGCC
>JBMSNP010000050.1:0-22421 GCA_049421765.1 Chitinophagaceae bacterium
GGTGGGGAAAATTATCCAGGTAGATCCGTGCTATGGCGTACATCTTCATATCCTCGATATGGGTGCTTTCTGGGACATGACTCATGTCGTTATCCTGGTTGCGGAATTTTAGCGGGATAAAAGTATTGAACCCCCCTGTCCGGTCCTGGAGTTCGCGAAGACGCCGCATATGATCCACCCGGTGTTCAAATTTTTCGATATGGCCGTAAAGGATTGTGGCATTTGATGGCAGTCCCATGCGGTGTGCCGTTTCATGAATTTTTAACCACCCATCCGCATCCACTTTGTCCGCACAGATCTGCTCCCGGATTTCGGGTTGGAAAATTTCAGCGCCGCCGCCCGGTATCGAATTAAGCCCGGCATCCACGAGGAAACGAAGCCCTTCTTCCACGGAAAGCTTGGCCTTCCGGAACATGTAGTCATATTCAACCGCTGTAAATGCCTTGATGTGCAGTTCCGGACGGTGGGCCCGGATGGCTTTAAGCAGCGTGGCGAAAAAAGCCAGGTCCATTTTCGGGTGTACCCCGCCCACGATATGAACTTCCGTAACGGGTTTTCCGTCGTATTGTTTCACCATGTCCAGCATTTGCTCAATGCTTAGTTCCCATCCATCTTCCCGCCGGGCATAGAGCCGGCTGTAGGAACAGAACTGGCAGCTGAACACGCAAACATTGGTAGGCTCTATATGAAAGTTTCGGTTAAAAAAGACCTTATCGCCATGCAGCCGTTCCTTGATCTCGTTGGCAAGGCTGCCTGCCAGACCGGGGCTGGCTTTCTCAAAAAGCACCAGGCAGTCTGTGTCCGAAATCCGTTCCCCGGCGCGGACCTTCTCTACAACCCGCTGCAGGTCGGCGGGGAGTTTATTCAGGGTAATCATAGTGGTAAATCTCTGTTTCGGGAGCAAAGTTACGACCCGGCGGGTTCCCAACCACGGGAGGCCTGTCAAACCTTAAAATCCTTATCTTCCGTTCCCGAATAACCAATCAATCCATCGCTGCATGAATATCAAATTCCGGCTCACGGTGCTCAGCTTTTTCCAGTTTTTTGTCTGGGGTGCCTGGCTGATTACGATTGCCACTTATTTTTTCTCCAACAACATGGGAACGGGCGTCCAGTTCGGTGCTATCTTCTCCACGCTGGCTTTGTCATCGTTGTTTATGCCCGCCCTTACGGGGATCATGGCCGACAAGTGGATCAATGCCGAAAGGCTTTATGGTATCCTGCATATTCTGTACGGGGCCATTTTACTTTATGTACCCCAGGTCAGGGATGCGGATACCCTTTATTATGTGATTTTTGCGGCGATGATCTGTTATATGCCAACCATCTCCCTGTCCAACTCGATTTCCTATACCATTCTTAAAAATAACCAGCTGGATGTGGTGAAGGTTTTTCCGCCGATCCGAGTATGGGGTACGATCGGTTTTATTGCAGCGATGTGGACCACCAACCTGACCGGCAGTAAGGCCAATGCAAACCAGTTTCTCATAGGGGCGGTGGCCGCCATCGCCCTGGGGATTTATTCGTTTACTCTTCCCAAATGTCCGCCGCAGCGTTCGATTGCCAAAGGCGCTCCGCTTGCAGAACAGCTGGGACTGAACGCGTTCAAACTTTTTGCCAAATACAAGATGGCCCTCTTCTTTATTTTTTCCATGTTCCTGGGGGCTGCGCTTCAGCTGACAAACATGTATGGGGATACCTTCCTGGATGACTTTAAAAAAGTACCCGAGTATTCCGATTCATTTGTGATCCGGTATTCAACCATCATCATGTCTATTTCCCAGGTGTCAGAAACTGTATTCATACTTACGATCCCTTTCTTCCTGAAACGATTCGGGATCAAGAAAGTGATGCTTTTCTCGATGATCGCATGGGTGCTCCGTTTCGGGTTATTTGCATATGGAAACCCGGCAGATGGCTTGTGGATGATCATTCTGTCCTGCATCGTATACGGTATGGCGTTTGATTTCTTCAATATTTCAGGTTCACTTTTCGTAGAAACCAGCACCGGCTCATCCATACGTTCCAGCGCACAGGGGCTGTTTATGATGATGACAAACGGGGTAGGGGCCTTTTTGGGAAGCAAGATCAGCGGGTATGTGATCGATAAATATTTTACTGTGAACGGGTCCGATAAGGACTGGCATCAGATATGGCTTGCTTTTGCCGTTTATGCGGCCGTTATTGCCGTATTATTCGCGGTTATGTTCAGGCATAAACATGATCCTGCGGCTGTGGAGAAAATTACTCACTAGCCGTAAGCGGTGATGTTACCCTTTAGCGCCTGATGAAAATCAAATCAGCCGTAAGCCGGTAATTTGGTCCCAAAAAATAACCCAAAGTCAACATGACTTTGGGTTATTATATTAAACAGTAAAGTTTAAACCTCCCTTCCGACAGGCGTTAAACATGAAACATTTAGATATGTGCCTCGATCTTTTTTACAAAGTTTGACTTGGGTTGCGCGCCTACCAGTTTATCCACCACCTGGCCGCCCTTGATAAACAGGATCGCGGGGATGGAAGTAATCCCGTAGTTCATGGAAACCTCGGGGTTGTTATCTACGTTCAGTTTTCCCACGTTTACCTTGCCATCGTACTCCTTGCTCAGTTCTTCGATAACAGGTCCGATCGCACGGCAGGGTCCGCACCACTCGGCCCAGAAATCGATCACGGTCAGTTTGTCTGAAGCCAGTACATCGGTCTTGAAATTGGAATCTGTGAATTCTCTTGCCATTTTATTGATTTTTTAATTTTTTATTGAATTCAGAAAGAGTGCAAATTTACGGCCATTCACTATAACATGAAGGGATGGCATAAAGTTGTGAAAAAAATGACCTTTGTGCAGTTTCCTTTGGCCCGGCCCTGAAATTTAGTCCGTCTTATCAAACGGTTAACACCTGGATATCAAGGGATGTTTCACGTTCAAGGAAATGGATCATTTCTTCATTCATTTCAAACCCCGAGTTCATGCTGACCAGGCTGATTTTCATGTTGTTCTTTGGTTCTGTCAAAGTGAATTTTAAGGTTGATTTTCCCGGGTTAACCCGGATGTTTTTTTCAATAAAATCCACCATTTCCTGGGTCAGTGCCCGGGGATGAACCTCGATCGTAAGTTGTCGGGTAAGGGCTTTTTTCATGGTTTCAGCCAGGGAGACCCCGGATACTTTGAATTCAAATTCCTCACGGTTGTATCGTTGTTTGAAATAGCCGGTGATAAACACGGTGGTGCCCTGTTGCAGCAAGGGAGAAATCCGCAGGTAATCTTCTCCGAAAAGCATGATCTCCGTTTTCCCTGAATAATCCTCTATTACAAAGCTTCCGTATTTATTTCCGTTTCGGGCTGTTTTGTGTTGTGCCTGGGCCACGAGTCCGATCAGCCTGAACTGGCGACCTGCATTGCTGTGCATGCGGATGGTTTCCCGGAATTCATTAAAATCAGCCACCGCAGTTACTCCATAATGATTCATCTCGAACCGGTAATGATCAAGCGGATGTCCGCTCAGGAACATCCCTGTCACTTCTTTTTCATGGTCAAGTTGTACCGTCAGGGGCCAGGGTTCGCATTCCGGCAGGGAAGGAGACGGAATTTCCATGGTGTCCGGGAGATCCCCGAACAGGGTGTTCGTCGTGTTCTCTTTCTGCGAACTGATGATCTGTCCGAACCGCATGATCCGTTCCAGGCCATTGGCCGTTTCCCCGGGCGGGGTAAAGAAATACTGGGCGCGGTGCAACCCTTCAAAACAGTCGAAGGCCCCGGCATAGGTTAGGCTCTCCAGCGTTTTCTTGTTCACTGTTCGCTGGTTGATCCGCTTGATAAAATCAAAGACCGTTGTAAAAGCGCCTTTTTTCTTTCGCTCGCTGATGATACTCTCAACCGCGGCCTCACCCACGCCTTTCAAGCCGCCCAGCCCGAAACGGATCTCGCCCTTGCTGTTTACCGCAAATCCCTTGAGCGACTCGTTGATATCCGGGCCCAGCACCGGGATACCCATCCGCTTGCACTCTTCCATAAAGAAGGTGATCTTTTCGATACTGCCCGCGTTGTTCAGCACAGCAGCCATGTATTCGGCGGGATAGTGTGCTTTTAAATAAGCGGTCTGGTAGGCGACAAATGCGTAACAGGTGGAATGGGATTTATTAAAGGCATACTGGGCAAAGGCTTCCCAGTCAGTCCAGATCTTTTCCAGCCTTTCTTCGGGAAGTAGGTTTGCTTTGGCACCGCTGATAAACTGGGACTTCATCTTGTCCAGCACGGACTTCTGCTTTTTACCCATTGCTTTGCGGAGTACATCCGCGTCACCTTTGCTGAATCCCGCAAGTTTTTGCGCCAGCAGCATAACCTGTTCCTGGTATACGGTGATGCCGTAGGTCTCCTGGAGGTATTCTTCCATTTCCGGGAGGTCATATGTGATACTTTCCCGACCGTGTTTCCGGTCAATGTAATTGGGAATGTACTGGATCGGACCGGGTCGGTAGAGGGCGTTCATTGCAATCAGATCGCCGAATTTGTCGGGCTTAAGTTCACGCAGGTATTTCTGCATCCCGGGGCTTTCAAACTGGAAGGTTCCGATAGTTGAGCCATGCTGGTAAAGTTCAAAAGTCTTTGCATCATCCAGCGGAATCTTGTCGATATCGATATTCACGCCGTGGTTTTGCCTGATCAGGGCCAGGGCGTTCTTGATTATGGTTAGGGTTTTCAGCCCCAGGAAGTCCATCTTAATGATCCCGGCACTTTCAATATCGTTGCCTTCGATCTGGGTAACCCATAAAGGGGAATCTTTTGAGATAGCCACAGGGATCATACTGGTGAGGTCCATGGGGGCGATGATGATACCTGCCGCGTGAATGCCGGTATTGCGTACCGATCCTTCCAGTCTTTCCGCTTCATGAAGCACCCGGCCAGCCAGCGTGTTTTCCTGCTTATAGATATCCCGCAGTTTCTTTACGTTTTCCAGGTCGTCATTCCCAAGACCGTCCTTTTCTTCCAGGGACTTTTCTCCCTCTTTGGCTTTCAGGGGGGCGTGGAGCACCCTTTTCAGTTCGATCCCAGGTCGGTCGGGAACCAGTTTGGCAAGTGCATTCGAATCGGGGAGGGGGAGGTCCATGACCCGTGCCACGTCCTTTATACTCATCTTGGCGGCCATTGTGCCATAAGTGATGATCTGGGCCACCTGGTTTTTGCCGTATTTTTCAACCACGTAATCGATCACTTTTTGCCTTCCTTCATCATCGAAATCCGTATCGATATCCGGCATTGATTTCCTATCGGGATTGAGAAATCGCTCAAACAGGAGATTGTATTTGATGGGGTCAATATTAGTTATACCGATACAGTAGGCCACAACAGATCCTGCTGCGGACCCACGTCCCGGCCCGATAAAGACTCCTTTTTCCCGGCCGGCCCGGATAAAATCACTTACGATCAGGAAATAACCGGCAAATCCCATCATCTTGATGATAAACAATTCGTATTCGATCCTTTCCCGGATCTCATCGGTGATCTCGCTGTATCGCCGGTTGGCACCCTCCCAGGTAATGTGCCGGAGGTATTCCCACTGGTTGATTGATTCGGCGGATACGGTGTATTTCCCGATGGTTTCCTCCCTGTCGTGCAGCTGGAATTTTTTTTCGATGGGAAAATTGGGCAACAGGATATCCCGGGTCAGGTTCAGCAATTCCACTTTGCCGGCTACCTCATTCGTATTGTCTATGGCTTCCGGAAGGTCTTTGAAGACCTTGCTCATTTCCTGTGTCGTTTTGAAATAGAACTGGTCGTTGGGAAACGCAAAACGTTTGTTACGCGCATGCACATCGTCGTCGGTGAACTCCAGTTGTTTTTCAGTGGCGAATTTCTCGCCGGTATTGATACAAAGCAGGATGTCATGGGCGTTGTAGTCCTCCACATCCACGTAATGCGAGTCATTGCTGGCGATGATCTTCACCTGGTATTTGCGGGCCAGCTTAACCAGGACTTCATTTACTTTATCCTGTTCGGGCATCCCGTGACGCTGGAGCTCCACATAATAGTCGTCCTGGAAAATATTCAGCCACCATTTGAATTCGTTCTCTCCTTCTTCCGCTCCTTTCTTGAGGATGGTTTGGGGCACCAGAGCGCCCAGGCAGCAGGTGGTGGCGATCAGTCCCTTGTGATGCCGGAGAATCAGTTCCTTATCGATCCTCGGGTATTTGCTGTACATCCCCTCGATATACCCGAGGGAGGTCAGTTTGACGAGGTTGCGGTAACCCTCCTCGTTTTTAGCAAGTAATATCTGGTGGTGACGCGGGTCTTTCTGCTCTTTTGTAAAGGCTTTTTGATGACGGTCGGCGGTGATGTAGAACTCGCAGCCTACGATCGGCTTCACTTTTACCTGGCCGTTCTCATCCTTGTGTTTATAGGCTTCCGCTACGAATTCAAAAACCCCGAACATATTGCCATGATCGCTGATCGCAAGCGCAGGCATCCCGTCGGCGATGGCTTTTTTATACAGGTTTTGGATGGAAGCAGCTCCGTCCAACAGGGAAAACTGTGTGTGTACGTGCAGGTGGGAAAATTTCATGTCGCACTGATTCTTTATGTGGATATATCGATAAAATTCAAATTCCGGGCTCAAAAAAACTTACAGCTTGCAACGAGAGGCTCGAAGCTCAAAGCGCAACTGCTACTCCTTCTTAATAAAGGTATACACATTAATCGCCCCGTTGCTGTAACTGCAGACCCAGGCTTCCAGTTTATCATCATCTTCATAAATATCCACACCCACCGGGTGCCCGCCACAGGGCAGCGAAGCCACTTTTTCAAAATGATCATCATTGATTTTAAACACATCAACCATGTCGCTGGAATAACAGGTCACAAAAATGAACCGGTTGTTTTTGGAAAGCACAATCGTCCGGGGCTGGGAGTGGGTTTTAGCCGTAAACAGGGATTTACCGCTTGCGGCATCCAGGCAGGCGATAGTGCCCAGGCTGTTATACGAAACGAAAAGTCTGCCGGAGGGATCCATTACAATATGCCGGGGGTTGCTCCACACGTTGAGGATATTTTCCGTTTTCCAGGTGGCATTATCCACGACCACCAGGCTTGAACCTCCCATGATGGCGATATAGGATTTATTGCTTTTGTTGTCCACCGCAATCCCGCGCGGAATCGCAGATACCGGAACCGTACTGATTACCCGGCCATAGGGGTAAACCGCGGAGTCGAGTTCCAGTATGCTGTTGTTGCGGGAGTGCCAGTTGCTGACCAGCAGATGCCGGCTATCGGCGGTTCGGGCGATCACCTTTGGGGTTTTGCCTGTAAGGATCAGCGGTACATCGAACGAGTCTTTTTTGTCCGACCCCGGGTACAAAACCGTTACGGGTTTTGTTTTTTGTCCCGGGTCACCGGATTTCCTGTTGCGGGAAAAATCATCCAGCCAGATCGGAACGATCCCCTCAGCGTTATGCAGTGATACCCACAATATCCGGTCGTCATGACTCAAACAGGCTTCCACTGGTTTTTCCTGGTAGGAGGCGATGGGCCGGTTCCGGTTATAATCCCAGCCTGTTCCACGGGTGGGATGAAATTTGAATTCCCTTCGGATCTTCCGGCTGGCCTGGTCAAATTCATAAACACTCATCCCTTCCAGGTTCATGGCGTATAAACGTGATCCGCCCGAGTTAAAGATCACGGATTTGGTACCGGGAGCTGCCGCAACCAGTTCCTTTTTCTGGTATTCCAGTTTCCCGTAGGGACGGGGAGGAACTGGTGGGACAACGGTGTCAACAGCAATTCCAGCAGCAATATTTTCCGTGGACACAGAATCTGTGCCGCCCGAATTTTTGCAGGCGACTGTAATGAGCAGGATACCGGTGTATTTAAGAAGGGCTTGCATACAAAAAAACATGTGTCAATAATAACCAATTATTTGCAGCTGCCCGCACTCCGGATTCGTATAGTATACACAGGATGTTGGAAACTCTAAACAGTTTAGGTACAGTAGGTTAAGCTTGTGGCAATTTTACTGAGTAAAAATCGTTTTTCAAAAGGAGCTTTTTTTGACCGGTTAACATTATTTTTGTAAGAATCCAGTGTATGATTGTTCCAAACTGCTGCTAGGCAGGGTTCAAAAGCCCCATGAAATCATCCTAAAAAGAAAGACGTAATGGTTAAGCAAATATTAATGGCTGCAGGTGTGGTGTTGTTTCTCAGCAGTTGCTCCTCCTTCAAATCTTTAAATTTCACGAACCATAAACCGGTTGTTACCAGCACAGATCCCACGGTAAAAAACAAGTTTATTGAAAATATTTCTGTTACTCCTGCGTCAAAAACTGTAACTACGGATACCCGGCGTGAGCCGGAAATGGCCCCAACAGGAGCAGGTGGATCTGGGATAACAACCCGTGCGGCCGCGAAAAAGGAAGCAGGTGAAATGTCCCAGATGCTGGCCGCCCGTACCGCGGAAGTGGAATCCGCTTCTCCGGTTCAGTTCAAATACTCCCTGCTTCTTGATACGGAAGTTGAATCCCTGCCCACACTTTCACTTCTGGATGCGGTGGATGACTGGTATGGGGTACGTTACCGGAGCGCAGGCAATACCAAAAGCGGGGTTGATTGTTCCGGGTTTACCGTGGCCGTTTACGCGGCTGTTTACGGAATGACCCTGCCCCGGGTTTCCCGCGAACAGTACCGGATAAGCCGGAAGATCTCCACCACGGAACTCCAGGAAGGGGATCTCGTTTTCTTCAATACTTCCGGACGAGGTGTTTCACACGTGGGTGTATACCTTGGGAATAACCGGTTCATTCATGCCTCTGTTTCAAGAGGAGTGATGGTCAGTAACCTGTTCGAATCCTATTACCTCAAGCGTTTTGTAGGTGCTGGCAGGATCGATAACAAACAGGTTGTGGTACAGAACTGAACCCGCCTCTACTTCAATCCCAATCTTTTTCGCAGTGACAAGAGTACCGGCTGTATGTCGGGTGAGAGTTTTGTGTAAACCGCTCCGAATCCGTAAAGGAAGAGAAAGGCAATGCTTCTCAGGAACATGCCGCCCCAGCCATGTATTTCCCTGAACAGGAAATGACAGATGGCAAAGGAACCGCCTGCCAGCAGGACAATATAAAGGGACTGCCGGGTAAAAGGGTTCAGCCTGAATTTCTTCCACAGGAATAGCATGCGAATGGTATTATAAATACTGATGGAAATCAGGTGAGCCAGGCCCGTTCCCACAATGTCCATTTGCCTGGTCAGCACATAGGTAAGCGGCAGCATTACGATCAGAAGGATCACCCCGCTGACCATTTCAAAGCGCCACCATGTCGAAGTGGCAATGATCTGGGCATTTACACCGGTTCCCATATCCACTATCTTGGCAAGTCCCAACAGGATGACCACATAATAGGCATCCAGGTAGGTTCCTTTAAGCCGGAACGTGGTTACGGCATCCGAAAAACTCAGGATGACCAAAGCAAAAAGCCCGCAGGCAAATAAAAGCTGGTTAATGGATGACCGTTGGTAGATCTTTTGGATCAGGGCCATGTTCTTGTCTTTCCAGGCCTGCGACAAATGGGCGATGGCGGCAGCAATAATGCCCCGCTGCGGAACCTGGATCAACGATGTGATGTTCTGGGCCACTGAGTAGACAGCAAGCTTGGTCAGGGCATCATCCAGCACCGAACTGATCAACAGGGAGTCAAAGACAAGTGACAGGGTCAGTATCAGGGAGCCCCCATACACAAATGTGCATAGCCGGAGTATACTCTTTGAAAACCGACGGGTGACCTTGCTGATCCGGAAAGTGAAATGAATCCGGCCTGTTGCCACAAGGTAAATCAGCAGGACCGCGGCGATCAGGGGATAACTGAGTGAAAACAGGTGGATGAATGTATCAAAATCACGGATGACTCCAGTCGCAAACAGAACGATCAGCGAGGTGGTAAAAAGTCGCCATAGCACTTCTTTTAGAAAATTGGTAAAAACCGATTTGTGCAATTGCCAGGCATACGCTTCCAGGATCGTATAAACCATCAGCCCGAAACCCAGGACGAATATCCAGTTGTAATGGGTGATGATCTCCGGGGCGTTGGTGATGTATTTCCGCACCACAAGTCCTTTGAACAGGAAACCGGCCACCAGCACCAGCCCGAAACCGATCACACCGGTCACCAGGGCGATCGTAAGCTGATCACTTTTTTTGGCGGGCAGGTGATCCTTGTAGTAAGGATAAAATTTGTATATATAGGAAGGCATTGCCAGGTTGGCAAAAGCCATCATCATCATGGCTATGGCGATAAAGGCATTGTACAAACCGAACTGGGGATCCAGGAACAATCCCTGTTTGGTAAACAGGTAGATATTCAGGAGGCCGACAGCAAAGCCGATATAAATGACAACCGAAGAAATGATGCTTTGCCGCCGGATGTTGCTCATGGGATTAAAGATAGTCAATAGTCTAAAGTCAACAGCCCGTGAAACAGGGCTGCTGTCCCTGAATGGGACTGGAATGCCATCGGCTTATTCTACTTTTTTTACAGTGATATAAAACCTGCGGTCAGCAACCAGTCCTTTTTCTTTAAGTTCCGCGGTAAGGGAAGTGTTTTTCCACCTGGTCTCAGGATACAACCATTCTCCGCTTCCTTCGAGCCTGACGGGCATGTCGAACACGTCGTTGCAATTGGCCCATCGGTAGAACAAACGGTCACCTTCCACCCGGTACTCCAGGCGTGGGATAAGGGTGGTACGCAGGTACTGGTCAAAAACACGTGAAAGGTCTTTCCCGGATTTCCCGGAAAAATAAGCTTCCACATCGCGAGAATCAACCGTCCGGTGATAAAAGTCTTTGTTCAGTCCCCGCAAGATGGAACGGAACAGGGAATCATTCCCGATCAGTTGCCTGATCGTATGGAGGAGGTTGGCCCCCTTGTTATACATATCCCCGCTGCCTTCTCGGTTGACGCCATACGGCCCGATCAGGGGTTTGTCGTTGTATATCTTTTTCCGGATGCCAAGTACATAGTCATCCGCTGCCTGTTTGCCCCAGTGGTATTCGATAAAAAGCGGTTCTGAATACATGGTGAAGCCCTCGTGGACCCACATATCGGCAATATCGTTGGTGGTGATGTTGTTGGCAAACCATTCATGACCGCTTTCATGTACGATAATATAATCCCATTTCATGCCCCACCCGCTGCCCGAAAGATCTGTCCCCAGGTAGCCGTCCTGGTAATGGTTTCCGTAGGCGATAGCGCTCTGGTGTTCCATACCCAGGTGTGGGGTCTCCACCAGTTTGTACCCGTCTTCATAAAACGGGTAGGGACCAAACCAGTATTCAAAAGCTTTCAGCATGGGTTTCACATCCCGGCCAAACTGGTTCTTCGCTTTGTCGAGGTTGTAATCCAGGACCCAGTAATCAAGGCTCAGGTTCTTTTCCGTTTCGCCGATAAACTGGTCGGAGAAATGGACATATTTCCCGATGTAGGGAACCAGGTTGTAATTGTTGATCGGATTCTTGACTTGCCAGGTGTACAACACGGTGCCGTTACCCTGGTTGTCCTTGGAATACAGCCGCCCGTTTGCCACGGCTACCAGTGTATCCGGTACCCTGACCTGGAGCAACGCACCCTGGTCGGGCTCATCTCCCTGGTAGTCCTTGCATGGGTACCATACGCTTGCGCCCAGCCCCTGGCAGGCAACGGTCATCCAGGGACGACCTTTGGCATCCTTTTGCCAGATCCAGCCACCATCCCAGGGTGGCCTTCGGGCTTCTCGGGGTTTACCATGAAAATAAACCGTGATCGAATAATTGGTGAAAGTCTTACCCTGCTGAACGGCATCTTTGGAGGTAGTAAAACGATAAGCTCCGAAGTCTATATAATAAACGTTTCCCTCCCGGGTGATAACGGGGATTCTTTTTTTATTAAAGATCACACTGTCGATCTCCATGGGTTGCTGCAGGTCAATCTGCATTTTCCGGTTCTTTCCTTCGCCGGTTACATCAAACGCGATCTGGTTCCAGCCTTTCAAAGTCTTCGTGTTGTAATCCGGAGTTACCTGTATATTATAGTGAATCACATTCCACCAGGCCCGTTCCGGGGTAACACTGCCGCGCAGACTATCGGCCCGTGTAAAGGATACTTTTTTTCCCGGGGGCTGGCCAATGGCGCTTACGGTGCCCGAAAACAGGGCTGAAATAAATAGGATTACGGGTATATACAGGCGGGCATGGAGGTATTTCAAATCGGTAAAATTTGTTCCTGTAAATTTAAGCCGTGATACGCAATATGTTCGTTAAAGTATCCCGGATAATGATGGCCGGTCCGGCCCTGGCCGTACTCCTTTTCTCTTCCTGTTACAACAAAAAAAGCAGGGAAGCCCGTGTGTTTCATTATAATGAGTTTAGCGGAATCGCCTCCCTGGATCCCGCTTTTGCCAAAAGCCAGTCGACGATGTGGCCAGCTCACCAGTTGTTCAATACCCTGGTGGAGATCGACGACAGCCTGCACATCGTGCCCTCTCTGGCTCGTTCCTGGGACATTTCCGAAGACCGGTCTGTTTTTACCTTTCACCTGAGAACCGATGTCTTTTTTCATGACGACCCCGTTTTCCCTGAGGGGAAAGGACGCCGGATGACGGCCCGTGATGTGGAATACAGTTTTGCTCGGCTTATCGACCGTTCCGTGGCCAGCCCGGGTGCCTGGATATTCAACGGGAAAGTGGATACGCTCCGGCCTTTTACTGCGGTTGATGATTCCACATTCCGGCTGAAGCTTTTACGATCCTACTTGCCTATCCTGGGTATCATTTCCATGCAATATTGTTCCGTGGTGCCCCGCGAGGCCGTGGAAAAATACGGAACCCGTTTCAGGAGTCACCCTGTGGGAACTGGTCCGTTCCGTTTTGTTGCCTGGGAAGAAGGGCAGGCCCTGGTGATGAAGAGAAATCCCCGGTATTTTGAAAAGGACAGTGCGGGTCAAAGTCTACCTTACCTGGATGGTATTCATGTATCCTTTTACGACAGCAAGGCCACCGAGTTCCTGCTGTTCAGGCAAAAGCAGCTAGAATTTATTAATGATATCGAGGCTTCTTTCAAGGACGAAGTGCTCACCAAGCAGGGGACACTGCGAAAGGAATGGGAAGGCAAGATCGATCTCCATACCCATCCGTATCTGAACATTGAATTCTTCGGGATCCTGGTTGATACGGCCAACCCGCTTGTAAGGAATTCCCCCCTTCGTTTCCGAAAGATCCGACAGGCGATCAATTACGGATTCGACAGGAGGAAGATGATCCTTTACTTGCGGAACTCCCTGGGAACACCCGCTGAATCCGGTTTTGTACCGATGGGACTCCCTTCCTTTGATACCGTTCGGGTAAAGGGGTACCATTATAATCCCGCCCGGGCAAAACGACTCCTGGCTGAAGCCGGGTTTCCCGATGGAAAGGGAATGCCTGAGATCAGGCTGCTCACAGTGGCCATTTATGCCGATATGGCCAATTTTGTAGCGAAGCAACTGGAGGAATCCGGGATCAGGGTCCAGGTGGAAGTGATACAGAAATCCCTTTTACTGACCATGACCGCATCCTCCACAGCCGCCTTTTACCGGGGCAGTTGGATAGCCGATTACCCGGATGCCGAAAATTACCTCTCGGTTTTTTACTCTAAAAACCCGGCACCGCCGAATTATACACGGTATAACAACCCCGGGTTTGACAGGCTTTTTGAAAAGGCGATACAGGAAGATACCGACTCCATCAGGTACAGGTTATACCAGGAAGCCGACCAGGTGATGATGAATGACGCGCCAGTTGTTCCGCTCTGGTATGATAAAGTGGTGCACCTGGTGCAACCCGGGATATCCGGATTTAGACCCAATGCGCTTAACCTGCTGGAACTTCGCCGTGTAAAGATTGGTGAAAATTAGATCCTCGGGTTTATCAGTGATTTTTCCGGAGTTTATCCTTAAACACTTTTTCAAATTTTTCGAGCTTCGGGCGAATGACGATCCTGCAGTAGGGATTTGAATTCTCGTTGTTTTCAAAATACTGCTGGTGATAATCCTCGGCCGGGTAAAACCGGGTAAAAGGGGTGATCTCTGTAACGATGGGACGGTCGAATGCGCCGCTTTTGTCAAGTTCGGCTTTGTATTTTTCAGCCGTAGCCCGTTGCGTTTCGTTGTGATAAAAGATGCCGCTGCGATATTGCGTGCCCACATCGGCTCCCTGGCGGTTCAGGGTGGTGGGGTCATGGGTCTGCCAGAAAACTTCAAGCAGTTCATCAAAACTGATTTTGGCAGGGTCATAAACGATCTGGAGGCATTCCGCATGCCCGGTTTCCCCGGTACAAACTGCTTTGTAAGTTGGATTTTCAATATGTCCGCCCGTATAACCCGAAACGGCGCTGATCACGCCATCCAGTTGTTCAAAGATCGCTTCGGTGCACCAGAAGCAGCCGTTTGCAAAAGTGGCGGTATCGGTGGTGCCGGGTGCGGGGGGCGTTGTCTGAACTGTATGCATGGTTTGTTTGATTATTTCACTTTTTTCGGGAGATGAAGATTGAGAGACGCAGGCCATTAGTGTCCAGAGACCTGCGATCGCGGAACTCAGGGGTAAGATCATATGATGAAGTTTCATGGTTCTCGTTTATATGGCAATTTACAAAGTGAAAGGTCAGTCGGGAATCTCCGAATGGCTAAATTGCCGGCTTTCGTAATACATTAACAATTCACGGCAGGAAAGGTTGAGGTGACCGGCTATGCGGAGAAAAATCCACATGTGATTTACTGACCTGTAGCAGCGACTTTTTCTCGCCGCTGGTAGAATACAATTACCTTTGCAGGTCTTTACAAATTTGTTCATCCGTTTATGAAACTTTTCCCGGAATCTGCAGACATACAGCTTGAGTTCAGCAAGATCAAAGAGCTGCTTTCAAATTACTGCCAGACAGAATACGGACGCGCCCGGGCCCGGGAACTTCGGGTGCATACCCGGATCGATTTTATTGAAACTGAACTGCGTCAAAGCCATGAATTCCGGCAACTGATCGCGCATGCCATTTATTTTCCAAACGACTATGTGCTTAACCTCGCCAGGGAATTAAAACTCCTTTCTGTTCCCGGTGCCGTTTTGTCGGCGGAAGAGCTGCAACTCCTCCGGAAGCTCGCCGAAAGTGCTGAAAAGATATTCCGCTGGTTCAATCCCGAGCGAAAAGCCACATATCCCGGGCTGGCGCAGGTGATCGCGCAAACCCGGTACGAGAAAGCGGTCGCTGCCCTTATCGACGATGTCCTTGATGAAGCCGGACAGATCCGCGATCAGGCTTCAGAGGAGTTGCGCGAGATCCGCCTCGGGTTGTACCGGAAAAGAAACGAACTCCGGCGGGTATTTGCCCGGATCCTCTCTAAAATGGCAAAACAGGGTTACCTGGCTGAAATCGAGGAGAGTTTTTTAAATGGACGGCGGGTGCTGGCGGTTTTCGCAGAACAAAAGCGTACCGTGAAAGGCATCCTTCATGGGGAAAGTGACAGCCGGAAGACCGCGTTTGTGGAACCTGAAGAGACCATTGAACTCAACAACGACATTTTTGAACTGGAAAGCCGAGAGAAAAAGGAGATCTACCGGATCCTGCGTGAGCTGACCGCTCGATTGGCCGGATATTCAGGCTTGCTGAACGAATGGCATGATGTGACGGGTCTTTATGATTTTATCCGTGCCAAAGCTAAACTGGCGATAGAAATCAATGCTGAATTTCCACGGGTGGAACACCGGGCGGGGATCAGGCTTGAAAATGCTTATCACCCGCTTTTATATCTATATAACCGCCGTGCCGGGAAACCCACCATCCCGGTTTCACTGACCCTGGATGAAACCAATCGCATCCTTGTCATCAGCGGGCCCAATGCGGGGGGGAAGACCGTGACCCTTAAAACGGTCGCGCTTCTGCAAATGATGGTGCAAAGAGGGTTGATGGTACCCGTTCATACGTCTTCGGTGTTTGGGATTTTCCGACAGCTGATGATCCATATCGGGGATACCCAGAGTATCGAATTTGAACTGAGTACCTACAGCAGCCACCTGCTCCATATGAAAGAATTTATGGAAGAGGCCAACGGGCGTACGCTGTTCTTTATCGATGAACTCGGGAGCGGAAGTGACCCGAACCTGGGGGGAGCTTTTGCGGAAGTGATTCTCCGGGAACTGGCTCGTAAACACGCGATCGGGATCGTTACAACCCATTACCTCAACCTGAAAGTGATGGCTGGAAAAACAAACGGCATCATCAACGGGGCCATGGCATTTGACGAAAAGCACCTGCAGCCTCTTTACCAGCTGATGGTGGGGAAGCCCGGCAGTTCCTATACCTTCTCCATTGCTGAGCGGATCGGGCTCAACCGGGACCTGATTGAACAGGCCAGGAAACTCGTCGATGGAGATCAGTTCCGGCTTGATAAACTTTTAAACCGGACTGAGCAGGACCTGCAGGATATCCGGAAGCGGGAAGAAGAACTGAGCAGACTTTTGAAGGAAAATGAAAAGCTGAAGAAAGATATGATGCAGACCCTGGACCGGGAAAAGTACCGGCAACAGGTGGAGTTGCAAAAGGAACAGAACCGGATCTCTGAAGACCGGATCCTTTACCTCAGGGATATGGAGCGGAAACTGAAACAGCTGGTAAATGACTGGCGGCGCGAAGAAAATAAACAGAAAGTGATCAGGCAGATCGATGCCCTGTTGAATAATAAAAATGAGAAGAAAGCCGTCAGTAAAATGCAGAAGAAGATCGAATCAAAGTTTGCGGAAGTGGGTGGTACAATCCGGGTGGGGGATACTGTTAAAATGAAAAAAAACCACCAGGTGGGTGTCGTCACCGAACTCCGCGGAAAGCGGGCCGTTGTCAGGATCGGACTGTTGCCGATGCAGGTGGACCTGGGTGACCTGGTCGTGGTACAGGAAAAGAAACAGGAGGAGAAATAAGAAAGCGAAGCCTTACGGGGCTTCGCTGGTATTTAATGAGCGTGTAAGTCAGCTGGATATATAATTCTGTAACTGGTTGATGGTTTCTTTCTGCGCAAGAATCGTTTCCTTCACCACATCACTCATCGAGATGATCCCTTCGAGGCGTGTATTGTCAAAAACCGGCATATACCGGATATTCCGGCCGGTCATCAGTTCCATACAGTATTCAATGCTGTCACCTGGTTTAACGGCTGGCAGATCGGTCGACATAATATCCGAAACCAGGGTGTCGTTTGAATTTTTTCCCTTGAGAACTACCTTGCGTGAGTAATCCCGCTCTGTTACAATGCCAAGATATTTATCTCCGCGCATCACCATGACCGACCCGATATTTTTTTCCGCCATGATCCGGAGGGCTTCATTCACCGAGGTTTCCGGGGAAACACTGACCGGCTTTAATTGCTTTCTGGCTAAAACTGCGGCTACAGTACTCATCGCTTTTTTTTTGCTATTGAAAATTACTAAAGATTCAAACCAAGGCCAAAACTATTTTGCATGATCCTGCTCATGCAAAAGAGGCCATCAAAAAAGAAGTATTATTTGCGGGTTTGTCATTCAGGAGGTAAAAGACGGGCGATATCTGCTTCTATTTTTCTATCTTGTATCTGTCTGGAATTATGGAGCAGAAACCTGTCACGATCAAAGAAATTGCCCGGATACTGAATGTATCCGTATCGACCGTATCCCGGGCCCTGCATGATCACCCCAGCATCGGGTTACGAACCCGCATGCAGGTGCAAAAGCTGGCTGAAGAACTGCATTATGAGCCCAACCAGGCCGCCATCTCTTTTAAAAAAGGGAGATCCATGACCATCGGCCTGATTCTGCCTGATCTCAGGGAAGAGTTTTTCTCCATTGCCATCAGCGGGATTGAAGATGTGGCCATCCGGAACCAGTATACGGTTTTGATCGGTCAGTCACACGATGATGTGAATAGGGAAGCACAGGTTACTGAAGCCATGCGCCGGCAGCGGGTCGACGGGCTGATCGTATCCCTTTCCAAGTCGACCAAACAGTATTCCCATTTTAAGGAGCTGGAAAAATATAATATCCCGGTGGTTTTTTTCGACCGTGTACCCGATTGGCCCGAAGCCAGTTCTGTTTCCTGCAACCTGGAACACAGCACGGGTGAATTGATGGACTGGCTTGTGCAAAAAGGGCATCGCCGGATCGGTTTTATCCGGGGGCCCGACAACCTGGTACATGCCAGGCAAAGGTTGACAGGGTATCGGACCGGGCTTCAGAAGCACGGGCTTAAAGCGGACAACGCTATGGTGGTTTCCACAGATCTCAGCAGGGAAAAAACCAGGGATGCCATGCACAAATTGCTGGCCTTGCGGGAACGTCCGAGCGCCGTGATTGCATTCAATGACTATGTGGCTCTCGAGGCGATCAAGTATTCCCGTCAGCAAGGTGTAAAAGTGAATCAGGAAATTTCTTTTGTCAGTTATGCCAACTTACCCGTGACATCTTACCTGGATGAACCGCCGGTGGCTTCCGTGGAGCAATATCCTTATCAACAGGCGGAGAAAGCTGCAGAGATCCTCATCCGGCAGATCCGGGCGGAAACTGAAGCGGAAAAAAAACCGGTACGGATCATCCTTGACAGTACCGTGATCGTACATGAACGGGATCATTAACCGCAGCTGGGTTGTGAATTCATCAAAACTGGCGTAAATAATACATTTGCCCACGGGGGCTAAAATGCCTATATTTGTAAGGCAGATAAAAATACTTCATCATTTAGTCTGGATCAGTAACGATTCTTACGCTTCGCCCCGGTAAAAATTTTTCTCCTCTTTTCTCTTGCTGTCGGTTTTTATCTTTTTGATCACATTTAAATATTTAATATGAACATGTATGTTTCGAACCTGGGTTTGCATGCCAGTGATGATGATCTCCGGAAATTGTTTGAACCCTTTGGCCAGGTTTCGTCCGCCAAAGTGATTACGGATCGCCTTACCGGTAACAGCCGGGGATTTGGTTTTGTGGAAATGGATTCGGCGGCTGAAGCCAGCCAGGCCATGAACGGACTGAACGGAAAAGAAATGGAAGGCCGTTTTATCTCTGTTACGGTTGCCCGCGAGCGGGAAAACCGCAGCGGAAACGGTAAATAAACAACGGGTACAGGGGAGACCCTCCGGGTTTTCCCTGTTTTCTTTTTCCCGGTTGATTTACAACCGGTGAATCCGATTTCATCCGGTTCGCAACACTTACAGATTACCGCAGCGGTTATGTAAGGTGGATCGGATAACTTTTTTAAAACACACAGATGCATTTTCAGAAACAGGATCTTGAGGAAACCCATTACAACTGGCCTGCAGGTGAGAAACTCCGGTTTGTCCGCCAGCCGGATCGAAGGGCATTTGACCGGAACAACGGGGCCCAGGTCCTTTTCCTGATCAATTTTTACGGCTCTATATCCGAGCGGAATACATTGAGCGAGGGGAAGTTTATTGAAAAAAAGATCAGCCGTGAGTTGCCGGCATCGGCGTTGTGCGAGATTTCCGTTTTTAACTGGATGCGCAATACGGTCTTTTCCGGAACCCAGAAACACATAATTACCAATTAAAACATTCAGATGACACACGAACAGATCGAAGCCGTTCTGGAGAAATCAAAATCCAAGGAGCCGGTTTTTGAAATACGGTTTAAAACACGCAGCCCCATCAAGGGACTTTTTATCAAAACGGCGGATTACAGCGAACTGAGCCGCAAAAACCTGTGGCGGATCGTCAATGAAAAATACATCGACGAGTATAAAAAGACCCTGAGCGGAAACCTTGCCCGTATTTTCAACGGGACCGAATTTACGCGCCTTGAATCGCAATCCTGAGCTGCTCAGACCCGGTAACAAACCGCGTTGATATTCATTCCTGCCCCCACTGATGCAAAAAGGATGATATCGCCGGACCGGATCTCATGTTCGGGCATTTGCCCGTGCCGGATCAGGTGATACAGGGTGGGAATGGTGGCAACCGAGCTGTTGCCAAGCCACTGGATGCTCATGGGCATTATACCGGGAGGCGGGGTTTGCCCGTAAAGCGTATATAACCTCTTTACAATTTCTTCATCCATTTTTTCATTGGCCTGGTGTATCAGGATCTTGCTGACCTGCCGGATACTCACACCGGCCTCTTCGAGGCATGATTTCATGGCCAGGGGTACATTCCGGAGCGCATATTCGTATACTTTCCGGCCCCTCATTTTTATATAAAGCGCGGTGTTTTCATCTTCCTGGTTGTACGATTTACCCATATTGATATATTCCAGTTCGTCAATGCAATGAGATTGTGCACTGGTACCCAGTATACCCGGTCCGCCCGTTCCTGTTTCCATATATTCCAGTACACAGGCGCCCGCACCGTCGGAAAAGATCATGCTGTCGCGATCGGAGTGATCAATCACCCGGGATAATGTTTCAGTTCCGATCAGGAGCACTTTCCGGGCCATACCCGCCCGGAACCAGGCATGGGACTGGATCAGCGAATGGATCCATCCGGGGCAACCTACAAGCACATCATAAGCAATACATTCAGGCCTGGAAATCCCGAGAAGGTGTTTGACCCGACTTGCCAGCGATGGCACATTTTGGGACTGCACATGGCCGTAGGCCACATCTCCGAAATTGTGGGAGACCACAATCTGGTCGATCGTCTCAGGGTCTGTACCGCTGTCCAGCAGGGCCTGTTTTCCAGCCTGAGCAGCGAGATCTGATGCATTCAGGACTGCCGGAGCATATCGTCTTTCGCGGATCCCGGTGATTTTCCTGAATTTGTCGATAATCACATCTGTTGCATGGGAGAGGGGGGTGCCATTGTCTTCAAAAAAACGATTTTCGATAAAATGTTCATTGGATTGAATATGGCCGGGGATATAGGCCCCGGTGCCGGTAATGACTGATGTCAACATACTGAACTGCTTGTTTTAATTGACCAGTCTAATTCACTTCTTATTGCAGCAAACACTTATTCAATAAAGCCCGCAATGAGGTTGTAGTGGATGGGCTGGAAAAAAATTATGTGGGAACGTCAAAAGGTACTGTTTTTTACTGACATTTCGCTGTTCATCACTCGAATAATTTATCCTCACTTCTGTCATTAACACGGCTAATGTATTCAGGATGTGATCCATGTTACCGCTTTGTGCATAATTTCTTTTCTGATCTCGACAGCTTTGGTTAATTTTATGGCATTGCCTGCACACATAATCGCAACAGATCACTCCATTTCCCGTCCGGGAAGTTTTATCTTTTTTTTCGTTAGCATGTTGGTTCTGCCGGATAGTGTGCGGTTTTTAAAACAATTATAAATATGGCCAAATCAAAAGAAACTTTTAATAAGAAAGAAAAAGAAAAAAAAAGGCTGAAGCAGAAGCAGGAAAAAAGACAGAAGATGGAGGAGCGGAAAGCCACCAAAAAAACCGGAGGTTCACTCGACGGGATGATGGCTTACCTGGATGAAAACGGGAACCTGACGGATACTCCTCCTGATCCGAAACGGATGCGCACTTTTGCGCTTGAAGAGATTCAGATCGGCGTACCCAAACAAGAGGATATCGCGGAAGCGGAGCCCAGTACGGGAACTGTCAGCTACTATAACAATGAGAAAGGGTTTGGTTTTATCAATGACCTGAAAACCCGGGAGCGGATTTTTTTCCATGTAAATGAAATCCAGGAACCGCTTGAGGAAATGGACAAAGTCAGTTTTCATGTAGAGCGGGGTCCGCGCGGGTTAAGTGCTGTTCAGGTTTCAAAAGTGAAATAAAAAACTGTTTCTAGTCAGCAGGCTGCCTGGGATCATTTTATTAATATATTCAAATCATAATGCCTCCTTCAGGGAGGCATTTTTATGATGACAATACAGATAAAAGGATTACCATTTGGTGATCCCTTTCGCCTGCGGCGGGCATGCATAAACCGGAACGGCCCTTCGCTGCGCCCAGGCTTTTTTATTTTCCTTAGTTCCCGCAAATTGAATTTGCGTCGCTTCGGAAAACAAAAGCCCCGCCAATGGCGGGGCCTTTCCGGTTTGCGGAGAGAGAGGGATTCGAACCCCCGGACCTTTTGGGTCAACGGTTTTCAAGACCGCCGCATTCGACCGCTCTGCCATCTCTCCACGGCAAAAATAAATGCTGAAGCTCAGTCAAAAAAATTATATCTGATAAATATTATAAAATGGAAACAGGAATTTTTAAGCTTCCTCGATCAACGGGCTGCGAAGTATACATGAGAGGTTGCAGTAGCATCAAAAAAAACTATCTGGGAAAAATTATTTTGTTTTCAATCAACCAGTTCCTTCCTTCTATTGATTTAAAGAAAAGTTCCCTTCGGTAAGCCTGTGATTTTGAGTCAAATTTTTCGAAATAATGCAGTTGAAAGGGTATCCTGCTTTTTGTGGATGTTACTTTTCCGGAGTTGTGTTGTA
>JBMSNP010000051.1:0-22200 GCA_049421765.1 Chitinophagaceae bacterium
TCGGCAAGCCTCAGCCGCAGCGATGCCTCGTGAATCGGCGGCCACTCCCGGCTTGCATATATTTTTTTCCAGTACCACCGGCTCAAACTGGCGGACAAGAATCCCGTTATGCCGAATGGTCTGAACGAGGTATGGCTTCATCATCCGCCCGTTATTGGCAATGGCATTGTAAAAAGTCAGGGTTTGCAGCGGGCTTACCTGGAGACCGTATCCGAAACTCATCCAGAGCATGTTCCCTTCCGCACTTCCCTTTTGGTCGAGCGGCGCCATTGTTGGGCGCGGCACATTCGACAGGTCTATCGGTGAACGGGTATCGAGGTGAAACCGGTGGAGGTAATCCTTGAGTTCAGCCGGGCGACCTGCAAAGGCTTTGTAAGCAAGTTTGCTCATGCCGACATTGGAACTGTGGGCAAAGCACTCTCGGACTGTAAGCACCGGGCGGGGAGACCGCTCGGCATCCGTAACCACTTTACTTCCCACCTGTGCCCTTCCGGCACTTCCAACTTCCACCTTGTCATCGATCCGGCTGGTTCCTTTCTCCAGTACGGAAATCAGGGTTGCGAGTTTGATGGTGGATCCCGGCTCGGTAGCACGGAGCGCGTAATTATCATCTTCCCAATAAGATCCGTCAGGCCGTCGGCCGAGATTGGCCATGGCCTTTATCTTTCCGGTGGCCGTCTCCATCACGATGGCGGTACCATATGGACCTTCACATTGCTGCATCATCCGCATCAGCGCGGTTTCGGTAATATCCTGGATATTTACATCGATGGTGGTATGAATATCTTTTCCGTTCACCGGATCCGTTTGCGTGCCTTCAACCGGTATCGCGGTACCGCCCGCTATATACCGGACCAGGCGCTGGCCGTCACGACCGCTTAATAAGGTGTCATAACTTTTCTCCAGCCCGACATTCTGTTTTTTTGTTTTTCCGTTGCTGGCTACGTGTTCGCGTGATAACCCGATCGTGCGGTTGGCAAGCAGACCGTAAGGCAGCAGTCTTTTACTGTTCACTTCCGTGATAACCCCGCTTTTGTTCCGTCCCAGGCGTACGAGGGGCATTTCGCGGAATACCTTATAATCTTCGAACCGGAGTTTCTTTTTGAGTGGATAGTATCGGCTGTTCCGGGCGAAGGCAGCCTTGAGCTCCTTTTTATATTCGGCAGCGGATTTATCGCCGAAATAGGCTGAGAGGGCAAAGGCGAAAGAGTCGACGTGCTCGAAAAACCGCTTCCCCTTTTTCTCCCGGAGACCATCAGCGTTGAAGTCCATGTAAATATCAAAAGTGGGAATCGAAGTGCTGAGCATTTGCCCGTCTTCGCTGTAAATGGTTCCCCGGTCGGCGGTGAGGGCGACAATGCGGCGGTGCAGACTGTCGCTCATGCTGCGCCAGTGAGCGCCTTCCACACGCTGGATGTAGAATGCTTTACCTAGCACTAACAGGCTCAGGATAGTGATGCTGAGAAAGCTCACATATACCCGCCACAATATGTCCTTTTTAACGTCCACTGTTCGCTGTTACCGGCCCATGCCTCAGCCGGCATGGGCGGATCGTTTTTAGTTGTTGTTCGTGTGCCGTTCGCCGTACCGGGGACAGGGCCCGGTCTCAGTTAACAGCCGTATCTTTCAGTACTACCGGCGAATGGGTCAGTTCCTTCAATCCCAGCGGCTCCACGGCCTTTACCAGTTCGCTCTGTTTGCTTTGTCCCATTACTTTGCTCTTCACATCGGTATACTCGTATTGCAATTCCCTGACTTCTTTCGAGGTGCGGTTGATATGGCGGATGGTATTGTCCGCATAATGCCCGTTGTAGATATAGATCACCGCCAGCATGGACAGGAACAAAAAGAACGGAACCTGCCTGACCACCGACTGGTAATTCAGCCAGCGTTTCCAGCCGGTATGCGCCTGTTGTTTGGGGGGCATACCGGTCTGCGGGTTCCGTTCTTCCGGATGTGATTGTTCCTGGTTCATGGGTTTCGTACATTGGTTGGTTTTTCATCTCCTGTTCAGGAGGCCGCCCGGGGCGGCTTGGTTGATTTCAAAGGATATAGATTTTCCGTTTTTTTATACCCTATATATTTACCTCGTTCAATTTCTTATGTCATTCCTTTTTTTCCGCCACCCGAAGTTTTGCGCTCCGGGACCGCGGGTTCTCTTTCATTTCCCTTGCGGTTGGGACGATTGGTTTTTTTGTTACCACCTGCAATTCGTTTACCGGTTCTGTATTGATAAAGGGATGCTCTTCCGGCTCGTCAAAAGACCCGCGCCGGAAGAAAGTCTTTACCAGCCTGTCTTCCAGGGAATGAAAAGTGATGATAGCTGCTCTGCCACCGGGTTTTAGCAAGGATGGGATTTGCTGAAGTAACTCTTTCAATGCACCGAGCTCGTCGTTTACTTCAATGCGTAAGGCCTGGAAAACCTGGGCAAAGTATTTTTGTGGATTTCCTTTTACGATTTCCCGGATGGCATTTTTAAACCCGTCGATCGTTTTGAGCGATACCGACTGGCGAACCGTTACGATTTTCCGAGCCAGGGTCCTGGCATTGGTCACTTCACCATATAGTTCGAATAACCGGTGAAGCTGTGGTTCGGTGTAGGTTTCAAGGACCTCAAAGGCGGTGAGCTGCTGCCGGCGATCCATCCGCATGTCCATCGCGGCATTGAAGCGTGTGGAGAATCCCCGTTCCGCTTCATCAAATTGGTGGCTGCTGACACCCAGGTCGGCGAGTAACCCGTTTACCTGCGTGATCCCGTGCAAGCGGAGAAAACGCTGCAGGTGCCGGAAGTTTTGCGGAACAAAAAGAATCCGGGGATCATCCGGCAGGTTTCGGGCCGCATCTGCATCCTGGTCAAAGGCGATCAGTTTGCCATTTGGTCCGAGCTGACCGAGTATGGCCCGGCTATGTCCCCCGCCTCCAAAAGTGCAGTCCACATAAGTGCCGGCCGGTTGGATATTCAGTCCCGTTATGGCCTCTTCCAGCATTACGGGAGTATGATATCCGTTTTCCAATAATTAGTAATTATTAATTAATAATTATTCCGTCTTGCCATCACCGAGCACCTGGTTTCCAAGGTCACTTAATGCATCCGAAGAAATTGAATCAAAGAACTGTTTGTACTTATTACTATCCCAGATTTCAAGTTTATCACCGGTTGCCAGCAACACAATGTCCTTCTGCAGTTCCGCGTACCCTTTCAGGCCTGGCGGCACCAGGATCCTCCCGGCTGTATCGGGCTCCACATAAGTGGCCCCGTTCAAAAAGGCCCTTCTGAAACCCCTTTGCTTGGGATCAAATTCATTCAGGCCACTGATTCGGTTAAAGAGCGGCTCCCATGTTTTCATCGGATAGAGAGCCAGACATTTCTCAAGACCCCTGTTGATAACAAACCGGCTGCCCTCCCCTTCCGGCAATTGCTTTTTGAACCCTGCCGGGAGGAGGAAACGCCCCTTGGCGTCCAACGTTGCCTCGAATTCTCCGAGAAAGCCTATCATTATCAGCGAATTGGGTCAATTTTTAAATAATTGACACAAAATAACACTTTTTCCCACTTAACTACCAAATTTTTTCCATTTTCTTTTATCCCCACCCTGATTTTCCCTGAAACCCTTATCTGGAAAGGGTTTCGCAATAACAAACCAAGTGGAGGTCCAAAAATTGCGTGGATTGAGTGTGAATAGCGGTGGATAAGCTGTGGAAATGGATGAAATATTGAAGTTCATTGCAAGCACCAATCAACCGGTTCTTTCAGGAAAGCTTCCCAATGGCGGATTCAGGATATTCCGACACACTCCTTCTTTATAAACTCGGGTTCCGGCCGGATATGAAACTCCTGTTGATAACTCCTCCGGTAAACAATTATGCCCTGCTTGAAAAAGATGTAAGCGGACTGCTGTGCAAAAAGCAGTAACTCCGGCCTGGTTTATTTGTTCGTGAAAAACTATCGGGAATTTGAAACGGAAATGAAAAAAATAAAACCCATTGCGACCAAAACACATCGCTGATAATCCTGATCTCCTTGTATAAAAAAATTTCACGGATCCCAACCGACCTTAACGGAAGACCGGATCCGCAGGGATGCGCTGCAGCATCAACTGGTTGAACTAAAAGTAACTGACGTGGATCCACCATGGAACGTAATGAAAATTGTGGTTCCGCTCAGAAACCGGTAACTGCTTTTCCAATGGAGCATTCCCCGTTTCCCTGTAATTTTGCCAATCACCAATACAACAGTTGGTTGTGTTATGACAGACCCCGGAAAAATATCCATCCTGGATTACACCTACCCGTTACCGGATGAAAGGATCGCCCGGTACCCGCTGGCCGAGCGGGATGCTTCCCGTTTACTGGTTTACCGAAACAGCCAAATCACGAACGACCATTACCGGAACCTGCCGGTCCATATTCCTCCCAACGCTCGACTGGTATTCAACAATACCAAAGTGGTGGAAGCGCGGCTGATTTTCAGGAAACCTTCGGGTGGTCTAGTCGAGATATTCTGCCTGGAACCCCATGAGGAATATCCGGATATCACCCGGGCCATGCGGCAAACGGAACAGGTTCGCTGGCATTGTCTCGTAGGCGGAGCTTCCAAATGGAAACCCGGACAGTTACTCGAAAAAAAGATCGACACCCCGGATCTGCGGCTGCTACTCCGGGCCCGGTACATAGAGAAAAGGTCCGGTTCATTCCTGATCGAATTATCCTGGACCCCTGCGCACCTGAGCTTTGCCGAAGTCCTTCATCTGGCCGGAGCCATCCCGCTCCCCCCTTACCTAAAACGGGCGGCGGAAACATCCGACACCGAACGATACCAAACTGTTTATGCAAACCGCGACGGCTCAGTGGCCGCACCCACAGCAGGTCTGCATTTTACCGAAAACATTTTGACGCAACTGAAACAGCGGAATACCGGGATCGATTTTGTAACCCTTCATGTGGGTGCCGGAACATTCAAACCTGTCAAGAGTGAACGGATGCAGGAACATGAAATGCACGCGGAATGGATGGATGTTTCCAGGGAAACCATTGAAAACATCCTGCAACACCAGGAAGATCCTATTGTGGCTGTAGGTACTACGTCCATGCGTACCCTGGAAAGCCTTTATTGGCTGGGAGTCAAAATCCTCAGGCACCCGACGGAAAAAACCGGTCCCGGAGAAATCCTGGCGCTTGATCAATGGGAAGCGTACTCCCTGGCAAAGGAAAACGTATCTGTAAGGGAAGCCTTTGAGGCACTGTTGACCCGGATGAAACTGGAACAACAGGAACAGGTGGTTGCCAAAACTCAGTTACTGATTGCACCTGGATATATATTCCGGGTGATTAAGGGTCTGATCACAAACTTTCACCAGCCGCAGTCCACCCTGTTGTTGCTGGTGGCTGCCCTGATCGGAGATGACTGGAGAAAGGTTTATGACCATGCCCTGGCGGAGGGATACCGGTTTCTCAGTTATGGAGATGGCAGTCTTTTGTGGAAGAACGATACCTAACTTTTTTTCAGGGGAAGTTCGACTGTAAAGACACTCCCCTTTCCAAGAGTACTTTCGGCCCGGATATCGCCGTTGTGTGCTTCCACCATTGTTTTTACATAGCTGAGCCCCAGGCCAAATCCCTTTACATTATGTACATTACCGGTATGGGCGCGGTAGAATTTTTCAAAGATCCGCTTTACGGTATCACGGTTCATCCCGATCCCGTTGTCTTCGATCCGCATGATAAAATGACGTGCATTGGATTGGGTGCTTAAGCGGATCAGCGGGGGGGTGTTTTCCTTGGCATATTTCACGGCATTATCCACGAGGTTGTTCACCAGGTTTGAAAAATGAACCTCGTCCGCGTCTATCAGGTCCGATTTTGCATCAAGGTCCAGTTCCACATTTCCTTTTTTCTCCTCCAGCTGCAGCTTGAAATTATCAACCACATCCCGGATCAGTTCGTGTACATGTACCGGTTTCAGGGCCAGGTCCACTTCCTGTTTTTCCAGCTGAGACGCCTTGAGGATGGTTTCCACCTGCCGATTCATCCGCTGGTTCTCCTCCTTGATGATATCGCTGAAATAACCGAGTTTCCCCCGGTCCTGGATCACTTTTTCATTTCGCATGGCATCCACGGCCAGCGAGATCGTGGCGATGGGTGTCTTGAATTCATGCGTCATGTTGTTGATGAAATCATTCTTGATATCAGCCAGCTTTTTCTGCCGGAGCATGGTACGCACCGTCAGCGTAAAGGCTGCCAGGATAATGATGGTAAACAGCACGGAAACGATGATCTGCCAGAACAGTGATTTCAGTACCAGCCCCTTGATATTGGGTACCACAACAAACAGCACTTCACTCACACTCAGGTTTTCCCCGGCCGTTCCGCTGAGTGCTTCGAGTCCGCTGTTATAAACGAAATTCTGGGTTGTATCCTGGAAGGCCTGGACAAAATTGGCTGAAGCCTTTTCAAAAACCATATTGCCCATCCGGTCGAAGGTGGCGATTCCAAACTCGAATTTGACATTCTTGAGATTGTTGAGCAGAAAGGCTCTTTCAAAACGTTGCCGGATTTCGTCCACGCCAAAACGGCTGGCGACGGTTACAGGTTTGAAGATATCGATAGAAAAATCATCCGGAAGGACCAACCCCTTTTTTGTATTTCCGATCAGGTTGTTTCCTTTGTGCTGTGACAACTCGTCGGCCACCATGCGGGTGCTTTGCTCCACATTGTGCTTGATCTGTTCACGGCGCAGCGACACCATATTCCGCAGGGCGGAATTCTGGTTGATGATGATCCCCACCAGTGAAAGAGAGATCAGAATGGTTATGATGGTAAATATGCGCTTCAAAGCATGACCCGGGCCCTAAGATAACAGGTTTTTAATAACAAACAGGTCGACAAAAATACGTTTCCCGGGCCTATTAACATCCCCTGTACAGGGTATATCGCCTGATTTTAACGGGGATTTAAAACAGATCGGCCCATGGGAGCCAAAATGGAATCTGTTTCCTTTTCCCTTTAAAAACCGGGCCGGGTTTTACAAAAAAGATATTAAATGCTAAATTGAATCATGATTGAACCGGCCCCAGGCATATTACTGATCGCAGACCCCTTTCTGAAAGATCCCAATTTCCTGCGCTCCGTCGTTTTCCTTTGTGAACACCGAGAGGATGGCAGCTTTGGATTTGTACTGAACAGGACGTATGAGAATACGCTTGACGAACTGATCCCTGAACTCGAGGGGCACCGCATCCCTGTTTATTACGGCGGACCAGTGCAGGTCGACACACTGCATTTCCTGCACCAACTACCCGAAGAGATTCCCGGCGGCCAGGAAGTGATAAAAGGGGTGTTCTGGGGAGGGGATTTTGAAGCCGTGGTACATATGCTCAAGACCGGCAGCCTCGATCCGGGGCGGATCCGGTTCTTTATCGGGTATTCGGGCTGGGGCGAAGGCCAGCTGCATGAAGAACTCAATGAAAAGACATGGCTAACGGTAAAGGCTACCCGCAAACTGGTCTTTCATCCGAATCATTCGTCGATCTGGAAAGATGCCCTCAAACACCTGGGCGGGGATTACGAAATGATGGTGAATTTCCCCATCGATCCCCAGCTGAACTAGGCAGCCCTTCCGCGGTCTGCCGCAAACAACCTGCGATGCGATCTCTCTTTCTCAACCTGTTCCTCCTCGGGGTCATCGTGACCTCTCCAGGCTGCCACACCCTGAAGAAACTGGGCGGGGCTCCCTCTGAAATCGAAATGATCCTGGCCCTCCGGGATGCACTTTCACAGGGACTATTCCGAAGCCTCGATGCGTTCAATAACCCGGAGGGAAATCCTTTGATCCGTTTTGTGTTCCCCGGAGAAGCTGCCAAAATCGAAAACACACTCCGAGACCTCGGATTTGACAGGACGGTCAACCAGGTTACGGCCAAATTCAACCGTGCCATGTCAACGGCTGTGAAAACTGCCCGGCCTCTCTTTTTTGAGGCGGTCAAAAACATGACGTTCCGCGATGCGGCAAAGATCCTGGTCACGGACAACCCCCACGCAGCGACCGATTATTTCAAACAGGAAATGAAACCCGGGTTGATGACCGCTTTCCGGCCTGTCGTGGACAGCAGCATCCGGACAGAAGGCGCCGACCAGGAGTGGAATACGATTTCGGGTATTTATAACAAGCTCCCTTTTATCAGCCGTCCGCTGGAAACAAGTCTCACCGATTTTATTTCAGCCCGTGTGATAGACCTCATTTTCCTGCTGTTGGCTGCGGAAGAAGAACAGATCCGGAACCGGTATGAATTCCGGAAAACCGATATGATGAGAAGGGTCTTTACCTGGGCCGAACAGGAAATAAAAAGGAAGACCGGATACCGGTAGCCCATAAAAAAACCCTCCGCGGGGAGGGTTTGAATGTGTTTTCAAAATTCGGACTGGGGTTTTCATCCCGGGCTCACCCGGGTACAATTTATTTATCAACGGCCACAGCGCCTTCCACGAGTAAAGTCACTTTGTTGTTGAGCACCTCCACGAAACCACCCTGGATATCGAAAAGGGCAGCATGTGAAGGGTTGCCGGAAACGGCGGATTTATCCTTGAGTATCTTTACCCGGCCGGGCTTCAGGGCGCTTACCAGCGGAGCGTGTTTTTCCAGGACCTCAAATGATCCGCTTATTCCCGGCATTTGCACGCCGTAGATCTCGCCGCTGTATATTTTTTTCTCGGGTGTGAGAATCTCCAGATTCATGATTTGTCTTTTTTAACTCGGGACTATTATCCTTTCGCCTGTGCCAGCAGTTTCTTACCTTTCTCGATCGCATCATCGATGGTACCTACAAGGTTGAACGCAGCTTCCGGATATTCATCCACTTCCCCGTCCATGATCATATTAAAGCCCCTGATGGTTTCTTCGATGGGTACCAGTACCCCTTTAAGTCCGGTGAAGGCTTCAGCCACATGGAAGGGCTGTGACAGGAAACGCTGAACCCTGCGGGCCCGGCTAACCACCAGTTTATCATCATCACTCAATTCATCCATACCGAGGATGGCGATGATATCCTGCAGCTCCTTATACCGCTGAAGCATCAGCTTCACGCGGTTGGCGCAATTATAATGAGCTTCTCCAACTACCTGGGGTGTCAGGATCCGGGAAGTAGAATCAAGAGGATCCACCGCAGGGTAGATACCCAGGTCGGCGATCTTACGGCTCAATACCGTGGTAGCATCCAGGTGGGCAAAAGTAGTCGCGGGAGCCGGGTCGGTCAGGTCATCCGCAGGTACATATACCGCCTGAACTGAAGTGATTGATCCGTTTTTGGTAGAAGTGATCCGCTCCTGCATGATACCCATTTCAGTAGCAAGTGTAGGCTGGTATCCCACCGCGGAAGGCATCCGGCCAAGCAGGGCCGATACCTCGGAACCCGCCTGGGTGAAACGGAAGATATTGTCGACAAAGAAAAGGATATCTCTCCCTTTGCCCTGGCCGTCCCCGTCGCGGTAATATTCCGCTACTGTCAGACCCGACAGTGCGACACGCGCACGGGCTCCGGGAGGTTCATTCATCTGTCCGAATACAAATGTCGCTTTGGAATCGGCCAGTTCTTTCATATCCACTTTCGACAGATCCCATCCGCCTTCTTCCATGCTGTGCTTGAATGCGTCTCCGTATTTCATGATACCGGCCTCGATCATCTCTCTCATCAGGTCGTTCCCCTCACGGGTTCTTTCTCCCACCCCTGCAAATACAGACAAACCGGAATAAGCTTTTGCGATATTATTGATCAGCTCCTGGATCAGTACGGTTTTACCCACACCGGCACCACCAAAGAGACCGATCTTACCCCCCTTGGCATATGGCTCAATCAGGTCGATCACCTTGATCCCTGTAAAGAGTACCTCAGATGCAGTACTCAGGTTTTCAAATGTAGGAGGCATGTTATGGATCGGCCGGCCATTGGCTTTGCTCACAGCCGGAAGTCCGTCGATCGGATCACCTGTAACATTGAACAGGCGACCTTTGATCTCCTCTCCGATAGGCATGGCTATCGCACGCCCGGTGTCCACCACTTCGGTTCCCCGGACGATCCCTTCGGTACCATCCATCGCGATGGTCCGGACACTGTCCTCACCCAGGTGCTGTTGTACTTCAAGTACCAGGATATCACCATTTTCCTTCTTCAGTTCTAAGGAGTTATAAATTTCGGGGAGATTGCCATCAAATTGCACGTCGATCACGGCGCCGATGACCTGTTTTACTTTACCTACGTTTGCCATATAGCTGTTTTATGAGAGGGTTTGATTTCGAGCCGCAAAGGTAAGGTTGGGGGCTTAATCTGCCAATTACAAAAACAAGGATTTTTGGCTTGGGGAAAAGCGGTGAAATCAGGGCCGGGAGACACCCCCTGGAGGACGGTCAGGACTGTTTTTTTCGTATGATAAGGCCGATTGAAGTAACCACAAACCGCCCGATCTGGAGTTTGAGGTGGATATCCTGCTTATGAGGGAAAATATCGATCTGGAAGTCTTCGGGTAACCCGCCAAGGGAATAATCCAGCTCCTCCACAAAATGCCCCTCATCCCTGAGCATTTGTGCGATGCCTTCTATATCCCGGTGTCTGAAAATAACGGTCGGGTCATTATCCTGGGTTTCATCGTTGGACGAAATATTGTATTCCGTGGTGTGTACAGCCCACCCCCCCGGTTTCAGGGTTTTCAACTGGTTCCGGAGAAATTCCACGCCCCGCTGAATGGTACCCAGGTGTTCAAAGGAACAGCTGCTCCAGTTGAAATCAAAATTCCGCAGATCGCCGGGGATATGATTCATATCCACCGGCAAGTATTCCACCCTTTTGCCAAAAGTTTCAGGATCAACAATATCGCATTTGTAAAGAGAGTCGGTACCAAAACAAAGCTGGTTGCTGTTGGTCCAGCCCATTTCAATGCCCTGCTCGGGATTGATATCTGTTGCCAGGATATCACATCCGTATCGGGCAAATACGGAAGGCAACGGTTCCGTGCCTACCGCAAACCCTATTCCCCGTTTGCCTTCCTGTACACAACCCCTTTCCCGAAGGGCCTGCAGCACATACACGTATTCCCATTGCTTCCGGTGGAAATTGGGTTTCTCTCCAAGGATCGCGCACCAACCGGCATACCAGTCCTGGTGAAAGTCCTGGGCCTTACAAAGCTCCGACCGACGCATCCCGCGGTCTTGAATAAGTCCGTTGATCCAGGTCCTTTCTTCCAGTATTGTCATCATTTTCGTGAATTTTGAATCATCGACTCGTAAATGGCTGCATACTCAGCGGCCTTTTCCTCCCAGCTGAAGGCTTCTCCGCGTTTTATGATCCGTTGTGCCAGCCCGTTGCGCCGGTATTCCTGCAAACCTGTCTGGAAAACCGTCTGCATATGATCCGGCTCAAAGGAGTGAAAATAAAAAGCAACATCTTTTCCGATTTCCGGCAGGGAAGTGCGGTGTGACAGGAACAAAGGCTTTCCAAATGTCATGGCTTCCACCACCGGGGCCCCAAATCCTTCAGCCAGTGAGGGAAGGGAAAACGCCAGGCAATTTTTCAGGTACCAGGATTTGTCGGTTTCCGATACGGGACCCAGTAATTTCAGCCTGTCCTGAACACCCAGCTCTTCAGCATACTGGAGCATCCGGTTGATGTAGTCCGGTTCATCCAGCCTGCCTGCAATCAGCAATTCAATCTCGGGATCCCGCAGCAACGGGACCAGGGTATGGAAATTCTTTTTTCGGTTTACGTACCCCATGGCAAAAAGGAAAGGCCGGTCTGGCCGGTAGCCTTCCGGGCATGCAGGTGGATCTTGTACATGATGGGTGCCGTTGTATACCACATAAACCGGCTTGTGCCCGGTATCCATATTTTCCTTCACATCCTTTTTGCAATGCCCAGAGATACATACGATGGCATCGGCCCGGTCAATCAGTTTTTGCGAATGTTGCAGACTAAGGCGACGTTCGCGGGCGGGTTTATCTTCGTGGAGACAGTTGAGGTCATGGATCGTAAGAAGAACCCGGATGTTCGGGTTCCGCATCGGCAGGATCCGGCCCGACTGAAAGGGGGCGTGCCAGATCTGGCAATCCCACAAAAAGGGTTTGAAATACCGGTGATGCAATTTGTTCTCGGCAATACAGGAACGGGGTGATTCAAACTGTTCCGACACACCCGGCGGCACATAAAAACGCATCGGGTCCCGGTTGGTCTTTTGAAAATGACGATTCACATAATTGCCGAGGTTCAGGCAGTAATGATAAAGTCCCGAATGTGGATACCGCATCAGGTCGCAGTCTAATATGATCCGGTTTCGTTTGCCAAACATCGTTTCATCATTTTAATTCCCCCGTTTTGTAACCGGGGAAGACCCTGATGTAACCGGGTCAAAATTAAGTATGTTACATCCGTTACCGCTGTGTTTACCCATTCCGGGAGATGATTTAGGTCAGGCTGAACCTGTTCTACATCATCCCATTTCCGGTTATTAAGCATGATTTTTGATTCGTTAATCCAGACGCATGCGTAGAATACTATTTGATTGTGAACGAATGAAGTATCCGGATACCGGTCTGTATCACTATTGCCTGAATCTTGGTAAATATCTGGAAAAGAATATCAATCTGCGGGAAGAAGAACTCTTTTTTTACTCCCCGCCATGGGACCAGGGTTGGTCGCTTCGTGCCGAAAATCATTTGTCCCAGAATCCGCTACATAAATTCCTGCTTCCCTCCTTCCGGTCCTTTGATATCTGGCATTCCACCTACCAGAACACGCACTATATGCCTATGCTGAACCGGCGTATAAAAGTGGTTTTATCGATCCATGATCTGAATTTCATGTACGATGAAAAAAAGTCACCTGCAAAAAAACAAAAATACCTGCGATACCTCCAGCGACTGATCGACCGGGCCGATGCACTGGTCTGCATCTCGGAGTTCAGCCGAAAAGACGTGGAGCAGCATCTTGACACGAGGGGGAAACCGCTGCATGTTATTCATAACGGAACCAATCTGCTGCTCAAACCCGAGCTAACATCCCGTTCTTATAAACCCCGCAAACCCTTTCTTTTCTCCATCGGGGTGATCAACCGGAAAAAAAACTTTCATGTACTGCTACCGCTTCTACAGAGAAACACCCTGGAGTTACTGATCGCGGGCAAGACCGATGACAGCGGCTATCTCAACATGCTCCGGGAAAGGGCGCATGAACTGGGCGTATCGGAAAATGTACACCTGCTGGGGCGTATCTCGGAACAGGAAAAATCCTGGTACTTTAATAATTGCAAGGCCTTTGCCTTTCCTTCCATTTCAGAGGGATTTGGCCTCCCTGTGGTGGAAGCGATGAGTTGCGGAAAGCCGTTGTTCCTTTCAGACCTGACAGCCCTCCCTGAGATCGGCGGGGATGTATCCTTTTATTTCCGGGATTTCCAGCCAGAGCATATGGAGGAAGTCTTTCATATCGGTATGTCGCGGTATGCTGTTGAGGGTTTCCGGCAAAAGATCCGCGAAAGAAGCCTGGGTTTTAACTGGCACCGCTCTGCCCGGCAATACCTGGACGTGTACCGGTCGCTTTATTAATAAACGAAGCAAACTGATGAACGTATACCGTCGACTGTTATCCTACGCACGACCATTCCGGTGGTTCGTGATCCCCTTCTTTATCTTTACGATACTGGCGGTGATATTCAGCGTATTCCAGTTTGCACTGATCATCCCGCTGCTGAATGTGCTCTTCAATCCCGATGCCGGACCCGATGTCGTGGCGGCCCCGGCCTTCAGCCTGTCGACAGGTTTCATCCGAGATATTTTTTACTACCAGGTATACCGGCTCAAAGCCATTAACCCGGTTTACGCCCTTTATTTCATCACTTTTATCATCGTATGTGCCGTTCTGCTTACTAACCTTTTCCGGTACCTCGCGCAAAGGACCCTGATCAAGGCCCGCACCCTGCTGGTCAAACGGATCCGGGAAGCCCTTTTTGAGAAGATCAACCATCTTCATATGGGTTTCTTTACCAAAGAACACAAAGGCGACCTGATCTCCCGGATGAATTCGGATGTGTTTGAGATCGAAGGGGTGTTCGCCAATTCGCTTGAAGTGATGTTCAAGGAACCCTCGCTGGTGATCGGGTATTTTGTGGCACTCTTCGCCATCTCGACACAACTCACCCTGTTCACCCTGATCATCATTCCGCTTTCGGCCCTTGGAATCGCCACGGTTCAGAAAAAACTGAAACGTGACGCCCGAGATGCCCAGGCTTCGATCGGCAGGTTGCTCACGATCATGGATGAGACCCTGACCGGGATGCGGATCATTCGCGCCTTTAATGCGACCGGGTTCACTCTTAAAAAATTCAGCAGGGAAAACGATTTTTACCGTAATGCGAGTTTACAGGGATTTAAACGCCGGGAAATGGCCCCCGCTTTTTCTGAGGCGGCAGGGGTATTGGTGGTGGCCGGCATCCTGCTCTACGGCGGGAGCCTGATCCTTCGGAACGGACAGCAAGCGGCGGGGATACAGGCCAGCGAGTTCATCGCGTTTATCGCCATATTCTCACAGGTGCTTAGACCGGCCAAAGCGATGGTAGTGGCCGGTGCCAATATCCAGCGGGGAAGAGGCGCAGGGGAACGGATCCTGGAACTGATCGACAAAACCGTGGAAGTGCGGGACAGGGAGAATGCGATCCCGCTCAAATCATTCACCCAAAGCATTGAATTCCGCAACGTGGATTTTGCATACCAGGACACCCCGGTCCTGCAGGATATCTGCTTCACCATCCCGAAAGGAAAGACCATCGCCCTGATCGGATCCTCAGGAGTCGGAAAGTCGACCATTGCAGACCTGATCCCCCGCTTTTATGATGTCAGGTCAGGCGCCGTACTGATCGACGGGATCGATGTCCGGGATTACAACATGGAATCTTTACGCAGCCTGATGAGTTTTGTAACACAGGAAATATTCCTTTTCAACGATACCATTTTCAACAACATCGCCCTGGGACGCCCGGAAGCCAGCGAAGAAGAAGTGATCGCCGCGGCCCGAATCGCCAATGCGCACGAATTCATCATGCAAACGGAAAACGGGTACCAGACGGTTACCGGCGACCGGGGCATCCGCCTCTCGGGCGGACAACGGCAACGTCTTTGTATCGCAAGGGCGGTATTAAAGGACCCATCCATACTAATCCTGGATGAAGCGACCTCGGCACTCGACACTGAATCGGAACGGACCGTGCAGGACGCATTGGCCAGGCTGATGGTCGGGCGTACCACGCTCGTCATCGCCCACCGGCTCAGCACCATCAAGCAGGCCGATGAGATCTTAGTGCTGCACGATGGGAAGATTATTGAAAGAGGTCATCACAACGAACTGATCGAGATCGATGACGGAGTTTATAAAAGGCTTACTGAAATGCAGCAAACCGCGTGATCCGGACGGTTCAGGGCAGTGGTTTCCCCTCGGGCATTGAGATGATCTGAACCATATAACGGAAACCAATATGCGCATGTGATTCCCCTGAGGGAATAAACCGGTTCGTTTCAGCTCGCAGTTCAAAAGGGGCGCTGTTCCATCCGCCTCCTTTCACCACATAAGTACGGCGGGTTTCTGATGGCCTGACTTCCGCCTGTAACACTTCTTCCATCGGTGTTTGAGTCCACTCCGCCACATTTCCCCTCATATCATATAGCTGGTAAGCCCCTGCCGGGTAACTCATAACCGGGGCGGTATAAAAAAAACCATCATCCCGGTAGGATTTCACGGTAATCCGGTTGCCATCCACGATATTTCCAAAATTATACAGGTAGTTTCCGTTTTTATTCTGCAGGATTACAGAATCACGCCCCTCAGATGCCGCCGCTTCCCATTCCCGGAACCCGGGGAGTGATACCCGGATATCGAGCTTACCGGACAATTCTCTATTCAAGGCCTTCCGGGTCAGTTTTGTTTTCCACTGGCAGAATGCAAATGCCTGTTCCAGGCTGACTCCCACCACCGGGTAATTGTCATAAGCGGGCTGTGAAAAATATTTCACGGTCATGGTTTCATTCAGAGAAGCGGGGAAATCCCGCACCCAGACCAGTGTATCAGGGTAAATCCCTACGACCTTGGTTCCGGCCGGCAATTCAACTGAGTAACGTATCAGGGTAGGATCGGGAGCTATCTTACCGCCCAGGGTTTCACCGGCCGGAAGCATCATGGCGCCGAGCCGGGGGTCCGCCCAGTCGATCTGCTGGCCTCCGTCCCGACCAAGAAGGGCATTGGCAATCGAATCCCTTACAAATTCCACAAAGGCCCGATATTCCCGGTTTGTCACTTCAGTACGGCCCATGTAAAATCCTTCCAGGGTAATACGTTCTGAACCGCCTATACTTTGATCCCGAACCTCTTTTACTGGGATATAACTCACAGCCTGCTGCAGCTCCCTTAACCCGATCTTTTCTAGCTGACGCGGGGATTTCTGCGCCCGGCTAGTTTCCGCAGAGAAAAGGAGGAGTATGGGTAAGATCAATTTGTGCATGCAGCAGGGGCGACGCGTTGAATAAGCAGCGGGTCAGACATGGTTAAAGCTAAACAAATCGGCTGATTTCTTTCCTACTTTTGCGTCATGCAACTGATCGAAGTAAACACCCCGGCACTGGCCCGGGAATTTATTCAGGTACATGTATCACTGCACCAGGGCAACTCGGCCTGGATCCGCCCATTGGACAAGGATATCAATGAAGTATTTGATCAAAAAAAGAACAAGGCATACCGCTTTGGCGAAACCATTCGCTGGATACTGCGTGACGAAAACGGAACTCCGGCCGGCCGGATCGCCGCCTTTGTCAATAAAAAATATAAGAACAAAGGAGATGATTTAAAAGTGGGCGGGATCGGGTTCTTTGATTGCATCGACGACCAGTCCGCCGCCGATATGCTTTTCGATGTGGCAAAACACTGGCTTCTGCAACGTGGCATGGAAGCGATGGACGGACCCATCAACTTCGGGGAACGGGACAAGTGGTGGGGGCTGGTGGTAAAAGGCAACGAACTCCCCCCGCTTTACAGTATGAATTTCAATCCACCCTACTATATCCGGCTCTTCGAGCAATATGGTTTTAAAAATTTTTATAACCAGATCTGTTTCGGGCTGGATGTCAATACCCGGCTTCGTCAGAAATTTTATGACCGTCACGCCGAATGTGCCATTGATCCGAATTTTTCATCGGACCATATCCGGAAAAACCAGCTGGATAAATTTGCACGCGACTTTACGATCATCTACAACAAAGCCTGGGCGGGTCATGGAGGAATGAAGCAAATTGAGGAGAAAATCGTTCAAAAGATGTTCAAAACGATGAAACCGGTAATGGACGAACGGATCAGCTGGTTCATCTATTATAAAGGGGAACCGGTCGGGTTCTGGATCAACCTCCCCGACCTGAATCAATGGTTCAAGTACCTGAATGGAAAATTCAGTCTCCTGCACAAACTTAAATTCCTCTGGATCAAAGCTACCAAAAGAAACGCCCGTTTTACGGGACTGGTCTTCGGGATCGTCCCCGAATTCCAGGGCCGTGGTGCTGAAAGCTACCTGATTGTGGAAGGCTGTAAATTGGTACAGGGGGTACATATCGTGAACGGGGAATACCGGCTGGGCCACTGCATATATGATTATTATGAAATGCAGTGGATCGGCGAATTCAACCCGAAAATGGTCAATGTGGCCGAAGGCATCACTGAAAACCGGAGCCGGATCCTGACCACATACCGGTATTTATTCGACCAGACAAAAGAATTCAAACGACACCCCGTTTTGCACTAGGGAAAAGAGACCAACTCGTACCTGTTCCTGCATGGACGGATTGCACAGCCGCATAAACCTGTGTAAAACCAGGCCGGCCGACTCACAAAACTTTCTTTAACATTGCAGAAGTAAAGCGCTGTATCAATCCGTTTTTGCGGAATGCAGGTACAGTCGCCCGGAGGCCCGGTTATGGATAAATTCATTGTTTCCGCACGCAAATACAGACCCCAGACTTTTGACACGGTTGTAGGGCAGGCGCATATCACCACCACACTGAGAAACGCCATCCGAAACCGACAGCTGGCCCATGCATTTCTTTTTTGCGGACCCCGGGGTGTCGGAAAAACAACCTGTGCCCGGATCCTCGCCAAGACCATCAATTGCGAAAACCCGACCAAAGAAGGAGAAGCCTGTGACCAATGTTCCAGTTGTGTTTCCTTCAACGAAGGTGCGTCGATGAATTATTTTGAACTCGATGCGGCATCGAACAATTCGGTCGACAATATCCGGGACCTTGTGGACCAGGTTCGTTTTGTACCCCAAAGCGGAAAATACAAAGTGTATGTGATCGATGAGGTACACATGCTCAGTTCTTCGGCCTTCAACGCATTCCTGAAAACGCTTGAGGAACCACCGTCCTACGCGATCTTTATCCTGGCCACGACGGAAAAACACAAAATCCTCCCCACCATCCTGAGCCGTTGCCAGATTTTCGATTTCAAACGGATCAACATAGCTGATACCGTTCATCATCTTGAACAGATCTGCGTGAAGGAGAATATTCAGGCCGACCCCGCTGCCCTGCACCTGATCGCACAGAAAAGCGAAGGTTGTCTCCGTGATGCCCTGAGCATTTTAGACAAGATCGTAAGCTTTACCAACAGCGAACTCAGCTATGCAAATACGCTGGAACACCTGAATATCCTGGATGCCGAATGTTACTTCAGCCTGCTGGATTTCATGCTCCGACAGGACCTGTCGGGTGCTATGCTGCTCTATGATGAAATCAACAGGAAAGGATTTGAAGGCGATCTTGTACTGAACGGGTTCGCTGAATTCATACGTAACCTACTTGTTTGCCGGGATGAGAAAACGGCTTCACTGCTGGAAGTCGTGGCCAGCTTCAGAGACCGATTTATGGAAGCATCGAAAAGCGCGCCCCCTGCCCTCCTGATCAGTGCGCTCAATATCCTGAACGATGCGGAGATCAATTATAAAGGCGCCCGGAACAAGAAACTGCATGTGGAACTGGCCCTGATCAAACTCTGTTACCTGCAACAGGCCCTACAAGTAACAGCCGCGGGCGGAGCACTTCAAAAAAAAAAGCTAACTGAGGCACCCCTGGGATTTCGATCCACCCCCATAAAAATGTATACCGGACCAGGGACCGGGAAAGGGTCAATCCCGGCCGATTCTCCCTCTTCAGGGGCCAAACTGATCCTGGAAACACCAGTCAAGGAAGAGTTTGCGGAGCCTCCAAAAAATACAGTCGTTCCGGAACCCATCGGTTCAACCGAAACGGCTCGTCCTTCCAAGATTTCAGCACTTGATAAAATCCGGAAACAATACAAATCCACAGGTGCCAACGGAAACGGAAACCGGAATTATCCGCTTGAACTGGCGGGTTTGCAGCAGGCCTGGAATGAATACGTGGAAAAACTGAAGGAAGAAAAAAACCCGGCGGCACAGTCTTTCGAACTTGCCCAGTTGCGGATCCGGGATGAAAATTCTTTTGAAGCTGTCACGGCCAATAATATTGAGAAACAATTCATAGAACAGGACCGGAACCGCCTGTTTACCTACCTGCAGGAAAAACTGAATAACCGGGTGTTACAGATCAATGTGATCATGGAGGAACAGATCTCAAACCGGCCGGTTCTTGAAACAACCCTCACCGCGCGTGAACAATTCCAGAAAATGTCCGAAGAATACCCCCTGGTAAAGGAATTAAAGGAACGGCTGCGCCTGGATCTGGACTATTAATTCCTCGTCCCTCTCATTCATCATTTTGCCTTAATTTCGGCCAAAATTCAAAGGCAATGGCCGAAGTGATATTAATGCCCAGGCTCAGTGATACCATGACCGAAGGGGTGATCGCCGCCTGGCACAAAAAAGTGGGTGACCCGGTAAAAAAAGGGGAACTCCTGGCTGAAGTGGAGACCGATAAAGCCACCATGGAACTGGAAAGTTATAAGGACGGCACCCTGCTGCATATCGGAAGCGAAAAAGGGGGCAAACTTCAGGTCAACGACCTGCTTGCTATCATCGGAGCGCCGGGAGAAGATATCACCCCTTACCTGAAGGGGCAAACTGGTTCCGAATCCGCGCCTAAGGCCGTGACCTCCCAACCAGCGCCCTCTCAACCCGCTGTTGCTACCATGACACCGGCCATGGACCTTTCCAAAATGGATGAAGTGGTGCTGATGCCGCGGCTAAGTGACACAATGGAAGAAGGGGTGATCGCCGCCTGGCATAAACAGGTCGGAGACCCTGTGAAGAAAGGGGAAGTCCTGGCTGAGATCGAAACAGATAAAGCCACCATGGAATTGGAGAGTTATAAAAACGGCACCTTATTATACACAGGTGCTCAAAAAGGGGAAAAGATCCCCGTCAACGCCCTGCTTTGCATCATTGGTGAAAAAGGGAAAGTGGATGTGGACTCGATTGTAGCGGCAGCAAAAATGCCTGTCTCGGCAGCACCGGCATCCGGTGTCCAACCTGCCCCGGAAACTGCTAACACGGCGACTGCCGTGGCTGGTCCCGAAGCAGAACCTGCTGCAAATGGCCGGGTTAAAGCATCTCCCCTGGCGAAAAAGCTGGCGAGGGAAAAAGGGATCGATCTGCGCACCGTTCACGGCAGCGGGGACGGCGGCCGGATCATAAAAGCGGATATTGACAATTTTGCCCCAGCAGCCGAAACTCCCGCCACCACCCGACCGGCTGTACCGGCCCCTGTTTTCAGTCCGGTCAGCGGAGAAGAGGGCTATACGGATATTCCCAATTCTCAGGTTCGCAATGTTATTGCGAAAAGACTGGCAGAAAGCAAGTTCTCCGCTCCCCATTTTTACCTGACGATGGAGATCAATATGGACAATTGCATGAACGCAAGAGCCCAGTTGAATGACGTAAGCCCGGTCAAAATCAGCTTCAACGACCTCGTGGTAAAGGCGACCGCGCTCGCGCTCCGGCAGCACCCTGCCATCAATGCGTCCTGGATGGGTGACCGGATACGCCGTCATCATCATATACATATCGGGGTGGCTGTAGCCATTGAAGACGGACTGATTGTTCCGGTAATCCGGTTTGCCGACCAGAAAGGATTGCCCCAGATTGCTGCAGAAAGCAAGGAACTTGCCGGACGTGCCAAGTCAAAAAAATTACAGCCCAACGAATTTACAGGGAACACATTCACGATCTCCAACCTTGGGATGATGGATATCGACGAGTTTACAGCGATCATCAACCCGCCTGACAGCTGTATTCTTGCGGTGGGGCGGATCAAGGAAACTGTTATCCGGAAAGGTGATGGATTTACCGCCACAAACGTCATGAAAGTGACACTGAGCTGCGACCATCGTTCAGTCGACGGTGCTACCGGGGCCGCATTCCTCCAAACCCTCAAAAAATATCTGGAGAATCCGATCACCATGTTTCTCTAGGTAATTTTACCAAGGATAAATTTGAAAAACCGCCCGACTGGCGGTTTTTTTTATTGGATTTACTTTCTCCGGCAATATTATTGCGGGTGATATATGTGATCTGCTTCAATTAAAGATTTCAAAACAACGGGGACGATCGAAACAGATCCTGGCATTAAATCACTGACAAAAATTACTTTATGGACGAATCAAAAGACGATAAATTCCTGTCCCTGGTGACCATGTTGCTGGTTTGCGGATGCAGCTCACTTTTATTCACCGCTGGAATGAAATGGCTTAACGGGGAGATTCTCCAGTTTTTTTTACGGGCCGGCATTATCTGCCTGGGAACAGGGGCCCTGCTATTCATCCTGTATGCATTTTCCCGATATCAGACTTCCGAAAAAGATACAGAACATTATGGCCGGTAACCTGCCACACCGGGGTTCCGGATTGAATTTTCAATAATTATTGAAAATTTAATCCGGTTTAGTATTTTTGGGCATGAAACTTACCGAAGCCCGTCAGCAATTTATCAGCAGTTGGGGTGCCTTTGGCACCCATTGGGGGATCAACCGAACCATGGCCCAGATCCATGCACTTCTTTTGGTCAGTCATGATCCGCTTACCCAGGATGATATCATGGAGGAGTTGAATATCTCGCGTGGCAATACCAATATGAACATCAGGGAACTTGTCAACTGGGGCCTGGTAGAACGGGTTTTGATACCCGGGGAGCGCAAGGAATATTTTTCCGCGGAAAAAGACATGT
>JBMSNP010000052.1:0-21669 GCA_049421765.1 Chitinophagaceae bacterium
GGGTGAATGCCCTGAATGTATCCGGGGCGGGTCATATCAAAGACGTGATCCGATTTTTTGAAGAAGGAGAATCAGGCCTGGAAAGGATGATCATCAATACCAGGGAAGAATTTTTCACCGCGCAATATGAATTTGAAGTTGATTTTTCTGAAGTAAAGGGGCAGGAAAATATAAAACGGGCACTTGAGATCGCGGCGGCGGGCGGACATAATGCCATCCTGATCGGGCCGCCGGGGGCGGGCAAGACCATGCTTGCCAAAAGGCTGCCGACCATTCTTCCCCCGCTTTCGTTGCAGGAAGCACTCGAGACAACGAAGATTCATTCCGTAGCCGGCAAATTACCCGAACATTCGACACTGGTTGCGCGAAGACCTTTTCGTTCACCGCATCATACGATTTCTGATGTAGCACTTGTGGGGGGTGGCGGCAACCCGCAACCCGGTGAGATTTCGCTGGCTCATAACGGAGTTCTCTTTCTCGATGAATTACCCGAATTCAAAAGGACCGTACTGGAAGTGATGCGGCAGCCAATGGAAGAAAGAAAAGTTACCATCTCCCGCGCCAAACAGGCCGTGGATTTTCCCGCTTCCTTTATGTTGATCGCTTCCATGAATCCCTGCCCCTGCGGGTTCTTTAACCACCCCGAACGGGAATGTTCCTGTGCACCCGGTACCGTGCAGAAATACCTGAATAAGATCTCGGGTCCCCTGCTTGACCGGATCGACCTGCACGTGGAAGTGACTCCGGTGGCTTTCAACGAACTCTCTTCAACAAGAACCACGGAAAAGTCAGCCACCATCCGGGAACGGGTAATCCGGGCCCGCGACTTGCAGGAAAAAAGATACTGCAACCATACCGGTATTTATTGCAATGCCCAGATGAGCAGCCGGATACTCCTTGAAGTATGTGTGATCAGCAGGCCCGGAGCCCAACTGCTGAAAACGGCCATGGAAAAACTGAACCTCTCCGCCCGTGCTTATGACCGGATCATCAAAGTGGCCCGGACGATCGCCGATCTTGACCTCGCGGAAGACATCATGCCCGAACATCTCGCGGAAGCCATCCAATACCGGAGTCTTGACCGGGAAGGATGGGCCGGCTGAGATCCGCCTGCTATATTGTCATTTTTCCCGAACTTGTACGATGTTTGTGCATTTTTTTCTTTTCCCATTCAACCCTTCGTATGAAAATATTATATCAATACCTCAGACCTTATAAATGGCTGGTGTTCCTGGTCATGCTTCTTGCATCCGTCAACATCGGGTTTTCACTGATCGACCCGATCCTTTTCGGAAGACTGGTTGACCTGGCTAACGGCCACCAGGGTGCAGCCCAGCCCCCCAAACATAATTTTGATGCCGACCGGTTCTTTAATTCCTTTTCATGGAAATACCCGGGAGTCTGGTTCATTGTGATCATGTCTATCTCTGTGGCCATGGTCAGCCGGATCGCCAAGGCTTTCCAGGATTATTTCCTCAACCTGATCACCCAGAAATTCGGGGCCACCGTATTTACAAAAGGATTGCAGCATGCCATGGGTCTCCCCTACCAGGATTTTGAAGATGCCCGCAGTGGAGAAACCCTCGGTATCCTGCAGAAAGTGAGGATCGATACGGAAAAATTCATCGCTTCTTTCATCAATGTACTGTTGCCGGTGATCGTGGGGATCCTCTTTGTCGCCATCTATGCCTTTACAATCACCTGGATGCTGCCCCTAGTTTATTTCGGCGGCATCTTCCTGCTGACCGTCATCTCGAACATCCTGACCAAAAAAGTAAAGACCATCCAAAAGAAGATCGTCAGCCAGACCACCTCCCTGGCCGGGGCAACGACCGAATCACTCCGGAATATAGAATTGGTGAAAAGCCTGGGCCTTACCAAACAGGAAGTGGATCGCCTCAATCAAAACACTTTTAAGATCCTGGGACTGGAACTGACTAAAGTAAAAAGGATCCGGAGTGTGAGTTTTGTACAGGGCACATTTGTGAACACCCTGCGGCAGGTTATTCTCTTTATGCTGATGTTCATAATATTCAAGGGCGAAATGTCGGCCGGGCAGCTGGTAACCATGCAGATCTTTTCCTTTTTTGTGTTTGGCCCCCTGCAGGAAATCGGGAATATCATTCTCACCTACCGCGAAGCACAGGCTTCCCTGGAAAACTTCCAGACCCTGATGAGAAAACCCCCGGAGCCCATTGCAGAGAACCCCAAACACCTGGGTGAGATCAGGATCCTTGAATTTGATCATGTGGCTTTTAAGCACCAGAGTGCAATGCACAAAGCCATCGATGATATCAGTTTTACTGTCCGGACTGGAGAAACCATCGCTTTTGTGGGGCCTTCCGGGTCGGGCAAAACCACTTTGATGAAATTGCTGGTAGGGCTTTATCGCCCGCAACAGGGGAAGATCCTGTATAATAATATGGATGAGAACAATATTGACTTCAACGACCTGCGCAACCAGATCGGGTTTGTTACGCAGGATACGCAGTTGTTTTCCGGCACGATCCGCGAGAACCTGCTATTCGTCAACCCCGGTGCCGGTGATGCGGATCTGCATGATGTGCTTGAAAAAGCCGCCTGCCAGAACCTCCTCGCCCGTGCGGAGAAAGGACTCGAGACCATGATCGGGGAAGGCGGATTGAAATTATCGGGCGGGGAAAAGCAACGCCTCTCCATCGCCCGTGCCCTGCTGCGAAAGCCCAAAGTGCTTCTTTTTGATGAAGCCACTTCTGCATTAGACTCGATTACAGAAGAAGAGATTACCGACACGATCCGTGATATCTCCCGACAGGGCAGCCAGATCACGATACTGATCGCACACCGACTCAGTACCATCATGCATGCCGACCGGATCTATGTGCTGGAAAAAGGAGAAGTGGTGGAAACGGGCAATCATGAAAAACTGCTGGAGGAAAAGGGATTGTATTACGCGATGTGGCGCCAGCAGATCGGGGAGCGCAAACCTAAAATCACAGCTGCATAAATATGGGTATTTTTTCTTTCCTTGGATTGGGCAACGGGAAACTAAAGGCCGCTTTAAAAAAAGGCGCCGTTGTCATCGATGTTCGCACAGTTCATGAATACGACCAGGGTCGTATTCCTGGCTCGCTCAATATCCCGCTAGAACGGATTCCCGCCAGTATCGGGAGAATCCGCGGACTTGATAAACCGGTCATTTGCTGCTGCAACTCCGGCTCCCGAAGCGGTAAGGCAGTACAAATATTAAAGGAAAACGGTCTTAAGGAAGTGTATAACGGCGGAGGCTGGACCCGACTGATCCGGCTGGTAAAATCAACCTGAGGAAGTGCCCCCTTCCTTTTTCTCGTTACCGGTTTTCTTTTCACCCCCTGGAATCAATCCCGAAAAAAAGCCTGATTTTTCCAGCTCTTCAATATCACCGAGCTGTAGTTCCAGTGCACGGGTACTCAGAAATATTTCAACCAGGGAAAACAACAGGGAAGCCAGGAGACTCAACAGGCTGGCCGCGAAAATATAACCTGCCAGCTCTTCCTGTTTCTTATAGATGGCGAACATACAAACCACGCAGCACAAAAAACTAAATACCCCAAGTGCCTGCATCAGCTTGATGTAATTGATCCTTTTTTTCAGGTTTTGCAGTTGCTCCAGGAGCACACGGCTTTTTTCACCCCGGGTGTATTCATCATGCAGTTTCCGGATCAGGTTCGCGATGGCCAGGAACCGGTTGGTATAGGCCAGCAACAGCAGGGTGATCGCCGGGAACAATAATGCGGGTGTGTTTATGCTGATATCCATACCCGCAATTTACTTCTTAGCGGGTTGCTTCCCGGGAAAAATTCAACGGCACATTCAGTTTCACCGAAAAATTACGCCCGGTATTGAAAACCCCCGCCCTGCCGGTCACCCGGTTCACTGCAGTATATTTCAGGCGACTCAGATGACTTTGCCAGGCCGTATTCGTGATATTATTCAATGAAAGGTGCAGGCTGAAGAGGATCCTTTTCCTGTCATTTACCACATCGGCACCGGCACCGGCATTGAACAGGGTAAATCCCGGTGTACTGGTTTCCGTATCAAACCCGGTAAATGGCTTGTCCTGGTTGAATGTATGATCGGCCTCCAGCATAAAATAGAAATTCCGAAAATGTTTCCCGATCTCTTTCAGGTCCCCTTTCAACTCACTTACCCACCGGGCACCTGGAATCAGGGGAAGATTCCGGCTGCCATCTACCAGATTTCCGAGCTTTCCGCGGACATAGGAAAAACTGTTTTCGAAATGAAGCCAGTCAAGCGGGTGAGGATGGATGTCGAGCGTGGCCTCGATCCCTTTCAGGGTGGCATCCTGTTGATTGAAACGAAAGGTCATGAGATCCTGCCCGTCCACCTGGATCAGCGAATCCCCGCCGTAGACCGATTCCAGTTTCCGGTAAAAGATGAAATTATTAACCCGGTTGTAAAAGGCCGAAAACCCAAAACTGAAATGCTCATAATTTAAATCGAGGCCGGCATCAAACTGGAAACTTGTTTCCGAACGAAGATCCCTGTCCCCGTATTCAAACCGGTTGGTTCCTTCGTGTGCGCCGTTGCTGGCCAGCTCGGCCAGGGTGGGCGCCCGGAAACCCCGTGCCATGTTCAGCTTTACCGTGATGCGTTCCGTGGCTTCGAGGCTGATTCCTGCACTCCCGGATATATTGGAGAAGGAACGCCGGAATGCGGGAAATTTTTCTTCCTGTCCCTCAAAAAATGATTTTGAATTTACCGAACGATTGTCAAAGCGAAGTCCTCCGCTGAAAGTGGCTTTTTTGAAAAAACGCTGGGTTATGATAAACCCACCCAGGTCGGTCAGTTGGTACTCGGGAATCAGGACCTCATTCCCCCTGTTGGTATTGTTTTGCATCATCCCGCCGACCCCGAAAGTGGTATGCCATTCCTTCATTTCGGGAATCTGCCACTGGAGGTTGTAAGTGAAAGTGGAAAGATCGAAATACAAATCCTTCTCTGCCGGATCTTCCGGGTTTCCGAATTCCTGGCGGATATTGGACTGCCAGCCCAGGTTGACTCTAAGCCGGCTTTTACGGATCACAAAATTATTGTCGGAAATAACCCGGGTGTGCCGGATATGCTGGTAGGGAACAAAAAGGGAACGCGCATCCAGGTCCGAACCGGTTGCGATCCTTTCCAGCGGTGTCCCGGCATAAAGGAGGAACATGCCGGTATTGTCATCCCGTTCTCCTTCGACCATACCTGCCCGTTGGTTGAAATGACTGAAAATAAGATGAGAATAGCCCCAACTCTTATTGATCCCGGCATAACCGCTAAAGTTGCGTTCGTTGAAACGGGAGTTCAAAACCTTGCCATCATATTTGTTCCGGTAATCGCCGGAAGAACGATAGGTGCCGTTCATGTTCCAGTTGAAACCGTTGTGGTTCCCCGCCAGGCTGCTGTTAAAACCCAACAACCCGCCGTTAGACTGGTAGTTCATCAGCATATTACCCCTGAGTGTACCATCGGCTACCGGGTTGGCACTGATAAAATGTACCACGCCCGCAAGTGCATCGCTTCCGTACATGAGCGAAGCTGGTCCCTTCAATATTTCCACCCGGTTCACGCTCATTTCGTCAATTTCAATACCGTGTTCATCTCCCCATTGCTGTCCTTCCTGCCGAACCCCGTCGTTGACCGTTACCACCCGGTTATAACCCAGGCCCCGGATAACGGGTTTTGAAATGGCCGGGCCGGTTGATAACTGGGATACCCCGGGCACATGGCTCAGCGCATCGATGATATTCGTAGCACTGGTTTGCAACAAAGCCTGTTTTCGGAGGGCAGTTACGGGAACCGGTGTCTTTCGAATACTGGTTGCTGCGGCCACACCTGTAACGATCACACCCTGATTCTCGGTGATCACCGGCGATAGCGAAAAATCTATTTCGGCATCGGTTGCCAGTTCAATATGTTCGACCCGGGTGCTGTAACCGGTATGCGAGATTTCGAGGATATGGTGACCGGCAGGTATATTTTCAATCCGGTATCGGCCATCCGGATCCGCTACCGTACCAAGCTTGTCATCCGCCACATAAATGCTGGTACCGGGGAGAGGCTTGCCGGAAATGGTGTCTTTGATAAGGCCCGAAATGCTGATTTTCTTTAGACCAGGTCTGTTTTGTGCGAATATGAACAACGGGAAAAACAACAGGATCAAGCCCGGGATAATAATCTTTTTCATTGAAGGGAACTATGGCCAGTAGGCCGTTGATAAATAGGATTTGAAAACATCCTTGGATGTTTACTTCTCTAATCATCAGGCGGGAGGAGGTCCTCTCTCTGAAAAAGGAATAGACACGCGGGAAGTCAGTCCTGCCTCCGGGAGATCAGTCAAGTATACTGTAAATACCGACTGGAAATTCTGAAATAATGGTTGTGTTGCGTCTTCGGAAACAGGGAACTGGAATTCACAAACGAGGCAACCGGAACCTGAATGAACAACCGTCTGTCCATGACCGGACTCCTGGTGCTTCAGCGGGTGCCCATGACCGCTTTTCGCGGCCAATATAAATACCAGCAGGCCAAGAAGAAGGGCAGATACAATCCGCCTGCTATAATCCGGGACCTTGCTCATTGGCAGCAAAATTAAGGAATTTGAATAATTGCAACATTGATTCAAATTATTTTATTTATTTACCTGACAACGGGCATATTTACCTGCTCCCCCTTAATCTTTTGTCCCTGCAAGTGGTCAGATGCCCATATCACCTCTTTCATTTATCAGGAGCAAATAGTAAATTAGTAAGAATGAAACCCAACTGTTTTCCCGTACGCCTGTTCACCATCTTCTTTTTTACCACAGGGTCTTTTATTTCATGTTCCAAAAAAGACAAAACTCCCGACCCGCCTGATCCATGTACCGGGGTTCAGTATAACGTGGATTATTTTAAAACGGAATCGATCGGAAACGCGAACAACGGCAGCATCACCATCAATTATCCCGTGGGAGATACGATTACCTATAAGATCGGCACTGGCACCTACCAAACTTCCAATGTGTTTTCGGGTTTGGCCCCGGGCAACTATGTGATCACTGTAAAAAATCAGCAGGGCTGTACAGACACTGCACAAATCTCGATCCTGAATTACGGACCGAAATACGCACTGGTCAAACAAATCATCCTGGGGTACTGCGGCCCCTGCCATCTAAATGGCACGGTAAATGGCAATATGAATTTCGACACGGATGCGAGGATCCTGGCTGCCTGGGACCGGATCAAAGCCCGTGCGGTTGATAATATTCCAAGCCAGATGCCGGCAGCACCTAATGCGCCGCTGACCTCGCCTGACAAACAAAAGATCGTGGATTGGGTAAATGCCGGACACCGGCAAACCGACTAACTTTTTTTCACCATACTTTTCCTTGCTGTTAAGGACGCACTTTCATCATGGCGCGCACATGCTGGGTCACTCCGTTCTGAAAGCGTGCATAATAAACACCCGGAGGTAATCCCTCCCCGTTAAAATCGATCCGGTAAACTCCGGCCGCATACTCCCGGTCTACCGGTACAGCGATCACACGGCCCAGGGTATCCATAATCTGGATCAGGGTATGCCCTCCTTCTGTCTTGAATTCGATCGTTGTATTGTGTACAAACGGGTTGGGCATGTTCCGGATTGTCACATCGGTATTTACCGGCGGTGGAGGCGTTACTCCGGAACAAATACCGTCCCTGAATATCGGCAGACTTTGCAGCTGTGTATTTACATTGGGAGGGAACAGGGAGTCTACGACCTGTTTATCGAGACAGAACCATTTTTCAAGGATCGTTGCATAGATACTCCGGAAATCATATTGCATCGGCACATTGTCGTTCACACTCGCATTGACAGGTATGTTGGGGTTTACACCCAGCATACCCGGGGCTACCGCTGTGCCGAATAGGAACATGGGGGCCGCGGCACCATGATCGGTACCGGTACTGGAATTGGATTTGATCCTTCTTCCAAATTCGCTGTAGGTCATCCCGATCACCCGCTCTTCCACACCCAGTCCCCGGAGGTCTTCCTGGAATGCCCGGATCGCGTCTGAGACCCGCTGCAACAGCGTGGCATGCGCACCTGTTGTGGTATCGCCGGAATTGGCTTGTACCGAATGCGTGTCAAAACCGCCAAAGCTTACCATATAAACACGTGTCTTCAGACCCCCCTTCACCAAACGGGCCACAATCTTCAACTGGTCGCCCAGGCTGTTATTTGCGGGATAAGTTCCCTGTGTGGGGACGTTATTGGCCGCTGTCCGGATCACGTTGGCATATTTTTGTGTCTGCTGGTTTACGGTCCGGATAAAAGAAAGTTCTTTTCCTGCAGGGGTATTCGGAGCGGGGTCCGTGATCCCCGTGATCAGGTTGTAGAAAGTAGTGGGGTTCGTTATACTCATTCCCATATTTACCGCAGGTCCCTGGGTGGTAAGGGTGGTCGTTGACCCGATCTGTATGGCCAGGGGATCGGGGACTTCTGTATTCGGGTAGCCCGTGGGAAAATTCGGGTATTCATAATTCAGGTAACGGCCTGCCCACCCGCTGTAAACCTCCTGGTTGCTGTTCGAAGCACTCATCCAGATATCAGTAGCCCGGAAATGTGAGAAATTGGGCTGGGGATAACCCACAGCCTGGATCACCCTGGCCTTTCCTTCGGAAAAAAGTGACTGCAACCCGGTCATGGACGGGTGTAGTCCTGTTCCGTTCACGCCGGCGATGTTAAGCACCCGGTTTTCAGGAATGGCAATATTGCTCCGTGCATTAAAATAATTGGAATAGTCTGCCACCGGGATGACCATATTCATTCCGTCGTTTCCGCCTGACAGCTGAACGATCACCAATACATGATCGGTCAGGGTATTGCCCCGCATCAACGCCTGTACCAGCGGGGAGTTCAGGTTGAAAGCCTTTACGGAATACCCGTCGATCACTTCGGGGAGCAGCGCCGCTGCAGGCAGGGTGTTGAATAAAAAATCTCTTCTTTTCATTGCTGATGGTTGACTTTGAGTTTAAGCCAGCTGGTATTCCGACAGGTTGAAGAAATACTGAAAAAGGGACCGGAGCCGGGTATTTACTGTATTGAAATTGGCAGTGGTCGGGTTGGACACATATGCGGCCCATGCATTGGTCCAGTAATAATCCCATTGCTGGTTGGTGAGCAGGATCTGGGTCTTGATCTGCGCTTTCGAAAGCACTGTCAGATCATTGCGGTAAAAATACCTTAGTGCCTCATCGATCAGGTCATTTGGATTTCCCGGGTTGCTGAGTGACTGTGCGAAGGCCACGCAGTTGAACTGTACCCGGAACCCGTTTCGCACATAACCGTTCTGAATCATGATATCGGTGAACTGGTTTCTTTTGGGAAGGGAATCCGAATTGATCCATATCTCATGAAACGAAGGCTCCTGATAATAGGCCGGCATCCCCGACACATTGGGGGGATCATGGAGATTCTGACCCAGGTTCACCATCCATGTGTAAAAGGTATTCCACAAGCCATAATTGGTGTTCCAGTCCGTGAGCACCGGAAATATTGTATTCATTTCCCGAAGAGAACCGATCACGAGATCAGCGGGGGTTTTAATATAACAACCCTGGTTGAGCATATCAAAGAAATGTTCGCTTTTAAACAAGGCTGATAAAACAGGCTTTAGCTCATAATTGTTATTCCGGAATATATCGGCAAGCGGGCCGATCACGTTGGTTTCCGTGGCGGCATCGATCTCATAGTAAACAAACCAGCGGTAGATCTTACGGACAATGAATTTGGCCACTTCGGGCTGGGCGAATATCATATTCAGCAGGTCGTTCAGCTCCAGGTCTCCCGCGGTAGAAGTGGACCGACCGGTGATCACCGTATTATTGAAAAAAGAAGAAAAGGTCTTGTTGGTTGTGGTGTGGCGGTTGATGTTGAAAAACGACTGGTAGGTTGTGAAGTTGATCTGCCAGCCGGTAAGCACTTTCGCCGCTTCTTTGACATCATTCTCCGTGTATCCCGATCCCGGCCCCTTGCCCACCGTAAATAATTCCATTAATTCCCGGGCGTAGTTTTCATCCGGGGCGCTTCTGTTGTTGAGGTAGCCGTTGAGATAACGGAGCATCATCACGTCTTTGGTGATGTTACGAACAAGTTCCTTATAATTGCCCAACACGTACTGCCGGATAAGACTGTGCTGGGTGTATGCCCAGTTCCCGTAACCGACATCCGCGGATTCATTCCCGAAATGGTCGGTCATAAACATGATCAGTTTCTCCCGGATACTCCGGTCCTGGTTGATCATGACACCCGTTAACCATTTTTTATAAGAAGCCCGTCTTTGCGATTGTACCGTTCCGTCGTTGTTGATATCATTTACCCAGGTATCCCCCTGTGCAATATTCCCGTCGGGCGTGCCGGGTTGCGTAGAGGTTGTGTATTCCTTGACTGGCGGGTTGGGCGAAGGTGCTGTGGGAGTCAGGAGTTCATCCACCACCTGTGACAGGGTCCTGGACCTGAAATAATCCACATCCGCTTTCCGGGCTCCGAACATGGTCCGCTTCAATAAATGGATCAGTTCCTGTTCCGTCCAGGGGCCAGTATATGGCCCAATCCCTGACTGGGTGCGGAAGGTTTGAGCTGTATTTTCAGCCTGTTTGACCGGTCGTTTGGGCCGGCGGGCGGCCAGGAAATCACGTCTGTCCATATCGCGGGTTTTGGTTCTGTTATACCTTCCTTTACTGAGGAATGCAATAAGAATAAAAAATTAGGAAAAAGTTTAAGGAACTTTCAAATAAATGCCTACCGGTATAAGGGCTCTTCGTGTAAAAACGTACCAGGGAATAGTAAATGTCCTACTCCCCTGTTTATTAGCTAGTAAGATACTGCAGATTCCCGGAATTCAAAAAGAAAGTGACGAATCAAGCGAGGTTTTCGATGATTCCAGCAATACCCTGTCCGCCCCCTACACATGCGGTCACCATGCCGTATTTTTTGTTCAGACGCTTCAGGTCATGGAGGTTCTGGATGGTAAGTTTACAACCGGTACAGCCAAGAGGATGACCCAGGGCGATGGCGCCCCCGTTAATATTTACTTTGGAAGGATCCAACCCTGCTTCCCTGATCACCGCCAGGGCCTGGGAGGCGAAAGCCTCGTTGAGCTCGATCAGTTCAACCTGGGAAAGACTCATACCGGTTTGTTTCAGGACTTTCGGAATCGCGGCCACAGGGCCGATCCCCATGATCCGGGGATGTACACCTGCAACGGCAGACCCTACCAGGCGACCGATGGGTTTCAAACCCAGTTCGTTCATCATCTTTTCCCCCATCACGATCACGAAAGCGGCTCCATCCGAAGTCTGGGAAGAATTCCCGGCTGTTACACAACCACCCTGTGCAAATGCGGGCTTTAATTTGGCAAGGGCTTCAAGCGAAGTATCAGCCCGGGGGCCTTCGTCTGTCTCCATTACAAAACTCCGCTTTTGCTTTTTCCCTTTTGCATCCAGGTATACTTCCTCAACCTGAACAGGCAGGATACCCGGTTTAAAGTATCCGTTCTGAATGGCGGTCATCGCTTTTTGATGTGAATGGTATGAAAATTCGTCCTGCGCTTCACGGCTGATATTAAAATCCCTGGCCACGGCCTCGGCGGTAAGTCCCATACTGAGGTAATAATCGGGATCCTCTTTTGCAATCGCATAAGAAGGAACAGTCTTCCACCCTGCTGTAGGAACCAGGCTCATACTTTCGGTACCTCCTGCAATGATACAATCCGCCATACCGGTGCGGATCTTGGCGGTGGCCATGGCAATGGTTTCCAGCCCGGATGCACAATAGCGGTTTACGGTCACCCCGGGAACATCTATTCCCAGCGCACGGGCTGAGATAATCCGACCAAATTGCAGACCTTGTTCTGCCTCGGGAACGGCATTCCCGACAATCACATCATCCACCCGCTTCGCTTCAAGCTGCGGAACGGAAGCCATGAGGCCCTGGATCACTTCAATGGCCAGGTCATCCGGTCTGTAAAAGCGGAATCCCCCTTTCTTGGCTTTTCCAACTGCGGTCCGGTATCCGGCAATGATATATGCTTCTTGCATGGTAGAATATTTGTTTTTTTCAGTTTACTGCTAAGCGTTTCCCCTTTTGCCCAAAATTTCTGAACTTAACGAGATGGTTGTTTATGCAACTTTCTAACTCAAAAATAGCAAGACTACGCGTATCATCCAAAAACGGGGGGAAACTTGAGCTATCTTCGCACCTATTATGTACAGGCTCCTCCGGACGATTCTTTTCTGGTTTTCCCCCGAAGCGGTCCATTATTTCTCCATGAACAGCCTGAAACTCTTGTGCTGGATCGGGTTACGGAATCTGATCGCACGCATATACCGGCCTGGAGGCAATAATGGGTGTTCTTTGTTCAATATTCAATTTCCCAATAAAGTGGGGCTTGGTGCCGGGTTCGACAAAAATGCGCTTTACCTGAGGGAACTGGAGACATTGGGTTTTGGTTTCGTGGAGATCGGAACAGTTACCCCCCTGCCCCAGCCTGGAAATGACAAACCCCGGCTGTTCCGTTTACCGAAAGACCAGGCCCTGGTGAACCGCATGGGTTTTAATAATGACGGTGTGGAGCGGATCGCGGAGAGACTAAAAAAATGGCGCCGACTCCATAAAAACAGTCCCATGATCATCGGCGGTAATATCGGCAAGAATAAAATAACCCCGAATGAAGAGGCCTGGAAAGATTACCAAACCTGCTTCCTGGGTCTGCATGATTATGTGGATTATTTCGTGGTCAATGTCAGTTCCCCGAACACACCCGGGCTGAGAGAACTGCAGGAAAAAGATTCCCTCCGAAAAATCCTGGTACAGCTCCAGACCCTGAATCTGGAAAAAGAGAAACGCAAACCAATCCTGCTCAAGATCGCACCGGACCTGAGCCGGGAACAACTGGATGATGTGGCGGAACTCGTGATCGAAATCAAGCTTGACGGGCTGGTGGCGACAAACACCACAATCAGTCGGGATGGGCTTGTAACCCGCAACTCAAAACTCGAAACTATAGGAGCCGGGGGCCTCAGTGGCGCCCCGTTGAAACAACGAAGTACGGAAGTGGTAAAATACCTGTGCGATAAACTGCAGGGGAGAGTGCCTGTCATCGCCAGCGGAGGGATCTTCACTGGTACGGATGCCAAAGAAAAAATCGAAGCGGGCGCTTCTCTCATACAGGTATGGACCGGCTTTATTTATGTGGGGCCGTCCATTGTCCGCAAAATTTCAAAGACACTGCTAAATCCATAATCCGCATTCAATCATTTGGATTATTAACCATTCATGCCATGGAGCATTTATTTACAAGTGAAAGTATCATCAGTTTTATTATCCTGGTAATCCTTGAAGTGGTACTGGGGATCGACAATGTGATCTTTGTCAGCATTATCCTGAACCGGCTGAAAGGGGAAAAAGACCAGCGCGGTGCTCGCCGGATCTGGATGATCACCGGGATCCTTTCACGCAGTGCGATGCTGATGGTCCTGGGGTGGCTGCTGGCACAGAAAGGAAAATCAGTTTTTCATATTGGCAACAAGGGCTTCGACCTGGCCAGTATCGTTATGCTGGCGGGTGGGCTCTTCCTCATTTATAAATCGGTGATGGAAATCCATCATAAACTCGAAGGGGAGGATCCAAATGAAACACTGCGGAATAAAAAACCCCTTTCCTTTGGCCAGGCGATCGGGCAGATCATGCTCATTGACGCGGTATTCTCTTTCGACAGTATCATAACGGCCGGTGGTACGGCAAAGCATGTGGAGATCATGATCGCCGCCGTGGTTATTGCCATGATCGTGATGTTCCTGTTCAGCCCTTCCATTTCCGGCTTTATTCATAAGCACCCCACCCTGAAGATGCTTGCACTCTCTTTCCTGGTGATGATCGGACTCAGCCTGATCATCGAAGGCTGGGACAGTGAAGCCGCGCACCAGCTGCATCTGAAAAATTATATTTATTTCGGCATGGCCTTTTCCTTTATTGTGGAAATGCTCAACATGACCATGCTCAGCAGGGCAAAGAAAAAACGGGCCCACCTGGTTGAGCTCAACGAACCCGTATTAAAGAAGGGAACCCCCGATGCATGATACGCCCGAACAGCTTCAATGGGTTCAGGAAGAAATAAAACAGGTCTCATTGCTGATCCGCCGAAAAAACCTGATGCAGAAACTGAATGCAAGCACCACCGTGCAACTGCATAAGAATGAAGAATCCTATAAACTGATCTGAAATTCGGTTACTGTATTAACACCGCCGCCACCACCCCGGCCGTTTCAGTACGCAGGCGGGTATTCCCCAGGCTTACCGGTTGAAAACCGTTCCGTAGCGCCAGCTCAATTTCAGCGGGCGTAAAATCGCCTTCAGGACCAATGCAAATGAGATTATGTGAGGATGCGGAAAACTGAAAATTTTTAAGCGATGATTTTTCTCCTTCCAGACAATGTGCAATAAAATGCTCTCCATTTTCACTTTTCCACAACACCATATTTTCAAATTTCACGGGCTCATGTAAAAGGGGCAAACGGCATTGCTGGCTTTGCAACATGGCGCTGATACAGATGGCATTCATCCGGTCGAAGCGGAATTTTTCCTTTTCGGTACGTTCACAGATCAACGGAATAATTTCCGTAACCCCGAGTTCCGTCGCCTTTTCAAGAAACCACTCAAACCGGTTCGCATTTTTCAGCAGGGAGATGGCAATGGTTGTTTTACAGGCGGGGGGATCTTCCCTCCGGGTTTCCAGAACCCGAACCATGCAGTGCTTTTTGTTTGCCTCCGCAATTTCCCCGTGTATTACCTGCCCGTTCCCGTCTGTTAAATTGAGCCTTTCTCCCGGTTTCATCCGGAGCACCTGAACCACATGCCGGCTGGTGTCCTCGTTAAGAGCCACCTGTTTTTCCCCGGTATAACCCGGTATATAAAAGTAAGGGAGTGCCATATTACTAACAAAGATGCCGGGTCGGGCCCGGCATGGAAAAGTAGTGAATTATTTTTTTTATCAGAAAGGAGTGTCCTCGTCCTCTGGCAGATCATTCATTTTGCTGCCTGTTTGGATAAATACCCGGCCTCCGCCTTCTCCATCATTATCGCTGACGGGTTTCCAGTTTCCGGGTAGCCCGGTACCCATTCCGCCACCGCCATCGTCTTCGGTGAATTTCTGGATATGAAGCAGGGCCTTGAGCTTGATCGTTTCCAGCGAACCGTTCCGGTGTTTGGCGATCCGCACGATTGTTTCACCCCGGTTGCTCTCCCCCATTTCGTTGCTGGTGATATCATAGTATTCGGGACGATACAGGAACATCACCATGTCGGCATCCTGTTCGATGGCACCGGATTCCCGAAGGTCACTCAGCTGCGGCATCTTATTGCCGTCTTTACCGGCACTCCGGGTCTCCACGGCGCGGCTCAACTGCGACAGGGCGATAATCGGTACACTCAGTTCCTTGGCCAGGGCCTTCAGGTTTCGCGAGATATTACTGATCTCCTGTTCCCGGTTCGAATTCCGGTTTTCCCCGGTACCGCTCATCAACTGCAGGTAGTCGATAATGATCAGGCCGATGTTGTGTTTGTTTTTGAGCCGGCGGCATTTGGCCCGCAATTCAAAAATGTTCAGGGCCGGGGTATCGTCAATAAACAGCGGCGCCTGGGCCAGTCGCTGGATCCCGCGGGCATAGAGCTGTTTCATTTCGTGTTCCTCAAGTCTTCCCCTTGCGATCTTTTCGAGCCAGATCTCGCTTTCTGCTGCCAGGATCCGCTGTACCAGCTGGCCCGCGCTCATCTCCAGAGAGAATAATGCCACCGGGGTTTGCTTGGACGGATTAAGGGCCGCATTTCGGGCCAGGTTCAGGGCAAACGCTGTTTTACCTACGGCGGGACGGGCAGCAAGGATGATCAGGTCGGTATTCTGCCAGCCATAAGTGACCCGGTCGAGCGAAGGGAATCCGCTGGGCACCCCGGTCACATCCTCATTCTTGTGGCGGAGGTCCTCGATCCGCTGGATCGTCTTGACCAGTACCGAGTCGATGGTATCGAAATTCTTGCGCAGGTGATTATTAGTGATCTCAAATAATTTGCTCTCGGCGTCATCCAGCAGATCAAACACATCCGTAGAGTCCTCATAAGCATCCCCGATGATTTCACCGCTGATCCGGATCAGCTCCCGCTGGATAAACTTCTGGAGAATGATCCGGGAGTGAGCTTCGATATTCGCGGAGGACACGACGGAGTTGGTCAGTTTTGTAACATAGTAAGCTCCTCCCACCATGTCCAGCTCTTCCCGAAAACGAAGCTCCTCGGCCACTGTCAGGATATCGATAGGCTGGCTTTTGTTGCTGAGGCTTTGCATGGAGCGGAAAATACGCTGGTGCGCTTCCACATAAAAACATTCGGGTTTCAGGATCTCAACGACCGTGTCAAAAGCCGATTTTTCAAGCATGATGGCTCCTAGTACTGCTTCTTCCAGGTCTTTGGCCTGCGGAGGTACTTTGCCGAATACCATCGTACCGAGATCAAGCGCAGATTTTCTTCTGGGTTTCCTGTCTTTATTGAGGTTTGTCAGATCCATTGTTCAGGGTGGGCGAAAAAAAATGAAGCATTGATTGTTTCTACCAATGACTTTAGGCGCAACTCCGGTCTTGATTTAAGAAATTATTATTTCTGTATTAGTGGAATGTTTCCGTCAGTCAGAAAGCGAAAATAAGGTCTCCCATCCTTTCCGTGCCCATTTGATAAAAATTTTTCTTTACGCACGTTTTCTGCACCTGCCTGGCGGGGTTATCCACAATGACCTGAAACGCCCGGGTCTTTTTCAATTTACCGAAAATCCCTCGTAAAAGCCCCAGAAAATGATCCCATCCGGTGCAAAAAAACTTCCCTTCTAAACAAGAATCATAGGCCCGGGCACAATAATTCCCGCCCGGCGGATGTTATCCCTTTACCAACCTGACTGGCTGCCTCCTATTTTTCATTCATAAACAGACAAGTATGAAAACATCTCACAGAATCAGCCGTCCCATCCTGAGCCAGACCGAGAACAATACCACCCTCTGGATCGGGCATCTTACCAATGACACCAACGATCGTTTGGCCGGGCAGACTTTTTCCTGCCCCTCCGATGGATTGCTGGACAATATCCAGGTCTATTCCTCCGCCGTCACCCAGCCTGGGGAGGTCGTTTTGACCCTTCATGAATTTGATCCTGAAACAAAATCCTGGGGGCCTGCCATTGCCGAATCCCGCCACAATATCGAAAAAGTCGATGCCCTGCACTGGATCCGGTTCGACCTGGAACCCGTTGGGTTGCAAAAAGACCGCCACTACGGTTTTCGCCTGCAGACCGAACAGGGCATCATTGGTATCGGTGAGGCGGTGAGCCATGCGCAAAGGCCATTCCCCTTCGGGCAGGCCTGGAGCAGTGACACGGGTCGGGCGGGAGAACGGTTTTTCTCCTATTTCAGCCTGGCTTTCAAGGTGGAAATGTGCGCCTGATCCTGTAATTAACCTGATAATTTAAACCGGAGCAACCGATCCGCCCGATCGTTGTTGACCGGTTTTTTATTTTCCGGCAGGATTGTTTGAACTTTATAACTATCCTGCTTATGCCGTTTTTTGATTTCCATCTGCATCCTTCTTTAAAGGCACAATTTTCCGGGCCGGCTGACAAACCTTCACCCTGGGATCCCGTGCTGATGCAATTCCGGGACCCCGACCTCCTGCTCCGGATACTGAAATGCCAGGGGATCAATGAAATTGTGGATTCACAAGCCAGCCTTTCCCAGTTGATCCAAGGGGGTGTGAATCTCGTTACCATTGCACTCCACCCTCCGGAATCAGCCATGATGCGTGACGGTCTGATTCAAAAGATCGCTGAGGAGGAACAAACACGCTACATCAACAATGAAAAAGTGGATGAGATCGGAACCGGTAATATTTATTTCCGGCTCCTCAATGAAGAACTGGATCACCTGGAAGCTAACCTGGAAAACCGGGGCCGGAAACTCCGGCTGATCAGGCATATCGGGGAATATGACGAATCAGATATGCAGACCATCCATGCCATCCTTTCAGTTGAAGGACCACATGCTTTTTACGGCAACCGGGACGGCAAGACTTTCGAGGAGATCATGACCGATTTCCGGGAAAATTTCCGGCAATTCACCCGCGAACGAAAGGTCCGTATATTCTCCATGAACATTGCACACCTTCAGGACAATGACTTTTGCAACCACGCTTTCGGTATACAGGTCTTCCGCCCCGAACCCTTTTTTCCTTCGGGCAGGCTGATCAGTGAAGAAGGCCTCCGGTTATTGCTGGCGATGAAGGCCGAAAAAATTCTTTGTGATATAAAACATACCAGCTTTGCCACCCGCCAGCAACTCTTCTCGATGCAACTCCATGGATCTGACTGGCCCCTGGTATGCACACACGCGGGTCTTACCGGTATTCATTCCGGCAACCGTTACCGCTATTTCCTGCACAGCCGCAGTTTCGGCAACGGGTACCTGCGGGTTAAACATTATAAACCGAGAGGGTATCTTGATGGTACTTCATTCAATGCATCAAGCATCAACCTCTATGATGATGATGTGGTCGCGATCATCCGTTCGGGCGGACTGATTGGCCTGTCGATGGATCAGCGGATCCTTGGCACACCCGAAGAAGGGATGCTTTCACCGGGTTACCCGGATGAGCTATTCGAACAGGAAGTGATCAGCCCTGGAGAACGGGATCTGTTCCGGGATCGTTCACTGAACCGGGATCCCCTGCCACCGGAAGCAGTATTAAAAACAGAGGATATACAAACGGCAGACCGGCAAAATTCGATCCGGTATCATGCCCGCCATTTTTTAAACCAGGTCTTTCATCTATTTGTCATCGCAAGACTTTATGATATCCCCGCCACAACCATGGCGGAACGGATCTGTATCGGTTCGGATTTTGACGGGATGATAAACCCCGTGGATTGTTGCCGGGATGTGACTGAACTGGGGGTTTTTAAATCACTGCTTCAGGAAAATTTTATGCGTTGGGAAGAAGAATTTTCTTCACATCATGCCAACGGTTTCCGGGTCTCGGACCTGGTTTCACCGCCGGAATTGCTCGACCTGATTTTTTACGGCAATGGCCTGGGTTTCCTGCGCCGTTGGTATACCTGAAAGGCAAAAGAAGCCCCGCCCCCGAGACTTCTTTGCAGCCTTTCTTGCCAGGGTTTATTTTCTTATCACGACTTTAAAGCTTTTTTCCCGCAGGGAAGCGGTTGATCCCAGTACCAGCAGGTACACCCCCTCGGTCAGTCCGGTTGCGTCCATCCGGATACTCGAGGCGTTGATCTTGTACCTTAATACAGCGGCTCCCTGCATATTATATACAACAGCTTTATCAAATTCATCAGGCATGAGTTTGTTCACGATCAGCTGGTTTTCCGAATAATAACAATGGATGGTTTCACCGGGTACGGATTGCTTTCCAGAAGTTGCTTTTTTCCGGACAGGGGTTTTGGAAACGGATCCCTGTGCCAATACCGAAAACCGAATTCCAAGCAACAAGGGCAGAAGCAGGATGAGCAGCCTGAAAGAGGATGATTTCATAAGGGTGGATTTTAGTTGTTACCTTTTTACCACAACAACTGTGCAGCACACTTATCCCCCGGTGATTTCCGGGCTGTTTTTTTTACCTGACAGAAAAAATACCTGGTAAATAAACGAAGAATTCAGACCTGGAGCATTTCCCGGGCGTTCTCGAGTGCAGCTGCCGTTGGTTTCTCACCACTGAGCATTTGGGCGATCGCAGTGATCCTTTCCTGGGTTTCGAGCCGGCGGATTCCGGTTTTTATGGTATCATGTCGCAGTTCCTTGTATACAAAATAATGCGCGTCGGCCCGGCCTGCTATCTGGGGCTGATGGGTGATACAGATGACCTGGCGATTGGCAGACATTTCTTTCATGATGATACCAACCTGGCGGGCCGCTTCACCGGAAATCCCTGTATCGATCTCGTCAAAAATCATCGTGGGGAGGTCAACCGACTGAGCAACCAGCGATTTGATGCAAAGCATGAGCCGGCTTAATTCCCCCCCGCTTGCCACTTTTCGAACCGGCATGAATTGCCCCCCCTTTCCCTCTTTGTCTGCCGGTACATTGGCGTCAAAAAGAAATTCGATGACATCCATTCCGTGCGGGTTCAGTTCCGCGGAAGCACTGAGTTCTGTTTTCAGCCGTGCATTCGGCATCCCCACCCGGGTCAGCAGCTCGTTTACTTTGTTCTCGAGCGGAAACAGTTGCTTTTTCCGGCCTGCCGAGATCTTCCCTGCGAGGGCTTTCGCGGCAGCATATTGCAATTCCGTTTCCTGTTCCTTCATACGGATCGTGTCCCCGATATCCAGCACGGCCTGCAGCCTTTCGGAGAGTTGATCTTTTATGGCGATGAGATCGCGGGTGGATTGTACGCCGTGCTTTTTCTGGAGCTTATATCCCAGTGACAACCGTTCACTTAACATCGAGGCGCGTGAGGGATCCACCTGCACCTGGTTACCTATCCGGTCGAGATCTCCCGCGATATCCTGCAATTCAATTTGCAGGGTCCGGAGCCGGTCTGTGATTTCCGGAAGGGCGGGATGGAAATCAGCGAAGGGCTGTAGCTGTTGCAGGATCGTTTTCAACTGCTGTACCACTGGGGTCTCGCTTTCGCTCAGTGCATAGTTGATATTTGAAAGCGCTTCCCGGATCTCTTCCGCATGGCTGAGTGTTTTCAGTTCCGATTCTGCATCCTCCAATTCATTATCCCGGAATCCGGCTTCCTCCAACTCGGCAAACTGGAAGCTCAGGTAATCGTTTTCCTTTTCAAATAAGGCCCGCTTTTCTTTCAGCGCATTGGTTTCAGCCCTGAGGGACTGCCATTGCCTGTAGGCTGTTTCATAATCTGGAATCAATCCTCCATGGCCGGCCAGTGCATCAACCACTTCCCGCTGGAAATCCGACTTCACAAGCTCAAGCGTATCAAATTGCTGGTGGAGATCTACAAGATGAACGCTCAGTTCCTGCAACTGGGAAAGGGTAACCGGAGTATCATTGATAAATGCCCGGCTCTTGCCGCTTGAAGCGATTTCGCGGCGGATAACCAGCTCCTCGGAAATATCCAGTTCATGAGTTTCCAGGAACCGGGTAACCGCAGCCCGGGTTCCTGATTCAAAAAAGCCTTCGATCACGCATTTTTTGTCGCGGTTTACCAGTGCAGATACATCCGCCCGCTCCCCAAGGATAAGACCCAGGGCACCTACGATTATGGATTTGCCGGCCCCGGTTTCCCCGGTTATGACATTCAGTTTCGGGCAAAACCGGATCTCCAGTTCATCTATAATGACATAATTCTTTATCAGGAGACGGGTAAGCATGGACCGGCAATTTAGTTTTTTGCAGCGAGATTCCCGCCATCAGCGCCCCGCTCTGTCGTGTGGTTTTTCCGTCCGCTGTCCAAAAAAAAAGCCGTCCCCAATTCGGGACGGCTGGATATTATTTTAGCCGGGAGCGGATCAGCTGATGGTCACTTTGCTGTTGAGGTCTTCATCCACAAGGATCCGTCCGCAGTTTTCGCAGATCATCACTTTCTTGTGCTGGCGAATCTCACTTTGTTTCTGGG
>JBMSNP010000053.1:0-21477 GCA_049421765.1 Chitinophagaceae bacterium
TGGATGCCAGTTATGCGGTCCCGGCGGATGTGATTGGTACGGAGAAAGTAACTGAGCGTGTATACCGTGGATTCCCCAGACAGATGGAAGAGGTCCAGGCCAAACTTGATATTTTCCGTGCTAAAAAGGAAGCGATCCTGTCCGCGGTACGCGATTTCAGCCTGCTTAGTGAAAGGACCCGTAAGGGCATGGTGAATTACCTGGAAGATTTTTTCCGTATTATCGAAAGCAAGGCCCAGGTACAGTCGATTTTTATAGATAATGCCCGAACCAATTAATGCAAAGCAATATGGAACTTAAGGAAAAGTTTGAACAGGCGGCCGCCGACAGCAAGAACCTGCCACAAAAACCCGGGAATGATATTTTATTACAGCTTTATTCCCTTTATAAGCAGGGAAGCGTCGGGGATGTGAATACGGATCCCCCTTCCAATCCATTTGATATTGTCGGAAAAGCCAAGTATGAAGCCTGGTCGGCTTTGCGCGGAAAACAACCCGCTGAAGCCATGGAAGAATATATTGCACTGGTCAACCGGCTGAAAGAAGGGAATTGATTAATCAGGGATCTTGCCGGCGACCACCCGGCGATATAGCCGGTCCATCTCGAGTCCGGCCCCTTCATATCCGAATTTGATAACCGCCGCTTCTGAAATCACGGATGATTTAAACTCTTTATATCGTCCGATCATTTCAACCATCGCTTTTTCAAGCCCTTTTTCATCACCCGGTTCTGTTAAAATACTGCAGGATGTATCCAGCAGTTCCGGTATCCCTCCCACCCTTGTTGCTATCACCGGCAACCCGCAACAAAGTGCTTCCCCGATCACACATGGGGAATTTTCTATATTGCTGAAGAGTACCAGGCAGTGGGAATCCTGCATTTCGCGGGCCACATCCGCATAACTTTTTTCTCCTGTAAACCGGATCGAATTTTCAGGCAACCCCTGCGAGGAAGCCAAATCCCTGATTGCAGGATCCCTGTCCCCCACCATTACCAGTTCGATTGAATTGTTTGCCCGGTACGCCGATGAAAAAGCCCGGATGATCCCCCCGGGATTCTTAAGGGCTGCCATATTGGACACATGAATAAACCGGAACCGCTCTCCGCGGGAATCAGACGGATAAAACAGCTTTGTGTCTACCACATTTGGTATGACATTAAAATCCAGGGGGCATACCATCCGATTCACTCCTTCCGCGAGGTACCGGCTCACACTGATAAATCCTGAGGTCTTTTCAAATATCTTCCGGGTGTAATAACGGAAAAGCCGGTTTCGGGAACCAAAATGATCCTCAGCAATGCTGTTGTAAATACCCCAGTGTTCCGTTACCAGGTAAGGTACCTTATACCTTTTTCGAAACCAAAGGGCGGGAATCCCGGCTTTGATGGGAACCTGCACATGCACCGCATCCGGCCGGCCGTATTTGACTACATAATTCCGCAGGACTTTCCGGAACAGGAAAAAATAATTAATCCGGGCTTTAAACCGGCCCCATACCGAGTCCCGTTTTCGGAAATATACCACCTGCTCCGTGAGTCCGTTCCCGGTATTCAGCACGGTTTCGGGTTCCTTCGTTGCTCCGGAAGAATCCGCAACGACATGAATGACATGAATATCATTATACAGCGAGGCTGCACGGGCATGGCGCTGAATAAAGTCCCCATCGTATGGGTCCAGCCTGTTTGGGTACCAGCTGCACAGCCAGATAATTCGCAATCGGGACATGAGGAGCTAAAAATAGATTTACTTGACGGGTTGGCAAAATCGGGTTCCCCTTCCGTACACTCCCGGATAAATAATACATTTGAGAATGGCAATCCTGAAAAAATTACGCAACCTGCGGCCGGTAGCAAACAGCGGTTTCAGCATAAACAGCCGGAATACTGCAGGACGGTTTATAAACCGGGATGGCAGGGCTAATGTCATTAAGCGCGGAGGCGGTATTCTGAACAGGAACAGCTGGTACCATACGCTCCTTGAAATGAACCGCAACCGGTTCCTGCTCCTGTTGCTCCTTTTTTATATCGGTATCAACATGATCTTTGCCGGAATCTATTACCTGATCGGGATCGATCACCTGGCAGGCGTAAATACAGGTTCCGATCTGAAAAATTTTTCTGAAGTATTTTTCTTCAGTGCACAAACTTTTACCACCGTTGGATATGGCCGGATAAGTCCAGTCGGGTTTGCCGCCAGCGCTGTCTCTACTTTTGAAGCTTTCCTTGGTCTGCTCAGTTTCGCTATCGCCACCGGTTTGTTTTACGGCAGGTTTTCAAGGCCACAGGCTTTTATACGATTCAGCAAGAATGCGTTGATCGCCCCCTACCAGGACGGCACCGCCTTTATGTTCCGGCTTTGTCCCTTTAAGAATAACAAATTATCCGAGGTGGAAGTAAAACTGACCATGGCCATCACCACCTACGAAAACGAGAAGGAATCAAACCGCTTTTTTGATCTCCCCCTGGAAATGTCGCGGGTCAACGGGCTGTCGCTGAGCTGGACCGTGGTGCATCCCATCGACGATAAAAGCCCCTTTTACGGTTTTACGGCCCGGGATATCGCTGAAACGGATATTGAGATTATTGTATTTGTCAAAGGATTTGACGAAGTGTTCTCCAACAATGTGGTGGCACGTACCTCTTATATCAGTGAGGAGATAGTCTGGGGAGCCCGTTTCCTGATGATGTTTCATCCGAATTCCAACAAAACAAAGACCATCCTGAACCTGGATATGCTGAATCATTTTGAAAGGGTGCCCATTCCGGATCCCCCCGTCCCGCAACCTGATTAAACCTCCACCGGAACCAGCTTCAGGAAATCTTTACGGTTCAGGTAATAGTACATCACGAGGTAAACCAGGGGCAGGAAACTAAAAACCTTCAGAAAAAGCAACCCCGTTAGAAATCCCCCCAGGTAGGCAAAGGCCATAACACCCAGACCGATGGCCAAATGGCCATCCCCCAGGGAACTAACCACCTTAAAAAAACAGGTGCCGGAAGAGCCAAATACAAGTTTAACCGGGCGGGTGATATGAAAGCCGTCGGTAATGACTATCCGGGGATTGTTTTCATGGACCGGAATGATCACAGGCCTGCTGTCGGGTAAGGGATAGATTTCCCGTCCATTGACAACCGCACGAAGGGAAAGGAAACTCAGGAGTACCTGGTTTTTTCGCTGCAATACGATATGGTATGGCGCCGAAATATAACCTGCTTTAATACTTGGCTGTGACTTCGTTTAATCGCATACAATACCCGGCTGTGGGCCGGGTATTAACCCAGGGCCCTTATGATCTCAATGAATTCATCCGCTACCAGGGATGCTCCGCCCACCAGTCCGCCATCCACATCGTGGCAACTGAACAACTCCCGGGCATTAGCGGCTTTGACACTGCCCCCATAAAGTATGGGAACCTCATCGGCAATCACATGTCCGAAACGGGCAGCAAGAACTGTTCGCAGATGCTTATGCATTTCCTGGGCCTGCTCGGTAGAAGCCGTTTTACCGGTCCCGATGGCCCAGATCGGTTCATAGGCTATAATGATTCCGCGCAGTTCTTCTCCTGTAAGATGAAACAGGGATTCCCTGAGCTGGGTTTCCACATATTCATTCTGGGTGCCGGCTTCCCGAACCGGGAGGGGCTCGCCACAACAAAAAACCGGAATGATGGAATTCGCCAGGCATTGGTTCACTTTTTCTGCAAGCATGGCATTTGTTTCGCCGTTGTATTCCCTCCGCTCACTGTGCCCCACGATGCAATAACCGATGCTCAATGAATGAAGCATGGATGCGGAAATCTCACCCGTAAAGGCGCCGCTGTTCTTATGATGACAGTTTTGAGCAGCTACCTCATAACGCAGTTCATCGTCGACTTCACTTCGTGCCATCAGCAGGTAAGGATAAGGCACCGCAAAAATCACTTCCTGGTGTTCCTCCAGCGCAATATTGGCCATCAGGATCTCATTCAGGAGCTTTTCTCCTTCCTGGTAACTGAGATTCATTTTCCAGTTGGCCGCGGCTATTTTTTTTCTCATGTATATTTTTTGGTTTAGTTTCTGTTTGGAATTAACAGCCCGGTTGTTCAAAATTTTTCAAATACGTTCTTCAGGATACCAATTTCATTCGCTGTAACGGATTCACCTTTTAGTTGTTTCCATTTGCCGATATCCCGGATTGCCTTATCCAACTCATACCGCTTCACCCCTTCGCTGCCCCAGCTGAAACTGGGGATATACCGGGGTGTCAGCCCGGATCCGAAAACATTGCAACAAACCCCGATCACGGTGCCGGTGTTTATTGAAGTATTGATCGCCGTCCGGGTATAATCACCCATCAGTACGCCGCATTTGGAACCGGCACTCAGTTCTCCGCCGGGGGTCCAGATCCGGACCTCTCCCGCGTTATTCCGGAGATTGCTGTTGGTGGTACCTGCCCCGAGGTTACACCATTCCCCCACAACAGAATCACCAAGGTAACCGTCGTGGGCCTTGTTGCTGTATCCGAAGATTACCGAATTTTTGATTTCACCGCCAGCAACAGAATAAGGGCCGATGGTTGTAGCCCCGTATACCCGGGCACCCATTTTGAGGCTGCTGCCCTCGCACATAGCCATGGGTCCCCGGACCAGGCAACCCTCCATCAATTCGGCCTCCCGTCCGATATATACGGGCCCGGCAGATGCATTGATGACACAATGTTCCACCCTTGCTCCTTTCTCAATAAATACCTGGCCGGGTTTGATCACCCGGTTTGATTTGGGAATCTTCACCGATGTCCTTCCCGCTGTCAGCAATTCAAAATCCAGGCGGATGGCCGTTTCATTCAGGTGAAGTATATCCCAGGGGTATCTTACTGCCGGTACCGGTTCATTAAAAGGGATCGCCTTCCCAACTTTAATCCTGAAGCGGTCGAGTATGTCGTTGCGTGTGATCCGGTATACCAATCCATCCCCTGCAGGCGATGCCAGGAACTCACCGTTTTTCAAACGACGGATCGCTTTTACGAGTTTCCTGGTTGGGAGGATATTGCCATGGATCATGAAACAGGTACCGGTTTCCACGGCTTCATGTATATATACAGACCGGTCCAGGTCCTTATAATCATCCTCCTTTTTATCAAAAGAAGTCATCCCCAGGACCTGTTCCCATTTCTCCCGGATCGTTAATATACCAACCCGGATATCCTGTATTTGCCGGGTGAGTGTAAAGGGGTACAGGTTCTCTGGCTGACAAAATTCTTCTGTAAAAATGAGCTGGTCCATTGAATAAAAGCAAGGCTTCAAAATTACTCAAACTATACTATCTTAATCTCTTAATCTTTATGAAGTGTCAAATATAAAAGCCCCCGCCTGGCCTGTTTCTTTGACCCTATTTGATATTCGGGACCCCGTCAGAGGATAAAAGAATGCCCGATGTACTCAGCTCTTTCCTTATCCCGGAATATGAAATGCTGGATCTTGATAAACCCGACCTGTCTGGAAGTAATGAATTCAGATCTTCTAAGAAAAAGACGGTATTCATACCTGTGATCCTGAGAAATCCATGACAGAAACCAGGATTCAGGTCTATTAAAAAACCCCCTGAAGAATCAGGGGGTTTAAAGTATAGCCATGAAAAACAAAACTCATCCCACCAGGGGGACAAGCTCTGCACAAGTTAATATTATTCTGCTTTTTTAGCGTACTTCTTCTTGAATTTATCGATCCGTCCGGCAGTGTCAACCAACATGTTTTTGCCGGTGAAGAACGGGTGGGATGTGTTGGAAATCTCCAGCTTTACAACCGGGTATTCCTTACCATCTTCCCAGGTAGCGGTTTCCTTTGAATCTGCAGTGGAACGGCTCAGAAAACTGTGCCCGTTACTCATGTCCTTGAAAATAACTAACCGATATTTATCGGGGTGGATTCCTTTTTTCATAATTCTATGATTTTTAAAGGCTACACGGATTTTGCCGTATAGATGAACTGATAATGTTACCCCGGACCCTGGATCCGGCGGGGTGCAAAGGTATGACATAATGTCAATTATCCCAAATGATTTTAGGTTCAGGTGGGGCTGCAAGATACAGGGCAAAAGCCCCCAAATACTCAAAGAAACGGCCATTGACGTTTAAGAGCGGGTAATTCAGGGGTTTCTGGTTATTTTAGAATAATGCCGGTTAATTGCCGGTGACTGAATGGCTATGACCTCCCGAAGAACACCATTGGCGATCCTTTTCCAGATCCTGCTTCTCCCCCTGGCAGGGATGGGACAGGAAACCGTGTTCTCCAATATCAGTACCATCAATGGCCTGTCCGACAACTTCATCCGGTCTATCGAAACAGACCAAAACGGTTTTCTCTGGATTGGGACCAATGAAGGGTTGAATTCCTATGACGGATATTCCGTAACACACTATTCCCAGGAATCTTTCCCGGAGATACCGGATAAAACGATCATTCATTTATTCTGTGACAGCCGGAACCGGGTGTGGATGGGAAGCAAAGAAGGGGTTGCCTGGGCCGATGAAAACCGGAGGTTTCATCGGCTTTTTCTCCAGGACACCATCCGAAAGTACCATTGTGGATTGATCATCGAAGCCGGTAAACTGGGTATTCTTTTATTTACGGACCGGGGGGTGTTTGGATATCACCCGGAAACTGGGACCTGGGAAGATCGGTCTGTGCTGCCCCAATTCCCGGAATATGCCCGGCTCCGGGAAGTCATATCCTATGACAAAAGCAGTATCCTGGTTTGTTCGGACAGCCTGGTTGAACGGGTTGATATTTCAAGCGGGAAGAAAATATTCAGTCTCCCGTTTCAGAATGCACAAAGCCTTTGCCGGGCTCCCGGGAATGCCATCGCGGTTCTTTCGAATAAAGGGATCTGTCATATACTTGATGCGGAGACGGGCAAATTGAGAAAGGAATATAATCTCGTCGGTTCTTTTTGGCAATCCGGGATCCCATCTGTCTGGTCGGAGATTCGACCGGCTGCCGGCAATAATCTCCTGGCAGGTTCCTTCCTGCATGGTTTTATGATCATTGATCCCGAAGGTAAGATCACTCGTTTCCGGCATGACCCATCGAACCCCTACTCCATTGCCGGAGATCGGTGCTGGCGAGTATTGGGAACAGAAGACGGCACGGTTATAGTTGGTACCGAACGATACGGGCTGAGCATATTTAATATTCTCAAGCGTCAGGCTGCTTACAAAAAATTCTTCCGGGATGATAAGGGTGAACTCTATGACGGGTATCTCACCGAAATGATCCAGGACCGGGACGGAAATTTTTGGATAGGTGCTTTTGACAGGCTGATTCGATGGCATAAGGAAACTGACCGTTCCGTTTTTTATCGCTACGACAATCTCCATAAAGGCACAGGCATTCGCTACCCGGAAATCAACCGGGTTTGCCTGGACAGAAAAGAACGGATGTGGGTGGGCCTTGTGGATGTGGGGCCGGCCCTTTTTAACAGGGAGTCAGGAATGTTCAGCCCTGTTTTTCGCGACAGCAGTGTCTTCACATCAATGAAAAGCAACTATGTCACTGATATTTTTGAAGATAGCCAGGGGCGTATCTGGACCGGCACTCTCAGTGGAATGTACTGGATTAACCCTTCAACCCGGAAGGCTGAATCGCTGGAAAATGACCCGGTGTTCGGCTCAATCAGCCATTTACCTGTTCGCGGATTTGTGGAAGACAGGCAACACCGGCTTTGGATCTCTACTTCCGCACGCGGGATGTTTTGTTATGACCCGGTAACAAGAAAGCTTTCTGCGCTGACACAAAAAGAGGGTCTTCTAGATGATATTTGTCTTGACCTGATGTACGACAGCCGGGGAGACCTATATATCTCCCATTACAAAGGGTTTAGTATTATCCGCGCGGGAGGGCGGATAGAAAAATACACCCGCGCATCCGGGCTCCGATATGATAAAGCCGATTCCTTCCTTGAAGATAACCAGGGAATGATCTGGATCTCCAATGCGAAATGCCTGGTTCGTTTTGACCCGCAAACACACCGGATGGATCTATTTGATGAACATGAGAACCTCAACAATGGAGGCTTCAAACCCGCGAGTGCCTGGAAGAATGCAGCTGGGGAACTCTTTTGGGGAACACAAAGCGGCATTAATTATTTCTTCCCCGATCACCTGACCTCCGGTCCGGAGTCACTCCGGGTCAGTATAAGCAAAGCCCTGGCCGGGGATTCTCTGATCACCGGGGAGCCGGGTAAAGTAATAACGGTACCCTGGCGAAACAGGAACCTACAATTTCATTTTGTAGCCATCAACCTGCGTGGTTTTCGGAATATCCGGTACCAGTACCGGCTCGAAGGTTATGATTCCCACTGGCAGGAAGGGACAGATATCCGCCAGGCCCGTTACTCTTCCCTCCCGCCGGGTTACTATACATTTCATGTCCGTGCCGGTATGGGTGACGGGCAATGGATGGAATCTTCCAACCAGGTCCGGTTTTCCGTCCTTGCCCCTGTCTATATGCGATCATGGTTCAGGATTCTGGGTGTGCTTGCGATACTCAGTTTATTAATTATCATTTTCCATCGTCGCAGCCGACAGTTAAAGATGAAAAAGGAGGAGCTGGAAACTGAAAAAGCCATTCACTATTTCGCCACGAGTATGCATGAATACCAGGAGGAGGAGGATATACTATGGGATGTTGCACGGAACTGTATCGGCCGGTTCCAGTTTGAAGATTGCGTGATCTACCTGGTTGAAGAAAAAAAGCATGTTCTTATTCAGAAAGCGGCGCACGGACCCAAAAGCCCACGCAACCATGAGATCAGTCAGCCCATAGAGATTCCTTTCGGGAAAGGGATCGTTGGGTCTGTAGCTCTCAGTGCAAAACCGGAGATCATACCGGATACCACCCTTGATCCCCGGTACATTGTCGATGACGAACGCCGGTACTCCGAAATATCCGTCCCGATTATTTACAATGGCCAGGTACTGGGCGTAATTGACTGCAAGCACTCAAAAAAACGGTTCTTTACTCAAAAGCATCTCTCCATTCTCAATACAATTGCTTCCCTTTGTGCCAATAAGATCATCCGGGCCAGAACCGAACAGGAGAAAAAACAGGCTGAACATATGCTCACGGAAACGAAACATAAGATGGCGGAAGCAGAAATGCAGGCCCTGCGGGCCCAGATGAATCCTCATTTTATTTTCAATTGCCTGAACTCGATCAACCGGTATATAGTCAAAAGCGACCAGGCAACAGCTTCGCTTTACCTGACCCGGTTCGCCAAGCTGATCCGGCTGATCCTGGATAATTCCCATACCAAAAACGTGGTATTGTCCAATGAACTGGAAGCGCTCCGGCTATATATCGAAATGGAATCCCTTCGTTTTGAGAATAAATTCACGTATGCAATCAATGTAGACCCGGATGTGCCGGAAAATAGTATTGAGATCCCCCCGTTGATTATCCAGCCTTATATTGAAAACGCGATCTGGCACGGGCTCCTGCACAAGGCAGAGGGCGGACACCTCTCCGTCCATGTCAGCCTGCTGCCGGGCAACCTCCTGCGTTGTGTGGTGGAAGATAATGGTATCGGGCGGGATAAAGCCCGGGAGTTGAAAAGCAAATCCGCCACTACCCGCAAGTCATTGGGAATGGAATTGACGGAGAACCGGCTTTTATTACTAAACAAATATGCGGCCGTTCATTCGAGTATTGAAATTGAGGATATCATAAATGAAGCGGAGGAAGTAGCCGGAACCCGCGTGATCCTCCGGATCCCATACGCCGATTAAAAAGAAAGCCATATGATACGTTGTATTCTGATCGATGACGAAAAAAATGCGCTGGAGATGATGGAATGGCTCTTGAAGACCTATTGTCCGGATGTGGAGATCCTCGCCATGTGCAATAGTTCTGAACAAGGTGTAGACCTGATCAGTAAATTCCGCCCAGATCTCGTTTTTCTGGATATCGAAATGCCGAATATGAACGGATTTGATATGCTGGAAAAATTCGATGACTTGTTCTTTGATGTGGTTTTCTGTACCGCCTATGACCAGTTTGCCATCCGGGCATTCCGGTACAGTGCGCTCGACTACCTGCTTAAGCCCATAGACCCGGATGATCTGAAAGCCGCAGTTAAACGGATCAGCCAGAAAAAGCAAGCGCCTTCCAGGGAGCAGTTTGAATTATTGCTGCAATCTATGAAACCGGGCAACCGCGCCACACCCCAGCGCGTGGCATTGACCACAGGCGACGGGCTGATCTTTGTACCGACTACAGATATCATTTACTGCGAAGCGGAAAGCAACTATACCCATGTGGTGCTCTCCGGCGGAAAAAAAATCCTCGTATCAAAAGTGCTTAAGGACATTGATGAAGTACTGAGTGGCCCGGATTTTTACCGGGTACACAGCTCCTTCCTGGTGAATATTAACCGGATCAAGAAACTGGTACGCGGTGATGGTGGCTACATCATCATGGATAACGACGCCATCGTGAATATTTCCCGGTCAAAGAGACAGGAATTTATGGAGATGTTTGAAAAGTTCTGAATACCCGGTTGCCTGTGCCAAAAGCCGCTGATCCAGCGGCTTTTTTCATTTACTCAATAAAATTGCCAACGACTCAACGGGGCTTGAAGCAGGCCTTCCTGCGCATGATCTTTACATCATCAAACAAAACAATTAAACCTTCTGACATGAAAAAGGCAACGCTTTCCATCCTGGTGCTGGGCACCCTGATCACCTGGTATTCCTGCAGCAAAGAGCAGGTCAAACCGGGATCGGTTAACCAGCCACCTGAAAACAGCCGGATCAAAACAAAAACCATGAACGGCATTGTGCAGACTTTTACATACAACAACGAGGGGCGCCTTCTCCAGGTAACCAAGGCAGGGAAAGCTACCCCTGATTACCTCTATACCTACAATGGCAATACGATCCTGATGAAACGCTATAAGGACGATGGCTCCCTTTTGGAGGATGTAACGATGACCCTTAATGCCCAGGGTCTTGTGGAAGATTATCAAAACGCCCTTCAACCGGGAGATGACTTTAAATATGCATATGACGACAAATCCCGTATGATCAAAATATCACGTTTTCATAATGGTCAATTAGACAATACCACCCGGTTTACTTACAAAGACGGGAATATGGTCAGCGACAGCACGATAAGTGCCAATGGAACCCTGAACAATACGCGGGAGTATGAATACTACACCGGAGTGATTTCCACCATTCAATCAGAACATTTTGGGGAAAGTTTCTGGGGTAAGGAAAGCCTGAACCCACCCAAGAAAATTTACTACAAAAGCAATAACGGATCGGTTACGAGCATCCAGGAGATCCAGCCTTATGGGCAGGACAGCCAGGGCCGGATCAGCAAGAAAGTGATGTACTCCAGCGGATCCGGAGCTACCAGCACCAGCGAATACACTTACTATTAAGCCAACAAATACGCATGTGCCATTAATTATCATCCTAAAAAACATTAAAACATCTTACCATGAAAAAGAATTTCCTCATCATCGCCCTCCCGATTATTCTCCTGGTTTCCTGCAGCAAGGACAAAACGATCAGTCCGGTTACGCCGGGCAGTACCGGGGGCAATGGCGTCTCCAAAATCAAAACCTGGAGCAACTCAGCTTCGCAGCGAACCTACCTGTATAACAACCAGGGACAATTGGTTGAAATAAGCAGTAATACGGGAAGCAAAGTAACCTATGAATATGCTTCATCAAAAATTACCATGAAACAATACAATACGGGGGGGATAAATGACTTTACATCCGTTATGGACTTGGACAATAACAACCTGGTCATAACTGAAAAACGTCCGAGCAACGCGAGTTTTACCGGAACCTTTATTTATAATGACCAAAAGCAAATGGTTAAATCGATCTATATCATAAACGGAAATCCTGAAACAACAGACTATTTCTACAGCAACGGGAATTGTGACAGCGCCCGGCATTCCAGCAACAATAATTGGCAATACACCCGGTATTTCACATATTATACAGATAAGACAAATTACCTGAGCAATGTGGCTTACGGGTACCCTTTCTTCGGTTCAGACAATAAGAATCTTAAGAAAACGGATTATTTTAAATATAATAGCGGAACACAGACTCCGTTGGCTACCACAACCTACGAGTTTGACGCCCAGGGAAGGGCGGTGAAAGAAACCACCAGTACGGGAAATAATGTGTTCGTTAATTTTATCTCCTACTACTGATTGAAAAACAGAAAACAAGTGCAAAAACCGCCATTCGGCGGTTTTTTTATGTTTACCCATTTTACATGGTGCGCTAAGGCGGGAAATGTCGATAAATGAGAAAAGCGCCAAGCGAGCATCCATCCGGCTTTCGCCTTCCGTTTACTTACCCGACGCTTTCTGGAAAATGTCCACCTTTTGAGGGGTTTCTTTTTTCCGGAGTTCGTTCCGCCTTTTGAAGGGCTTCCCGTACTCCTGGAGCGCTATCCGCCTTTTGAGGGGCTTCCTTCACTCCGGCACTTCCTTTTATTACTAAAATTCCGTGCAGTTGTAAATCAAATATAGTTTACGGACACCCCGGATTCCAAATTTTTCAAGCCTTTGATACACACCTGTTATGCACAGGTTTATTCACATTTTTTGGGCTTATCCGCAGGCCGAATCGGTTCTCAGTCCCGCATATTCACATATTGTAAAGGTATCCCAAGATCGGCAGTCCGGCAGGCCTGGATAACCGCCTGCAAATCATCAATTTTTTTACCGGTAACCCTTACGAGGTCGTCGTTTATCGATGCCTGGACCTTGAGCCCGCTATCCTTGATCAACTTAACGATCTTCTTCGCATCCTCCTGGGCCAGGCCGTTCCGTACACGAACTTCCTTTTTCCAGACCTTACCGCTCTGAGCCCCCTCCCGGGATGTATCAAAGGCCTCCGGAGCAATGCCCTGCTTATGTGCCCGGTTGATCAGAACATCAAGAAGCTGCCGCATCTTCATGTCATCATCGGTTTCGACCTTCAGAAGAAACTCCTTTTTATCGAGGTTAATGACCACATGTGATCCCTTGAAGTCAAATCGGTTTGTAATTTCCCTGGTCGTAACATTTACGGCATTGTCGAGCGCCTGGGCTTCCACTTTGCTGACGATATCAAATGAAGGCATGATTCTTCGGTTTTGGTTGGGAAATAAGTTTCCGCTGTCAAATGTAATGGCTTTCCTGTAAATGAAAATGGGCTTCCAAATAGAGTCACAGGATCACGGACCGGGATGATTCCTGAAAGCAAAAGTCCCTCCGCACAAGCGGAAGGACTTTTCAGGATAAGGTTTCTATAATCGTTGGTTAGTTGTCGCCGGTTTTTACCCTGCTTTTTTCATCATCGGCGCCCCCTGTTTTCCTCTTCGGGGCATTCCCCATTTTGCCTTTGCTGAACCGGTAGGAAAAGCCCAGTGCAATCTGCCGGGAATCTCTAAGTTGCTGGAAAGCTGCATCCACATTGCTGTACTTAATAGATCCATTGATCTTTTGGGAATAGAGAACGTCCCGGGCACTTAGCCGAAGCATCCCTTTGCCCTTCATGATCTGTTTACTGATTCCCATATTCATCATCCCGAATCCATTGATCCGGAAAACGCCATCCACACTCGGTGTCCGGTAATACCCGCTCAGTTCAGCGCCCCAGGTTTTTCCGAATTTAAACTGATTCGAAACATTGAATTGTGCAGTAGTTGCCCCGAGGCTTACATAATCTCCGTTCACGATTCCCTTGAAACGGTTATTGTACAAATTTGCATAGATGTTCCCGTTCCACCATTTCTTGATCTGGCCGGCTGCGCTGACCGCGATACCAAACTGTTCCTGGCTGGCAATATTAGAACGCTTGACATAGGATTCATTCCGATCTACATTTTGTTCCACCACTTCATTGATGATATCTGTGGTGCGTGTATAATTAATCGTGGTATTCAGAAAGCCTTTGAATGAGTGTGTCAGTTCAATATTATGTGAAAACTGTGGCCGGAGGTTGGGATTGCCCTGCTGGAATGTATACCGGTCAAGGAACATGATAAAGGGATTCAGATCCTCGTAATCCGGCCGCTCTATCCGCCGTCCGTAATTCAGGACAAAGGAATGCTTTTCACTGGCCTTATACTGCAGGTAAGCAGTCGGGAAAAGCTGTGTGTAGTTCCGGGTGAATTTTTCCCCCGTAGACACCTGGTTGCCCTTCGCATTTGTGTTCTCCACCCGCAGACCGAATTGACCGTTAAATTTCTTTCCAAGCGGACGGCTGTAGTTGACATAAGCCGCATTCACGTTTTCCTCATAAAGGAAGTGGTTGCTCCGGCCGATATCACGGACCCGCTGCCCGAAATTAAGACTGTCGTACAGGGCGTTGTTATCAGTCTTTACAAAACTTGTCTTCACACCGGCTTCCAGTTTAGCCCCGTTTTTCAAGGGATGGAGATAATCCATCTTGGCGCTGTAAATATTTATCTCCTGCGGCAGGTTGCCCAGCAGGGTATCCGCTTTGCTGAGCGGCAATCCGCCCGCATCGTAATAGGCATTGATCAGGTCCTGGATATTGGTACTGCGGTAAACCAGCATGTCGGCATCGGCAGTAAGCTCACGCCCGGTAGAATCGAAAACATGTCTGAAATTGAGATTCAGACCCGCGTGTTTCCATTTCCGGTTGTTATTGGTTTGGGCCAGGGTCCGGCTTTGCAGGTTGAAATTGGGATCATATATACGGACGTTGCTGTTGTTCCGGAAATGACCCGGGTTATAAAATCCATTGGCCACAAAACCCAGGGTGGTCTTTTTGGAAGCATAATAATCCATACCGATCTTACCGTTGTACGACTCTCCTCCTTCCCTCATCCTGGACTCCTGTTCAAAATTGGAGATTACCTGCTTGGTGGTGTTCTCAATGAATTTCCGCTGAATATCCAGCTGCTGAAAATTGCGGCGGTAATTCTGACCAAGGTTGGTAAAAAAGTTCACCTTGTTCTTGCGATAGTTAAAATTGAAACCGTTGGTGATTTTCGGGAGTTTACCCTGACTATAGGTTGAGGAAATGCTTCCACTGTACCCAAATTGCTTTGATTTCTTGGTTTTTATATTGATGATCCCGCTGTTTCCCGCAGCTTCGTATTTGGCGGGAGGATTCGTCATGATCTCAATCTGGTCGAGCTGGTTGCTGTTCATGCTGCCAAGCATATTGGCCAGGTCAGTACCGGAAAGATATGTCGGTCTGCCGTCTATATATACCTGTACCCCCTGCTTGCCTTTCAGGCTGATATTGCCATCTTTGTCAACAGAAACACCTGGGGATTTTTCCAGCACTTCGAGCGCAGTGGTACCCACATTGGTAACTGCCGCCTCAACATTTACGACCATCCGGTCGATCTTCTGTTCTACCAGCGGTTTGCGTGACGTAACGGTTACGCCACCCAGGTTTTTGGCAACAGGAACCAGTTCAATGGTTTTAAGGGTAACCTGGGAATTCCGGGCATTGATTTCAAATCGCTCAGAATAACCTTTGTCATGCCCGACAGCAGAAATTGAAACAAAATAGCTGCCATCAGAAAGACCCTCAAAGGAGAAATTACCATTTTTATCGGCCACTGACATTTTGGCCACAGTCGAGTCTTTAGCATTTAAAAGGGTAATCGTAGCCGATTCAACAATTTTAGTGCTCCCGTCAATAACGGTACCATTTACTTTTCCATTAGACGATTGGGCTTGACTATCAATAGTTAAGGCCAGAAAAGCTAAAATAAGCAGGGATAAGGTCTTTTTCATTTCTTATAGGTGTTAGTTAATGTACTTGCTTTTGTTTACTACACGACAAATCTCAGTACTTTGCATTACATAGTTCATTGTTTTATAATAAACGGCCGTTTTTAGGGATAATCGGCCGTAGCGGATTACAGGAGTATGACGCAGAGCCCTAAAACGGGTTACAAAACCCTACTTTTTTGGGATAAAAGGCAAAATCGACCGATAACAGGCCAAAAGCACCAGAAAACAGATTTCTGAGGCTGAATTAAGCCGTTTTGTACATTTTAAAGAATCAGGACAAAAGCAGCCACCTGATTTATTCAAAAGACAAATTCTATGACGGGCAGAAGAAGTAAAGTCAATAAGCGGCTTCATATGCATATCAAAAAAATCTTTAGAGAATCAATGAACGAATGTTCCCAGTTAGCCCTTCCTTACCCAGTTTTAAAAATTGAACGAAGTATATTGCAGAAAAATCAGGTATGACCATTGATTACAGATCTGATACCGTTACAAAACCCACTCCCGGGATGCTGGAAGCGATGATAAAGGCCAAACTGGGGGATGATGTCTTTGGTGAGGATCCTTCAGTAAACGAACTGGAAAGCCGTGTAGCGGATATGTTTGGCATGGAAGCTGCCATATTTTGCCCCTCGGGCACCATGACCAACCAGGTTGCCATCAAATGTCATACACAGCCCGGGGATGAAGTGATCTGCGACGAATCATCCCATATATATCAGTATGAAGGTGGCGGAATCGCATTCAACTCGGGGGCTTCCGTAAAACTGCTCACGGGTGACCGGGGGCGAATAAAGGCCGATCAGGTATTGGCCGCCATACAGCCCGATGACCCCCACCGCGCTAATACGCGTCTGGTATCGCTGGAAAACACTTCCAACCGGGGAGGCGGGAGCTGCTATGATTTTGAGGAAATGAAAAGAATAGCTTTTCTATGCAGGGAGAAGGGGCTGGCTTTTCACCTTGACGGGGCCCGAGTTTGGAATGCCCTGGTAGCAAAAAGTGAATCCCCACTTGCCTATGGAGAAATATTTGACAGTATTTCCGTTTGTTTAAGCAAAAGTCTGGGTTGCCCGGTCGGCAGTCTGTTGCTAGGAAATAAATCCCTGATTAAAAAAGCCCGCCGGATCCGCAAAGTGTTTGGCGGAGGTATGCGGCAGGCCGGAACCCTGGCCGCGGCAGGTCTTTATGCGCTGGAAAATCATATCGGACGACTGGCGGAGGATCATGCCCATGCCCGCCAGATTGCCGATGTCCTGGCCACCCGGCCTTTTGTCAAAGCCGTTTTACCGGTGGAAACCAACATCATCATTTTTGAGCTGCAAGAAGGGTTGACCGCAGCTGAATTTGTAGCCCGGTTGCGCCCCTTTGATATTCTCGGCTATGCGATTGCCCCGCAACGGGTAAGGCTGGTCGTTCATCTTGATATTTCACCGGAAATGGTATCCCGGACCCTTCATACCTTAAATAACCTGTAACCACTATGCTCCCCAAAATAAATCCTTCCCATACAAAAGCATGGCAGTTACTGAAAGACCATGCGGGCGAGATGAAACAGGTACACATGAGGGATCTGTTCCTTGAAGACCCTGACCGGTTTAAAAAATACGCTCTTTGTCTGAAAGACCTGGTTTTTGATTATTCACGGAACCTGGTGAATGCAAAAACAATGAACCTGCTGTTTCAACTTGCTGAAGAGTGCCGGGTATCGGAAGCGACTATGGCCATGTTCAACGGGGAACTGATCAACGAAACCGAAAAAAGGCCGGTACTTCATACGGCTCTCCGGAACTTCAGCGGGCGCCCTGTATATGCGGAAGGAGCCGATGTGATGCCGGGGGTGCAGAAGGTCTTGCGTAGAATGAAACGGTTTTGCGATGACGTACACAGCGGAAGACACCGGGGCTATACGGGCAAAAAGATCAGGTATATCATCAATATAGGTATCGGAGGAAGCGATCTTGGTCCTTCCATGGTTACCGAAGCGCTGAAACCATACCAGGTCAAAGGCATCGAAACCTTCTTTGTCTCAAATATTGATGGAACCCATATTACGGAAACACTTCATAAAGTCGACCCCGAACGGACACTTTTCCTTGTAGCATCCAAGACATTTACCACGCAGGAAACCATGACGAATGCTCACACGGCCCGGGTCTGGTTCCTGGCTGCCGCCAAAAAGGAAAAGCATATAGCCCGGCATTTTGTTGCACTAAGCACAAATGAAAAGGAGGTTACAGATTTTGGCATTGACCGAAAGAACATGTTTGAATTCTGGGACTGGGTCGGCGGGCGGTACTCGCTATGGAGCGCTATCGGCTTGTCGATCGCCCTGTCCGTTGGTTACCGGAACTTTGAAGATTTGCTCCGCGGAGCAGAACATACAGATGATCATTTCAGGGGCAGCCCTGCAGACCGGAATATCCCGGTGCTTATGGCCCTGATAAGTACCTGGTATGTCAATTTCTGGGGTGCCTCCAGCGAAGCGATACTCCCCTATGACCAGTATCTGGCACGCTTTGCAGCCTACCTCCAGCAGGGAAATATGGAAAGCAACGGCAAAAGCACTGACCGGAACGGAGAGGCGATCGACTATCAAACCGGCCCGGTGATCTGGGGGGAACCCGGTACTAACGGACAACATGCATTTTACCAGCTCCTCCACCAGGGTACCCCGATTGTTCCATGTGATTTTATCGCACCGGCACAAAGTCATAACCCGGTCGGTGATCACCACCTTAAGCTTTTAAGTAATTTCTTTGCCCAAACGGCTGCGCTCATGCATGGAAAAACCGAGCAGGAACTGGAAGCCGAATTGAGCCAAAAAGGACTTTCCGCCGAAGAAATAGCGAAGATTCTTCCCTACCGGATCTTTGCAGGAAATAAACCAAGCAATTCCTTCCTGCTAAAAAAAATAACCCCCTTTACATTGGGGGAATTAATTGCCCTCTATGAGCATAAGATTTTTGTACAGGGAATCCTTTGGAATATATTCAGCTTTGATCAATGGGGTGTAGAACTGGGCAAACAACTGGCCGGCCGCATCCTGCCCGAGTTGCAACACCAGGATCCTGTTAGGGATCATGATTCCTCCACCAACGGGCTTATCAATGCCTGGAAAATTATGAGAGATTAAACCTTTCTGTTTTTTTCCTGATTTTTCAGGCAACATTTCCTTCTTTCAATTTTCGTGTCCGGGGTGCTGAATCCCGTTTTTCATTTTCAATCGCATTAACAATGAATGGCTGTATAAAAAAAGCCCTCTCCGTTTGGAGAGGGCTTTGGTATGTTCTAAGCCTGATGCTTACTTAACTGATTGCTTGACGACGAATCCGGACTTCGCCTTCTTCGTATACATATCGATTACGCGTACCAGGTAAACACCGGCCGGCTGGTTGGTCAGGTCTACATCGAATCGCTGGTAGTGCGGTGAGCCCTGTACGGAGAGCATGATATCACGACTCATCACTTCGGCTCCTTTTGAATCAAAGATCTGTATACGGCGCTTTTCTGTGATCACCTGCGGGTAGTACAGGCGGATCTGGAACTGACCGGAGGTCGGGTTCGGGTAGATCCACAGTTTGTCGCCCTCTTCTGCCTCGATAAGCAGGTTGTTCGAAGAGTTGCGGCATCCGTTGATGTCTGTCACCGTAGCCTGGTATACACCCAGTCTGTCGATATTAGCCACCACACTGCTGGTAGTTGCACCTGCGATAGGCGCACCGTCACGGGTCCAAGCCCAGTTCGGAGATGCACCCGGAGCCGGGTTGCTGCTACCGGTGATTGTGGATGTCTGGTTAGGCAACAAGGCCAGGTCGGTTGCGGAGATCGTTACGCTCGGGAGTGCCCATACAGTCAGTGTAGCCGCATTGGAAGTAAAGCTACCTGGACAAGGAGCGGTGCTGACAGCACAACGATACATAAAGTTGTTCATATCAACCGGAGCCGAACGGGTAACTCCTGTCAGACTAAGGGTATTGGTCGTTGCCCCTGAATAAACACCGCCGTTAGAAACGTTGTTCCAGGTAAGACCCATATCCCTTGACTCCTGCCACTGGTATGTGAAAGGACCGCCAGGCGCAGTGACGTTGAAGGTAGTATTACCGCCTACGCATACAGACTTGTTGGCAGGCTGAACTACTGTACCCAGCGGGTTCAGAACTGTTACCGGAATAACGGTCGGCGTACTTACGCAAGTCGGGTTAGCTGTTGTATAGACTACAGAGTAGTTACTGCTCACTGACGGGTTCACATAGATTGATGTTTCCGAAGTACCGGCATAAGGAATTGTAGCTCCGCCATTCAGCCACATGGTACCTGCAGGACCGGTCCAAACACCTGCAGCCGGTGCTCCATAGGTGATGGTGATGCTCCAGCTTTGAAGTACACCCAGGTCGGCGGGTCCAAGATCGCACATACCAAGTGTCCATACTCCGTTCACATTAGCAGGATTCAACATAGTAGCCCAGGAGTTTGTAGTGGTCGGAAGAAGTGAAGGGACATTCGCATTGTAAAGGTTGGCCCTGAATACACCAGTACGGGGAGCCGGAGCACCATCCATAGTAGGACGGGATCCGTCGGAGGTGACTGCTGTATTAACGAAGTTATCTGTACCATTTCCTCCGTTGAGGTTATCCAGGAGTGCAAAAAGATTTATAGTTGCACCATTAGGGGCCTGTAAGTTCATCACCATATCGCCAACCCAGGTATGTGTCATGTTGAATGTCATCCGGATTTCGGTAATAACCGCGTTGGCAGGAATACCAGCTACGTTTAATGTCCGAGTAATACCTGTCGTATTATTATCCGGTACGTTAGCCGGAAGACCCGTAGTTGCGTTAAAAGTTGTAGTTGTCGGGGAAGTAGCATTGGTCAGCCTCAGCTCCTGAACAGTACCCTGGCAAATGGTCACTGCTGAAGGGGTTACCGTTGCTACCAGCGGTACAACCGTAAGGGTAGCTGCAGGCGTTACATCAAGCGCGGTACAGGGGTTCGATGCATATGCACGGAACTGGTAGCCACTGATCGTGGAAGGAATACCGCTAAGAGTCAGAGTATTGGTTGTGGCACCAGAGAAAACAACACCACCGGGGCCTACGCCATCTATTACGTTATTCCAGAGACCTGCCGGGGTAACCTTGTATTCCCAGCCAATATTGGGAATAGAAGCGGCACCCAGGTTTGTGGTAAAGGTGGTTGTGCTGGAACATTGTACAGTCCTGTTTGCAGGAGCACTCATGCTGGTGATCTGGATACAAGGAGTGATGTTCACATTGTAATCTTCAGTTTCACCAAAACCTGAAGAAGAAGTACCGCAGGATTGAGCACAAGTCAGCGGGCTGTCATTACCACCTCTTACACGCATACGGGTAACACCCAGAGCAGCATTGGCAGGAACGGTAAATGTAATTGTGCCTGTTCCATTTGCACCCAGGTTACCGGTTACACCAAGACATTCACCCGGATCGGTAAAGTCGCCGTCCTGGTTAAAGTCGATCCATGCACCGGCATGCTGACCAAAAGTATCAGGTCCGAGTGTAATTACCAGGTTGTTTGAAGAACCCTGTACCATGTTAGGAACAGTGGCAGAATTAAAGAATGTATATGGCGGGGTTGCACAAGTTGAGGCATTGTTAAGTGTACCTAAAACAACCCGGGCTATATAGTCCCCAAAAGTACAGACACTTGCATAAGTAGTAGTACAGAA
>JBMSNP010000054.1:0-21358 GCA_049421765.1 Chitinophagaceae bacterium
ACCAATTAAGTTCCAGACTTTGTACGCAGTTATCAAAAGAAATCAGAGTCTTGGCACTAATCAAGGATCAATACTGGCTTCGGCAACCCCTTCTCCAAGTCCTCCTTCTTGTTCCATCGGCCTTGGTTTAATGATGTTAGGAGATAGACTTCGGTCAGGAAATAATACTTGTGATCCTTTTCTTAGGGTAGATGTGGATTCGGACGGAAGTCTCGGGACCAATCTCAGGCTCGGTGTGGTTGAACTGGTAAATGGTCCGCCAAATCAGTCTAAGAGCTATATTGACGGCAGTTTCCATGCCATGTCACAGTCGAACAATACTCAAGGAACTACCATGACGATCGATCAGGTAGTTCCATTAGTAGGTCGTTTTGCTGATGCCACTTTCCCAAGCTATTTCCACGGCCAGATCGCTGAAATGATAATGTACCCGGCCTCTCATAATGATGTTGACCGGAGAAAAATAGAAAGTTACCTGGCCATCAAATACGGGATTACCCTTGATGAGGCCGGGGTTTCAACCTATGTGAATTCCAGCGGGGGAGCCGTTTGGAGCAACTCCTTATTCTGGCATGATGTATTTGGTATCGGGAAGGATGATGGCAGCGGGCTGAACCAGCCCAGTTCCAACAGTATCAACACCGGCAGCGGCGACGGCACCGGCCAGAGCGGAAAAGGGAATATTGTATTAAAAAATGCTTCAAGCCTGGATGATGGCGACTTCCTGATGATCGGTCACGACAATGGCGCCTTAACCGAGCAAACAAATGATATTCCCAATTCATTACCCGGCGGTACCAATGGCGCCAGAAGACTCGGAAGGGAATGGAAGGTAAGACATACCGGCAATGTGGGTACAGTAACGCTTGAGTTTGACCTCACCGGTCTGACAGTTACCGGAACAGTTCTTGGTCATTTTATATTACTCATTGACGAGGATGGTAACGGGAACTTCAATAATGGTACTGTTACACAGGTACCCGCCTCGGCATTTGGCAGCGTTATTTTTAATAACGTGACCCTCCCCAATAATGCAGTACTGGCACTTGTCACTTACAATCCGGGGGTTATACTGCCATTGAACCTACTCAGCTTCGACGCAAACACAAAGAATTGCTCATCCCTGATTACCTGGAAAACCAGCAACGAGGTAAACGTTGATCGTTTTGAACTGCAGGTCAGCGTTGACAACAACAGCTGGTATACGATACAAACGGTATCAGCAACCAACGGTTCACAGGATGTCAATACCTATTCGTTCAATTACGACCATAGCGCTCAAGGCGGTAACAAACTGGTTCGCCTCAAGATGGTAGACATGGATGGCAAAGTTTCGTATTCGCGTATCATCAGCGTGCAGTGCGGGAAGGATAATATCTTCACCCTCTACCCAAACCCCGCTTATGACCAGGTAACTCTAACCGGTACCCGCGCAGGCGACCTGGTGATGGTACTGACCATGGATGGGAAACGGGTACGGTCACAGAGCGCCACACAGGGTAATACCCGGATCGGGCTGGAGGGATTGCCCGCTGGTACCTATGTTATACAGGTAGCCAGGGAAGGTCTGCTGATGCCGGCAGGGAACATGGTAAAACAATAAGTATAAAAACATTCAGGTTCATAAAAGATCCCGGTTTTTACCGGGATCTTTTTTATACTCCATGCCCTGGCCACAACGAATGCCTTATGGGATCTGAGAAATCATCAATATCACCCAACAGATCTGATTGATTTTTTATGGTTCAGGTATCCTTCGGTTCTCCTGGAATTTGACCCGACTATATCCGGGGAAAATATGGAATGGTGAAAAGGAAGAACGCTTTTTTCATTTCTTCTGTATTGAAATGATAAAATTTCAGGGCTTAAATCTTTAATTAGAATCGTATTAGAAAGGGCTGACCACAACTTCCACGAGATCCGATTAAAGTAAATTTGTAAGAACCGGGCCACCCATTTCTGGCCCGGCTACCTTTGATTGAGCCCCCGCATCCGGTACCGGAATTTCTCACCAAAAACACGATTGACTATGCTGACCACTGAAAAGAATACCGCCTCCACATACCGCTCCTATGCGCTGCATAATTTCCGGCAGATCCCCCAGATCAGCAGGCTAAGCCCTGATGAGATCAAGGCGATCGAAGTGGTTGGGCATGTGCTCCCCTTTAAATCGAATAATTATGTAGTCAACGAATTGATCAACTGGGATAATGTTCCCAATGACCCCATATTCACGCTTACATTTCCTAGAATGGAAATGCTGCGTCCTGAACACTTCCGGAAAATGGAAGGGGCTCTTGATTCCGGGGCTTCTAAAGATGAGATTAAAAAAGTGGCCCTCGAAATCAGGACCGCTCTTAACCCGCACCCGGCCGGGCAACTGGAACACAATGTTCCGATGATTGAAGGGGTGAAACTGACCGGGATGCAGCACAAATACCGGGAGACCGTATTGTTCTTTCCCAGCCAGGGGCAAACCTGTCACGCCTATTGCAGCTTTTGTTTTCGCTGGCCCCAGTTTGTTGGGATGGATGAATGGAAGTTCGCCATGAAAGAGACCGAGCTCCTGATCAAGTACATCCGGGAACACCGGGAAGTAACCGATCTGTTATTTACCGGTGGCGATCCGATGATCATGAAGAATAAAATTTTTGCAGGGTATATTGATGCGCTCCTGAAAGCGGATATTCCCAATCTTCAAACCATCCGGATTGGCACGAAAGCACTGGGTTACTGGCCTTATAAGTTTTTAACGGATGATGACGCGGAAGACACCCTTCGCACTTTCGAAAAAATCGTAAAATCCGGCAAGAACCTGGCCATCATGGCCCACTTTAATCATCCGGCCGAGCTTTCGACAGAAGCGGTTAAGGAGGCCATTCGTCGTATTCGTGCCACCGGTGCCCAGATCCGCACCCAGTCACCCATCATGCGCAATATCAATGCCGACCCGGCGATATGGGCGGAAATGTGGCGTAAGCAGGTAAATCTGAATTGTATCCCTTATTATATGTTTGTCGCCCGTGATACCGGTGCACAGCATTATTTCAAAGTTCCGCTTGTAGAGGCATGGGATATATTCCGGAAGGCCTATCAGCAGGTGAGTGGTGTATGCCGTACCGTTCGGGGTCCAAGTATGAGTGCCACACCGGGAAAGGTTCAGGTGCTGGGTGTGGGGGAACTGGCGGGTAAGAAGATCATCACCCTCCGGTTTTTACAGGGCCGTAATCCTGACTGGGCAGCCCGTCCCTTTTTTGCGGAGTACGATGATGAGGCGGTATGGCTGGATGAACTCAAACCCGCGTTTGGCGAAAAGGAATTCTTTTTTGAAAAGGAACTAAAACTTATGTTTAATGAGCGGATTACCACTTCCGAAATTGAAAACTTTGAATGAACCGGCCATGACGCAGGGCGATAAACATCTTTTCCTGAACCCCAATGTTCGGGGTCTCCAGGAATCTCCGACTCTCCGGATCAACCAGCGCTGCAAAGAATTAGCCGCCTCCGGAAAAAAGATTTATAAACTGGGACTGGGTCAGTCTCCTTTTCCGGTACCGGAGCAGGTGGTAAGCGCCTTGCGTTTATATGCACCCGAAAAAGATTACCTGCCGGTACAGGGTCTGGGGGAATTACGGAAAGCGGTCGCTGCCTTTCACAGGAACAAGGATGGCATCAATGTCCTGCCCGAAGATGTGATCATCGGACCGGGGTCCAAGGAGTTGTTATTTCTGCTGCAAATGGTATTTGAGGGGGAGGTTATCATTCCCAGCCCGAGCTGGGTTTCTTATCTGCCACAGGCAAAAATCATCGGTAATACCATTCATGTGATTCATACTTCTTCTGCAAACCAATGGAGGCTGATGCCGGAAGAACTGGAGCTGTTTTGCAGCAAGAATGAAAAGCACCCATACCTGCTGATTCTGAATTATCCCGGCAACCCGGACGGGATCAGCTACAACCGGGATCATATTGAAGCGATTGCCGCTGTTGCCCGTAAATACGGGATGTATATTCTCTCGGATGAGATCTATGCCCAACTTCATCATGAAGGAAAACATGTATCCATCGCCCGTTTTTATCCCGAGGGTACAATCGTGAGTTCCGGGTTGTCAAAGTGGTGCGGTGCCGGGGGATGGCGACTGGGCACATTTTCTTTTCCACCCAGTCTCAACTGGCTGATGAGGGCCATGGCGGCGGTGGCCAGTGAGACCTATACTTCCGTCAGTGCTCCTATTCAGTACGCCGCCATCCAGGCTTTTTTATGCGGGGCGGAGATCGAAAATTACTTATGGCATGTACGGAAAATACTGGCCTTATTGGGCAGGGAAACAGCACGCATCCTGAAAGAAGGCAAGATCCTTGTCAATGACCCCACGGGAGGGTTTTACCTCTTCCTCGACTTTTCCCTGCTGGGGGAAAAACTTCATAAACGAGGTATTGCAAATGGCAAGGAACTCTGTGATTTGTTGCTTGAGGAAACCGGGGTGGCCATCCTTCCGGGGGTGGATTTCAACCGGCCGGCTTCCGAACTTTCGGCGCGTTTGTCCTACGTGGATTTTGACGGGGCCAAAGCCCTCGGTGCAAGCTACCGGGTACCGCTGTATGAAAAATTTGATGATGATTTCCTCGAGCAATACTGTGGCCAGGTGGTACATGCCGCCCGACTAATCGTTTCATGGGCGAATCAGTAACAATTCCTATCCGGCAAGTCCGGCTCAGACCGGATTTTTCAGCAACGCTTTTGCAATGGCGGCCCCGGTGGCCGCATTGTTTTTTATCAGGGCGATATTCGTTTCCAGGCTTTCACCCAGGGTATGATCAGCGATATATTTGAGCAGGAAGGGGGTTAGCTCCTTGCCGCTGATCTTATTTTCCGCTGCCTTTTGAAGTGCTGCCTCAATATGCTTTTCCATTTCACCGGCAGGTATATCTTTTTCAGCAGGGACCGGGTTGGCGACCAGGACAGAACCGGCAAGCCCCATACTCCATTTGGTATGTATAAGAGAAGCGATATCGCCGGGGTTATCGAGGCGGAGCGGTGTCCGGAATCCGCTGTCCCTGGAATAGAAACCTGGAAACGCGTCCTGGCCAAGAGTGACAACAGGGACGCCTTTTGTTTCAAGATATTCAAGCGAGAGCCCGATATCAAGTATGGATTTTACTCCTGCGCAAACCACGGCCACCGAAGTATTTTCCATTTCAGTCAGATCGGCCGAAATGTCCATATTAACCGGGGCGCCCCGGTGTACACCACCGATCCCTCCCGTTACAAAAACCCGGATACCGGCCAGCGAGGCAATACGCATGGTTGCGGCCACGGTGGTAGCCCCATAAAGTTTTTGGCTGATCACATAGGGCAAATCCCGCAGACTTACTTTCCATACTCCCTTTGCCCTTCCGAAATAATCCAATTGTTCGGAACTTAAACCCACGCGGCACTGACCGTCCAGGATTGCAATGGTGGCCGGTACCGCATCATGGGCGCGTACGGTTTCTTCAACCGCCAACGCCGTTTCCACATTGGCCGGGTAGGGCATGCCATGTGAAATGATCGTAGACTCAAGGGCAACAACTGCCCTGCCCCTGGCCAAAGCCTCCCGTACTTCGGGGTGTATGGAGAGAAAGGATTCCATTAATCGGGATAATATTTTTTAACAAGTCCCAGCAATTTTTGCTGATTGAGATGGGTAGCGATTGCCCCATTGACCTGCAGGATCTCTGCAGAGAGAGTATGTGCGAGTTTCAGACAGGCCAGGTCATCCATCCCCAGGTGTTTACCCAGGATAAAACCGGTGAGGGAGCCGTCCCCTGCACCCGTGCAATCCACCACTTCGATCGAAGGGGCGTGAAGCGTGACAGATTTTTCCCTGTTATAGAGCGCTGACCCATGTTTCCCGTTATGAAGCCAGATATTTTGAACACCCCTCATCAACAACTCTTCCACCTGCTGCTGGGTAAAAAATGCTTTTTCCGAGCAAAGCACGGGCAGTTCATCCTCGTTGGGGGTAACAAGGTACAGCCCGATGAGGTTGGCGTCCCGGAATTTTCTCGCCGGAGGAACTGAAACCGGCTCTATTATAAAAGGGATTCCCGTTTCGTTGCTGAAAGCCAGCAACCATTCGGCAGTGTCCACGTTGATATTGGCATCGGCGAGAATATAAGAAGCGGTCCGGAGCAGATTGGTGTGAAGAGACAGATGCTCCGGGGTGATCAGGTGGTTTGATGCATTGGTAAGAAAAGCGGAAAACAAAGAACCGTCCGGGTTCAGGATGCCGGTATATTTTCCAGACAACCCATCCCGGGTTATGGCGGCATCGAGTTTCACCCCTGCGTCCGCGGATACTTTTTTAAGCCAGTCGCCATCACTGTCGTTTCCAAAAACACTGATCAGTTGCACAGGTACCCCCAGGAGGGCCAACTGGTGGGAGATATTCCGGCTAACCCCGCCGGCGGTTTTAGTCACTTTCGCTTCGTTGGTGGTGGCGAGCAGCATTTCTTCGGTGGCGTGAAAAAGTTCGTCCACAAATGAAGCTCCGATACATATTACGGGATGGGACATGCTGCAAATGTAAAGGCTTAACTAATCCGGGAGTGGAGCCTGAGGGGGACTTATTTTCCCGTCATATGATTTATTCCTCTTTTTTCCGGACCAGCAGGAACCAGTCGTTATCAAGGGGGAGGTATCCGTAGTCATAGCAGTAGAAATATACCTTTCCGGACCGGGTGGTATAGGTGTGCGTCAGGTACCTGAAATGAAATCCCATACGAAGCAGTTTATCCTTATGCGCCCTGGCTGTTTCCTCCCCTTCGGGCAAAAGCGATTCCAGGACTTTCCTGTTTTTCATCAGCGCATTGTTGATATTGCGCACCAGGCTGCTATGGCTCCCCTTTGATTTTTGGCGGTTGTTATAATTGTTCCTGCAATAGTCATTGCAAAACTTTTTGTCGACTCGCCCTTTGAGCGTTGCCCCGCAGTCCAGGCATTTCCGTATCTCCCCTTGTTGGTTTCCCATAACCTCCTTTTCAGGAGATTAAAATACAACTTCTTATCCGTGTTCAAACGTTTTTTACACATTTAGCTTCGGGAAAAAACGGTTAAAAACCGGCTATCGCTTTTGCGTCGTGGCATCTTTGGTTTGTCGATCAGGTCTGACGTCGGCCGGTTGATTGAAATAAACCCAATTTTTTAAAGGGCGCAACAATTCCGGAAGCCGGGATTGCTGGAGCCGCAAATTTTAAGCGATGAACGCATTGAGAAACAAAGTACAGTTGATTGGAAACCTGGGGAATGCCCCGGAAGTGAGAACTCTGGAAGGAGGCAAGAAGATGGCCACATTTTCCGTGGCTACTCATGAAGATTACCGCAACTCGAACGGAGAGAAGGTTAAGGAGACGCAGTGGCATAACCTGGTTGCCTGGGGTAAGCTTGCCGAAATAGTTGAAAAGTACCTCTCGAAGGGTAAGGAAGTGGCTATTGAGGGGAAGCTCGTGAGCCGGAGTTATAACGATAAGGAGGGAAATAAGAAGTACAGCACCGAGATCCACGTGAACGAGCTGCTGATGCTTGGTGGTAAAACCCCCGAGGCGTAGCGAGAACGACCGCGGAGTCTCCCCATGGCAAGGTTTGTTTATGGGGATGACTTCGTGGTCAATTTTCTATTCGTCCGGTTATTCTATTAGGAAGAATTGTGCAACGAGTTTGGATAAAAAGACCCCCCGTTTATTTTAATTGTGTGCCGTCTTGATTACAGGATGATGCAGTGGGATCGGGCCTTCTTGTTATTAATTATTCACATTTACTTTACAGTCATTTTGGGTAAGTAGTTTGTATATAACTTTCAATTAATTACTTACCATTAATATATGCAAACTCAGGCCGGCTCAGCCTATATCCAAGTCAGTGATCATGGAATTACATCAGTATGCCAGAGAATTTCGGACGGTCAGTTTGCCTTATTAACCCTTCGTTCATGGGTGGCCGGGGAAATAGTTACCAGATTTTCAGCAGCTGCGTATTCAACCGAACCAACCTATCTGACCATTCAGCTTGAAAAGGGTGTGCATATCGCACTGGACCCGGGATATCTCCAATACACCAATCACAGTTGTGAACCGAATGTTTTCTTTGATACAGCTGCGATGAACCTGGTGGCTATACGGGATATTTCCGCGGGCGAGGAATTGACTTTTTTTTATCCCTCCACCGAGTGGCGCATGAAACAGCCGTTTCGGTGTAATTGCAATAGCCCCCAATGCCTGGGGCAAATAAAGGGGGCCCGGTTTTTATCCATCGAAATACAGGAAAAATACAGGTTTACTCCGTTTATTTTGCATCAATTCAGTAAACGTAAACGGACCACCAGAAAAGTAGCCTGAACTAATATGAAATCAACTGATGCCGGTCAATTACTGAGACCTTATTTTATCTGGGTGCTGGCTCCCTGGCTGGAATCTGATGATCCCAACATCCAGCATTATTATGATTTTTCACAAAGCATAAAGGAATACACAAAGGTTTTTAGTGAATTGGGAGTTGAATGGAAGTGGCAGCCGGTTACGATGGATGATTACAAAGCGGTTATCAATACCATCGCCAAGAGCAAGACCGGGAAAACTCCCCTGGTGCTGAATCTTTGTGACGGGGACGAGGTTAATGGTACTCCCGGAGTATCCGTGATCCGGGAACTGCAAAATAAAGGACTGATCTATACCGGTTCCGATGAATTTTTTTATACGGTTACAACTTCCAAGATTCCCATGAAACGCGCTTTTGACAAAGCCGGGGTTTCCACTGCCAACTGGAGAATAATCACGGATAAAAAGGGATCGATCCGGGGAATCTGCAAACGGGTGGGTACCCCTATTATTATCAAACCTGCAGTATCGGGCGGGAGCATGGGGGTTTCTGTAAAGAATGTGGTACACAACGAGGCGGAGCTTAAGGCACGGGTGGATGAAATATACTTGGGGTACAGAGGCTGGAACCTCCTGGCCGACGGACTTTTCGTGGAGCAGTTTATTACCGGCCCGGAATACACCACGTTTATTACCGGGTCTGCTGATGACCCGGAGTGCTGCTTTGTTTACGAGCCTGTAAAGAGGGTGTTTCATGATTCTCTCCCCGAAGCGGAAAAGTTTCTCTCTTTTGACCGTTTATGGGAGATATATGAGGAAGAATCACCGATGCCCGGCAATGCGAATTTTTATGAATACTGCCCCGCTGAGCCGGAACTGATACCCGCGCTGAAAGAATTAAGTTTAAACGCATACCGGGCCTGCGGGGGTAAAGGGTATACTCGTATTGATATTAGACAGGACAGCTCGACCGGTAAACTGTATGTGTTGGAAGTAAATGCGCAGTGCGGGCTAAGTGAGGACGAGGATTATACTTCCATCGGCGCTATTCTCCGGGTCTCTGGGATCAGCTTTACTGAAGTCATTACAGAGGTTTTAAGAGATGCCTTGAGACGAAGCATACAGGCGAGAAGCATTCCTGTTTCTGAAAAAGTCCGGCGGTCACCCCAACCGAGCCGTTTAAAAAGGCGAATTTCATAGCAGGCGTAAATCGCGTGGCTGGCCTGTTCAAAAAATAACCCCAACGATGACCAAAGTATGAAGATTTGTGTTTTGCAGCCTGATTATTCCACAACGGGAGTGGATTACAAGAATTATGACCCCCCGCGGGACCTATCGGGTCTGGTTCCTGAATATGAAATTCATAATGTCTTTCTCAACAAGCTTACTACTTACAAGCAGCTGAAAAAGCTGGCCAAAGAGGGTTATGATGTATTTGTAAACCTTTGTGAGGGATACCTGGAATGGGAAGTGCCCAGTATCGATGTGATTTTTACGCTTGAATTGCTGAATCTCCCTTTTACAGGACCCACTTCCAAGTTATACGATCCTCCCAAGGAACTAATGAAGTACCTGGCCTATTGCGAAGGGGTCAATACACCGGCTTATTTCCTGGTAAACGAGTTGAGTGATATTGACAAAGTCATTGGGCGCCTTGAATTCCCTCTTTTTGTAAAACCTGCCAAAGCGGGTGACAGCCTGGGAATCGATGATGGTTCCCTGGTTCATACAAAGATTGAATTACAACAGAAATGCATTAGTATCCTGGAGGAATACGGGCCACTGTTGGTTGAAGAATATATTTCCGGGCGGGAGTTTACCGTACTGGTTGCTGCAAATCCGGACGGGCATTCGGCCACCGTCTTCCGGCCGGTGGAATATGTTTTTCCCCGTGGCCAGGCCTTCAAGACCTATGAATTAAAGACATCTGATCTACACCCCGATTGCAATGTTCCATGCAATGATCAGGAGCTGGATCTTAAATTAAGACTGGCCGCAGATCGAATCTTCCGCGGTTTTTCAGGAGTGGGATATGCCCGGCTTGATTTCCGCGTTTCTGATAAGGGAGAGATTTATTTTCTCGAGATCAATTTCACCTGCTCCGTTTTTTACTCCGACGGGTTTGAGGGCTCTGCGGATTATATATTAAAATATGACGGAATCGGCGCTGCCGGTTTCCTGCGACATATAATCATGGAGGGAATGGCTCGCCATAAGCGAAAGATCAAGCCTTATTTGGTACGGGGAAATTCCATTTCCGGTTATGGGATTTATGCCAGCCGAAATATAGCTGCAGGGGAGGTCATTTTTAAAGGTGAAGGACGTGCCCAAAAGATCATTACCCGACAATTTGTGGAGAGAAACTGGAATGAAGATGAAAAAAGGCATTTCCGCAGGTATGCATACCCGGTAAGTGAAGAGCTTTTTATTCTTTGGGATGAAGATCCTTCTGAATGGGCGCCGCAGAATCACAGCTGTGATCCGAATACTGTTTTTGAAGGACTCAACGTGGTGGCCCTGAAGGAAATTTCTGAAGGCAGCGAGCTGACACTCGACTATGCCCAGTTCCTCGACGAACACATGGAGCCTTTCCAATGTAGTTGCGGCAGTTCAAACTGCCGGGGATTGATCATGGGTATCCCCGGAAACTCACTTACTGTCAGAGAACGCTCAAAATCTGTCAGGCCGGTTTCCGGGAAATAATCACCGGCCCATATACACCATCAGGATTTGCACGTCACTTGGATTAATACCTGAGATACGACTTGCTTGTCCCAGTGTGCGGGGTCGGACGCGCGATAGTTTTTCCCTTGCTTCATTACCCAGGGAGGCGATTTTTTTATAATCGAAGCTCTCGGGAATTGACAACTCTTCCAACTGCCCCATCCGTAATACCAACTCCCTTTCTTTTTCTATATAAACATCATATTTAACCTGGATAGATGCCTGCTCGATTGCATCTTTTGAAAACTCAGCCAATGCAAGTTTCAATTTGGGTAAAGCTTCCGCAAAATCCATCAGTTCCACAGAGGGGCGAAGCAAAATTTTTTCTGCTTTTTGTTTCTCCGAGATCGGAGACGAATTTATCTGCGTAAACCATCCGTTTATTTCAGTGGGTTCAACAGCCATTTCTTTAAGCAGGGATTTGATCTTTTCAACGGAATCCTTTTTTTCACGAACACGATCCATCCTGTCCTGACTTGCAAGGCCCAGCTTATGGCTTAGCCCGGTAAGCCGCAGATCAGCATTATCCTGTCGAAGCAATGTTCTGAATTCCGCACGGGATGTGAACATTCGGTATGGTTCCTGGGTACCCTTGCTAATCAGGTCATCAATCAAAACACCTATATAGGCGTCACTTCTTTTTAAAATCATCGGTTCAAGGGATCGAACTTTTTGATGTGCATTGATCCCGGCCATCAAACCCTGGCAGGCAGCTTCTTCATAGCCGGTTGTACCATTGATCTGACCTGCAAAGAAAAGATTTCCTATTAGTTTGGTTTCCAGCGAGTAATCTAGTTGTGTAGGAGGGAAAAAGTCATATTCTATCGCATATCCGGGCCTAAACATTTTTACATTCTCAAACCCAACTATATTACGAAGAGCTTCGTATTGTGTTTCTTCCGGCAGAGAGGTGGAAAATCCATTTACATAGATCTCCACGGTATTCCAGCCCTCGGGTTCAATAAAGAGCTGGTGTCTTTCTCTTTCCGCAAAACGGTTGATCTTGTCTTCAATGCTGGGACAATACCTGGGTCCCACCCCGTCGATTCTTCCGGCAAACATCGGGCTTCTGTCAAATCCGGTTTTCAGAATATCGTGAACCTGCTGATTGGTATATGTGATCCAGCAGCTTCTCTGTTTTTTGGGTTTCTCTGTATCTGTGTATGAAAAACCGGATATTTCGGTATCACCGGGTTGTTCCTCCATTTTGGAGTAATCCAGGCTTCTTCCGTCAATCCGGGGAGGTGTGCCTGTTTTGAGACGGTCGCTTTCAAAACCGAGATCGACAAGTTGTTCTGTGATTCCGGTTGCTGCTTTTTCAGCCATCCGTCCTCCGCCAAAATTCTTTTCACCTATATGAACGATTCCATTCAGGAATGTTCCATTTGTCAGAACCACTGATTTTCCCCGAATCTCATGTCCCATTCCGGTTATTACACCCAGGCAGTTTCCTCCCTTTATGATCAACCCCTTAACCATATCCTGGTAGAAATCCAGGTTTGGGGTGTTTTCCAGCATTTCTCGCCATTTCAGGTGAAACATCATCCGGTCGTTTTGCGCACGGGGACTCCACATAGCCGGACCCTTACTTCGGTTCAACATCCTGAACTGGATCATTGACAGGTCGGTTACAATACCCGAATAACCTCCCATTGCGTCAATTTCACGAACGATTTGCCCTTTTGCTATCCCCCCCATGGCCGGATTACAGCTCATTTGGGCGATTGTCTGCATGTTCATGGTAATCAAAAGGGTGCGCGAGCCAAGGTTGGCTGCTGCTGCAGCGGCTTCGCAGCCGGCATGACCGGCCCCAACTACTATAACATCGTATTCTGGAAACAAGGGGAGCAAAGGTAAGCCAAAGAAGTAAGGATTTTTAAGGAATAAATCCCGCTAAATCCTCCTCATGTGATTGTTCCACGTGGAAACATAAATTCAGTAATTTTTCACGTGGAACATTATTTTAAATACCCGGATAGATAATAATCCTCTTTTTTCCTGATCTCTTCGATCTCCTTTTTGCTTTTATCACGATAACCGCATAAATGAAGAGCCCCATGAAAGATTACCCGGTGAAGTTCAGAGTTAAATGAAAATCCCAGGGAGCCGGCATTGTCTTTTACCCGATCAACGCTTATATAGATTTCCCCCTGAACCGGTGCACCCGGCGCTGAAAGTTCAAATGTGATAATATCTGTATAGAAATCATGATTAAGATATTCCCGATTGATCTTAAGCAGTTCTTTATCTGAACAAAAAATATAATTTAGCCCTTCCAGTGATCGACCTTCCCTTTTGAAGATTCCCTGAATATAGGATTTCAGACGGTTTCTGTTCCGCAGCGATATTGCCTGATACTGGTGGAAGAATCGGATCCTGTTTGATAAGCTCATTATTTCAAAATTCGCAAATAAATGTAAATCAGCAAGGTTAGCTTTGTACTAATTAAGGATTATGAATATTAAGTTATCAGATCTGAAACCCGGCCAGGAAGGTGTGATAAAAGAGTTCAGCAGTAATGAAATCCTGCTGAAGCTCATGGAGATGGGCTGTGTACCCGGAGAAAAAATACTTCTTGAGCAGGTTGCCCCCCTGGGGGATCCCATTTCGGTTAGCGTTGCCGGCTATCACCTGAGTCTTCGTCTGAATGAGGCAGATCAAATAATGGTTGAATTAATATATTGATAATCAATATTTTAAAATGAAAATTGGGCTGTATTTCGGTTCTTTCAATCCGGTTCATGTAGCCCATCTCATTATTGCTAATCATATCTTGAATGAAACCGATATCGAGAAAATCTGGTTTGTGGTCTCTCCCCAAAATCCATTCAAGACAGAAAACAGTTTGCTGAACGAATATCACCGGCTTCACCTGATAAGACTGGCAACCGAGGAAGACCCCCGCATCAAAGTTTCGGATATTGAATTTGGGCTTCCGAAACCTTCCTACACCAGCCATACCCTGGCTTACCTGGCCGAAAAGCACCCGGAGCATGAATTCTGTGTTATCATGGGCAGCGACAGCCTTCAAAACCTCCCCAAATGGAAGAACCACGAAGTGATCGCAGCGAATTACCCGGTTTATGTATACCGCCGCCCGGGATTTGAGTTCGGTAACACGGCTGTTGCCCGGTTACATATACTCGATGCCCCGCTGCTACAATTATCGTCTACCCATATACGTAAGTATATCCGGGAAGGAAAATCCGTCCGCTATATGGTCCCGGATAAAGTGCTTGAAGAGATCGAAAGAGGCGGGTATTATAAAAAATAGATCAGAAGAAAAATCCCAGCAGCAGGCAGCCCATTACGATCAGGGGCGGGGGGAATTTCGTGAACTGCAGCAATACGAATGTGCCGGCAAATGTGAGCAGGTTTACAAAGCTGTTGGTCCGGATCTCACTGAATGAAATATCTTTCATGATATAAAAGGTGGAGGCGATCATGATCCCTACGATAACGGCATTGATCCCTTCCATCGACCGGTATACCGCGGCGTACTTTTTCAGGTTGTGCCAGATCGGGAAGAAAAATAATACGAGCAGGGCGCTTGGTAAAAAAATGGCGATCATGCCGATCAGGCAACCCAATGCCTGCATGTCCTTTCCCATATCCTTCAGCGCCATTCCTCCCGTAAACGAGGCAATCGAAAAAACCGGACCGGGTACGGCACGGACGATTCCCATTCCTGTATACATGTCTTTTTCATCGATCTGGATTGCGTTTGGATTCCGGGCCTTTACCTTTTTTTCCTCCGGACGCACGCTCCATTGTTCATACATCATCGGGATCAACACCTGTCCGCCGCCAAACACAAGGCTTCCCATCCGGTAAGTATTTTCAAAAAGATTGATCGGTTTTCGGTTGGCCCAGTCGTTTTTCCGTGCTGTTTCGCTGACAATCCCCGCCGCGATGAAGACCATTCCGAAAAGCCAGAAATTCCACCATTTGATTTTCCGCGGTTTCTGATCAACCTGGGGAATCCGTTTCAGACTGAAATTGGTTGCAATCCCTGCCGTGATAATCAGCGTGGGAATCACCCAGGGTTGGCCAAACAGGAAATAAGTGATACCCGTACCTGCAATCATTATGATCCAGGTGATGGGATTTTTTACCGCCAGCGGGAAAGCTGCCACAGCGGCATAGGCCAGGAAAGCCGCCGCCATTGGTGCGATAAACTTAAAAATATCGGTTCCCAGCTGGCGCTGATCGATATATCCCAATAGAAAGGATAGGGACCCCATCATGATACTTGCGGGCAGGATCCATACAATCAGGGTGAGGACAGCCAAAGAAACCCCCCCGCGTTTATACCCGATCAGGGTCAGGGTTTGGGTGGAAGAGGCCCCTGGCAACAGCTGGCAAAAGGCATTGTACTCCATGAGTTCCTTTTCGGTAACATAGGGCCGGTTCCGAACAAAGGTTTTCATCATCATTCCTATATGCGCCTGGGGGCCGCCAAAAGCGGACACACTGTGGAGCAACACAGCTTTCAGGAATGGAATATGGCGCAGCAGCATGGGGGTTTAAATATAAATAAAATCAGTTAGAGCATACCGGATGCTGCCGGAACTCCCTTTTCCTGTAAATTGAATAAAAATTGAGGATGAAAAGCCGGATATTATTTTTCCTGCTCATGAGCCTGGAAGCGACAGCCCAAACCGCAACAGATGGGCTTAAAAAAAAGGCATTCGACGCAGCCAGCAGTATTGAGTCAAAATGCATCGCCTGGAGAAGGGATTTTCATCAGCACCCCGAACTCGGTAACCGGGAATTCAGAACATCAAAGATCATTGCAGCCCACCTGAAAAACCTTGGGCTGGAAACCCGGGAGAACATGGCAAAAACCGGCGTGGTAGCAATTCTGAAGGGAGGCAAGCCGGGTCCCTGCATCGCACTCCGGGCAGATATTGACGCACTACCGGTTACGGAAAACCCGAATGTTCCCTTTGCCTCATCTCAGAAATCCACGTATAACGGACAGGAAGTAGGAGTGATGCATGCATGTGGTCATGATACACATACTGCAATCCTGATGAGCGTGGCGGAAATCCTGGTGTCCATGAAAAATGAATTAAAGGGTACGGTGAAATTCATCTTTCAGCCCGCAGAAGAAGGTCCGCCCGAAGGGGAAGAAGGTGGCGCCGAACTGATGATCAAGGAGGGAGTGATGGAAAATCCCAAGGTGGATGCCATATTCGGACTGCATATAGAATCGGATATTGAAACAGGGAGCATCGAATATAAACCGGGGGCGTTTATGGCTTCGTCCGACTGGTTCCATCTTGTAATCAAGGGAAAGGGCAGTCACGGATCACAACCCTGGAAAGGAATTGATCCGATCCAGGTATCGGCACAGGTGATCGAGGGCCTCCAAAATATAGTCAGCCGCCAGATGGAACTGACAAAAGCCCCGGTCGTGATCACTGTTGGTAAAATCCATGGCGGGGTCCGCAACAACATTATCCCGGAAGAATGTGTCCTGGACGGGACCATCCGTACACTGGACAGCAAGATGCAAAATGAAGTTCACGAAAGAATCCGATGGACGGTGGAGAAAATTGCAGAAGCTTCGGGGGCAAAGGCTTCGATCAGTTTTGACACCAAGACCCTTGTTACATACAATAACCCGGACCTCGTGAAAAAGATGATTCCCTCGCTCGAATCGGCTGCGGGGGCATCCTCTGTCCGGGAACGGGAGTGGGTAACCGGTGCGGAAGACTTTTCTTATTATGGCACTAAAGCGCCTGCATTCTTTTTCTATTTGGGTGGTATGCCCAAGGGGAAAGACCCCAAAAAAGCACCGCCGCATCATACTGCCGATTTTGTCATTGATGAAAGCGGGATGCAGACAGGGATCAGGGCTTTTTGCGCGATCGTTCTGGACTACCTCCAAATGAATTAATACCTGCCGCTCGTCAGGCGGCATTCACTTCTTATGATATGAAGACAGCCTGTCTTATTTTGCTTTTGATTTTCCCCTTTATATCCCCGGCTCAACGGACCGACAAAAAACTGCAGGCCAGGCTGGAAACAATGGTAAAGGGTTTTCATGGGGAGATCGGGATCTATGTAAAAAATCTCCGCACCGGCAAAACCGTAAACCTTGATGCCGATACCATATTCCCAACAGCCAGTATCGTTAAAGTGCCGATCCTTGTGGGTGTCATGGATAAAATGGAAAAAGGAGAACTCCATTATGATTCATCCCTGGTCTACCGTGATTCCCTATTATATGCCGGATCCGATATCCTGGGTTCTTTTAAAGACAAGGAGCAGATCCAACTTAAAAAAGTGATCATGCTGATGCTGACGACCAGTGATAATACGGCCAGCCTGTGGTTACAAAGCCTCGCGGGAACGGGCAGCCGGATCAATCAATTGATGGATGAGCTGGGTCTTGCGCAAACCCGGATCAATTCCCGAACCCCGGGGCGGGAACCCTTCCGGGCCATTTACCAATGGGGCCAAACCACCCCGCGGGAAATGGGAACCCTTCTCGAGAAAATTTACAGACGGGAAGTCTTTTCGCCCGCCGCGAGTGAGCGCATGCTGCGATGTCTCGGGCGTAACTACTGGGATGAAGATGAAGCGATCTCGCAGATTCCTCCCGAAACAGAGGTTTTCAGCAAAAACGGATGTGTAAACGCCTCCCGGAGTGAAGTGTTGCTGGTGAATGCACCCCGGAATCCTTATGTATTCTGCATTTTTACCAAGAACAATAAGGACCAGCGCTGGACGCATGACAACGAAGCCTGGACCCTTACGCGTCAGATTTCCCGGTTGCTTTGGGAGTATTTTAAATAAATCCGGGAAATTAACTAAACAGGCGAAATACAAGCCAGCTCATTACATAGGCCAGTCCGGTCATATAAAGCAGCTGGATCAGGGGCCATTTCCAGCTTTTGGTTTCACGTCTTACAACAGCCAGTGTACTCATACACTGCATGGCAAAGACATAGAATATCATCAGCGATAAACCGGATGCAAGGTTGAAAACGGTGGACCCGTCCGGCCGCACCGCGGCTTTCATTTTTTCTTTCAACAACAAACTGCCTTCCTCATCGTCCCCCACACTGTACAGGGTGGCCATGGTTCCCACAAAGACCTCCCGCGCTGCGAAAGAAGTGATAAGCGCGATGCCAATCTTCCAGTCAAAACCCAGCGGGGCGATCACGGGTTCGATGGATTTGCCAAGAATGCCCGCATAGGAGCCTTCCAGTTTGGCGGTTCTGAAATCTTTCTCCACCTGTGCCGCATCGGCGCCCGGCTCAGATCGGGTTACAGCGAACTGTTCTGTAATCTTTTGCATGCTGTTGCCCGGGCCAAAGGAACTGAGTGCCCAAAGCACCAGGCTGATGATCATGATCACTTTCCCCGCATCAAATATGAAGATCCGGGCCTTTCCGATCATTGTTGTAATCACGTTTTTCCAACGGGGAGACCGATAAGCGGGCAATTCAAGGATGAAGAAGCTCTTTTCCCTGATTTTAATGAACCACTTGGCAACATAGGAAACAACCAGGGCCATCAGCAGGCCGAGCAGGTAGAGGGCCATCATAACCAGACCCTGCAATCCAAGAAAACCGAAAAGGTATTGCTGGGGGATTACAAGCCCGATCAGGATGGTATAAACGGGCAGTCTTGCGGAACAACTCATCAGTGGGGTAATGAGAATGGTCAACAGCCGTTCCTTCCGGTTTTCAATATTTCGGGCGCTCATGATCGCGGGTACCGCACAGGCAAATCCGCTGATCATCGGCATCACGCTTTTCCCGTTCAGTCCTACGGTCCGCATCAGGCGGTCCGACAGAAAACTGATGCGTGCCATATAGCCCGAGTCTTCAAGCAAGGTAATCAGGCCAAAAAGGATCATGATCTGGGGAACAAATACAAGGATGCCGCTCAGACCCGCTATAACCCCGTTCAGCAGAAGGTCGGTCCACCGGTTATCCGGGAGTACGGCGGAAAGGGATTGATTGAGCCTGGCAAAACCCAGGTCGATCCAGTCCATCGGGTACTGGGCCAGCCAGAATACACTTTGAAATAACAGGAACAAAACAAGTAACAGGATACCGTATCCCCAGCGCCGGTGCAAAAGAACATTATCCAGTTTTTCGGTGAAAAGTGTTTTTTGCAGCGGGTCGGGTTCTGAAACTGCCTGCTGCATGATGTATTTGATACGGTTGTATCGTTGCAGGATTTCTTCTGCCTGGGTCTTGGTTGGATTAAAATTATTCTTTTGCTCGATCCCTTCAATCCGGTCCTGCAGGTTGACAGGAAGGTCGAATGACTCGTGGTTGATCAGGAAATGTATGGCGGCATAATCGCTTAAACCCGGAAACTGCTCCTGTACTTCCTCTATTGATTCGGGTGCAAAGGCCTTGTTATCTATGAAGTCCCGAACAGGAGACTGGTATAACTGTTGCGAGGTAAGTTCAATCGCTTTTTTCAATTGTGAGATGCCCTTATTCTTTCGGGGGTTTACCGCCACAACCGGAACACCCAGTTCTCTTTCAAGAGCCGCGATATCGATCTGGATTCCTTTGCGCCGGGCCATATCCATCATGGTCAGCGCGATCACCACCGGCATTTTCAGATCGATGAGCTGGGTACAGAACAGAAGATTCCGTTTCAGGTTGCTGGCATCCGCCACCGCCACCACCACATCGGCCCGGATTTCCTTGTCCTGGTTCAGCAGGACCCGGTAACTCACCCACTCATCCAGGCGCCTGGGGTAAAGGCTGTAACTTCCCGGCAGATCGATCACTTCCGCGTTCATTCCACCGGCCAGGGAGGTTGTTCCGGCTTTTTTATCAACCGTAACACCAGGGAAATTACCTACCTTCTGGTTCAGCCCGGTAAGGCAGTTGAACAGGGAGGTTTTACCACTATTGGGGTTGCCAACCAGGGCGATATGAAGCTTGTTTTTTTTCACTATTTGGCCGGGTACCGGTGCGATATTATCCGAAACCGATATTTAACCCGCAAATGTAGTCCCGATGCCCTGAACCACCTTACGAATTGCGGATTTTGGATAACGCGACCCGGAAAATGATGACAGAAATATGCCAGTCCGGTTATGTAAAACAGGAAGACCCTCAATACCTTTGCGCCTTTCAAGCCATATACATGAAAACAACGACCCTTCGAATTTTAATCCCTGTCCTGCTGTTAATCGCCTGCAATCCGGCCTCCAAGATCAATCGTGAGGAACCCCGGATCCTGTCCAATCTGCAAGCCCATGTCGGGTATCTTGCAGCCGATAGTCTGGAGGGTAGGAGAACCGGGACCAAGGGTGAATTACAAGCTGCTGAATATATTACTAAGCAATTCAGTTCGATCGGGTTGCGTCCGATGGGTACGGAATCCTACCCCCAGAATTTTATAGTTAACGATGGAAAGTTTATTGATAGTTCCACCCGTTTCAATATCAACGGGCAGGATCTTGAGGTTGGAAAGGATTTTTTTCCGTTCCCTTATTCTCCGGACATTACGCTGGAAGCCCTCCCTTCCATGGCTTTGCAGGAAGCCGGGATGCCGTGGTTTTTTGATCTGAAGGAAGTGTTGGAAGAAAACAGGAACAATCCGCATTTTGACCTGCAGGATTATATCCGGAAAAATTCCAAAAAGGCCTTTGACCGGGGAGCCGCTGCGATCATCCTGTTCAATACATCCGGTCAGGAGGATAAGCTGGTATTTAACGGAAAAGACCGCTCCCCTCAAATGGAGATTCCGGTATTATATGTCGCACCAACGGTTGCGAAAAAATATTTCAGTGATCTTACCGCTTCGCTCGAACTGAAAATGCGTATCCGGATCACTGAAAGAACCCGATTGGGCCACAATGTGATCGGGTATATCGACAACGGGGCACCCACCACAGTAATCCTGGGGGCCCATTATGATCACCTGGGTTATGGGGAGGATGGTAACTCCCGGTATACAGAAAAGGAACCTGCCATTCATAACGGGGCGGATGATAACGCCAGCGGCACGGCGGCTCTTATTGAACTGGCCAGGGAACTTAAATCGTCCCCGGCCAAATCCAACAACTATCTTTTTATTGCTTTTTCGGGTGAGGAACTCGGTTTGTATGGTTCCAAGTATTTTACAGAGCATCCGACCGTCGACCTGAAAACGGTAAACTATATGATCAACATGGATATGGTTGGCCGGCTGAACGACAGCAGCCGAGTGATTACGGTAGGCGGGTACGGTACTTCTCCCGCCTGGGGGTCCTATTATTCTTCGCTTGAGCTGCAGGGAAGAAAGCAGG
>JBMSNP010000055.1:0-21149 GCA_049421765.1 Chitinophagaceae bacterium
TGATTTTTTACCACCCTAAAATTTGGGTAATTAAAAACACGAGTAAAAAATTCCTGATGCAGCAATTTGTTCTTATTTCGTGTAGAAACCATTTACGATTTTTTATACGCGGTCTATCGGTCTGTTTTGTCAGCCGGGAGGTCGCCAGTTATACAAATGAGCGGCAAAAAGAAAACCAGGGGAAAGAGCCAGGGAACCAAGGGCAATCTGTCTATAGAAAAATTAATTCAAAGCCTGTCCATCGGGAATTCAGAAAAGAACCAACGGGGATTTTTCCCGTTGGGAGTTTATACAGGATTTGTAGCGGATTATCGGAAACGCAGGGTACTTTATTTAGAAGATGCCGCCGAACAGATTATCGGAGTTCCCATGAAAAAGATTCTGGAAACCCCTCTTGATGAACTTTTTTCACAGCTGATAACCCCCGATCACCTGCATATCTCAGGCCAGACGGAACTCATCGCCCTTCAGCACCTGAGCGTAGACCCGAAAGAAAATGTCGTAGTGAACCTGGAGTATAACATCCGTTTCGGAGGAAAAAAAATAAAGCGATTACTTCTTCAGATCATGGCCGGCTCCCTTGACAGCAACGGCTTCCCCACCCTGCTGTACGGCTATGTGACAGACATCTCCCATATTATCCCGGATGGCCCTCCCAGGATGACCGTCATGAACGGTAGCCGGGTGGAGACCATCATTCATTCCTGGCCGGAGGGGATTTCGGCTGAAACCAGGTTCAAGCTCACTCACCGCGAATTATCCGTATTGGTACACAAGCGACAGGGCTTGCGAACGAAGGAAATCGCCCAGCACCTAAAACTGAGAGAGATGACCGTGTACAGCATTATCCGGGACATCAAGAAAAAGACAGGAATGGACATTATTCCCCTGATTAACCTGCTGGTACAGAACGGAACAATAGCCAGGTAGTCGGACTTGAGGTTTCCGAAAAAAAACATTTTTTGATGGTGTAAACACCATTGTTTCATCGTTTTTACCCCGGAATTTCATGAAACTCATTGAAATTCAATCTGTTTCAGAATCGGGTTTGTTATGAAAAAAAACGATATCAAAGATTCATCCAAGGATAAATCCAGGTATGAAATTCTCCGGGGTGCGTCCTCGGCGGTGAAGGACACCATAACATCCGGAATCATCAAAAGAAAGGTTGACCATTATTCCCGCAACGGATCGAAGGGATTTTTTCCAATCGGGTTAAACGGGTCCTACCTGTTTTCATATCCCACGTTTTCCATGATCTATGTAGACAAGATCATCGAGGAGATCACCGGGATCTCCCAGGCGGAACTTCTGGCCAAGCCCATATATCACTCTTTTTCCCGGATCATCATACCGGAGCATGTATACGCTTCCGCCCGACTTGCAGAAACTGCCTTTAAGGAGCTGAGTTCTCATCCTAAGGAGGATGTGGTGATCTGCACAGAATATAATATTCTCACTCCGGGTCAGGAAAGTAAAAGGCTGCTCTTTCAGTTCCGGGCAGTCAAACGGAACCGTACCGGCTTGCCTCTCCTGACTTTTGGACATCTGACCGATTTCACGCACCTGGTTTCCGGAGGTCCTCCACGGGCCACCATCATGGTGAATAATCGGCTGGAGTCGGTTCTCTATGCCCGTCCCGAGGAAATCCTGGCAGGTATCGAGTTGCCGCTGACACAGCGTGAATTGTCCGTATTACTTTTAAAACAAAAAGGCTATCGCACTAAAGAAATCGCATCAACACTCCGCATGAAAGAACTCAGCGCTTACAGCCTGATCCGCGATATCCGGAAAAAAACAGGCATGGATATTTTACCCCTGATCCGGCTGTTGCAGGAAAAAGGGGCCATTCCTACCTGAAATCTTTCAGGTACTTCATGTGTTTGTAAAAAGCTGGAAGGATTCCGGTGAGCCTGGAACCCGGGCACACTATCCATCAATCCCGACGGATTATTTATCTTTATCTGGAGGTCAGGTAACCGGGCCGGTACCAGAGCTTTTAAAACGATTTAATATGAAAAAATATTTGGTGATAGCCATCCTCATCTCTGCCTGTGGCGGCTCCGGAGAAAAAACAGTTACCACCAAGGACAGCACCGGGGTACCCTCAGCCAGTATCTCCAAAAATCCGGTTATCGGAACACCCATTAAGCATGGGAACCTCGAGATCGCGGAAAAAAGCTACCCGCACCTGGTTGTCTGGGACCAGGCGGTACGCATTTCCGATACCCTGGGACAGGGATGGAGACTGCCCTCCCTGGACGAGCTCCGGGACCTCTACAAAAACAAAGATGCCATCGGCGGGTTTACCAACGACCTGTACTGGAGTGCAACGGAAACGGACGCCTTTAATGTCAGCACGATTAATTTCTATAATGGCGAAGAGGGTAAATTCAATAAAGTCTATTCCTCACAGGTTCGCTTTGTGCGATCAAAATAAATGCCTCGAAGGGGCAATTAAATATGCCGGGTATCTAAAAGCATCAACCTGCGACCAACTTCCTGTTTTGTCTGCTGACCAGCCACCGGGACCTCCTTGACGGATCCATTTTCCCATTTAATCCCCGGGAACCCTCAATTCATCCCTCTTTGTCTTTTTTCGCGGGCATAGCCTGTTCATCTTTGACCCGGAAAAAAACCATAACCCGCTGCACCAGGCAGCCCAAAACCTTTTTTATGAAACGATATAATATTTTCAACCAGGTACACAAGGGACTTCGTGAACTTCTTTACCAGACCGCCAGCAGGCTCCAGCAAACGGATTTTACAACTGTTCACGAAAAGACCGCTGCTCTCACGCAGGTAAATATGGTCATCGACCTGTTTGACAAACACGCTCATACCGAGGACTATTTCATTTTGCCGGCGCTGGCCCAGTATGAACCCTCCGTATGCAATCTTTTTGAAGAGGAGCATGTACAGGATCATGCACTGGGCGAGAAACTCAGGGAGATTATCAGGGGGATCGATCAATCCGTTTCCGATGAAGATGTCAACACCTGGGGCGCCGTGCTTCGGCCTGTTTTTGTGGAGTTCCTGGTATTTAACCTGAACCACATGGCAAAGGAAGAGGAGGTGCTGAATAAACTACTCTGGCGTTATTACAGCGACGAGGAGTTGAAAGGGATAACACAGCAAATAATCGCCCACCAGCCCCCCGAAGCCATGCAGCTTTTCAGCAGCTGGATGATGAAGGGCCTGAGCAATTCGGAAATCAGCGACTGGTTGCTTGAAGTTAGAAACTCGGCTCCTGAAATAATGTTTAACAATCTTTGCCATCTGGCGGAATCTGAGCTCCCGTCATCACGCTGGAACCAGATCCGGGACAGTATTTTAGAAAAGCAATCACTTGCCTCCTGAAGCGACTTGAACATCTGAATTAAATTTACCGGGCCCCAAGCCCGGTTTTTTCATCCAGATCCGGGGAAAGAGCATATCTGCCACCTGTTTATACTTTTTAGTTAGACTCTTGTTACGAGCTGAGGGTAGAATCCATCCAGGCGCTATAAAAGAATTGAAATTTAAAACGCAAACGATTGTTTTATACAAGCTGTTCCAGTTAAAGGCAAATGACACACGAAATCAATGGTCCCGGTCAGAAAGTCAACATTTGTTCAGGACTGTATTTAGGAATTTCCGGTTGGCAATAAGTGTTATTGATTTCGTCCATGAAAAAAAGTAGTTCGTGTAATTTATATATGGATTACATATCCCGGGCCTGGCTGCATCAACCAATTTAGCGGTTGGCTGTTGTATTTTTACATCAATTAAATCTAAATTAATAATCATGAGAAAACTTTGTCTTTTTCTTGCGGCTGCATTCCTCGTGGCAAGTGCATATTCGCAGGATGACGCCAACAAAAAAGTCGGCAAGTACACCGCCTCAGGCGGTATCCTGGGTGCCATGAACATGTCAGAGCTGGCCAAGAAAGATGGGTCCAGCACTACGGATTATACATCCAACATCGGGCCCACATTCGGCGTATGGTTGAATATTCCTTTGGGTTTGCATTTTTCCCTCGAGCCCCAGTTGCTTTATTCCACCTACCATTATGAAACCAAAGCGATACGGGTGTTTACGGGAAGAATCAATTATGTCTCCCTTCCGATCCTGATGAAGCTGGCTACCAAAAAAGTATTTGCTTTCACACTCGGTCCCCAATTTGATTTCATTTCCAGTGTAAAGGATGACTCGAATCTCGGGTTTAGCAAGAGCAACTTCAAAAGCCCCAGTGTGGCGATTTCGGGGGGATTGGAAATTTTCCCCCATGCCAGGCTTACCGCTTTCGGTCGTTATATCTATGGGCTGAATGATTTTCATACAGAAACGCCTTCCGGCTCTAATTTCCGTAATGCAAGTTTCCATTTTGGATTTAAACTGAAATTGTTCGGGCACAAGAAAGAGGTTAAGGAACTTCCTCCTCCTCCTCCCCCGCAGCGCAAGGATACAGACGGTGACGGTATTTATGATGATGAAGATAAGTGCCCCACCGTTCCGGGTATTGCTAAATATCAGGGCTGTCCAATCCCTGATACCGATGGCGATGGCATCAATGACGAAGAAGACAAATGCCCGACTGTTCCCGGTCTGCGCAAATACCAGGGCTGCCCGATTCCCGATACCGATGGCGATGGCATCAACGACGAGGAAGACAAGTGTCCGACCGTTCCTGGTCTCCGCAAATACCAGGGATGTCCTCCTCCTGACCGCGATGGTGACGGAGTAATTGATGATGAAGACCGTTGTCCGGATACCCCGGGTGTCAAGGAAAACTACGGTTGCCCCGAGATCTCTGCAGAGGTGAAGAAGAAACTTGACTATGCCGCCAAGAACGTATACTTCAACACCAACAGCACCAAGCTGCTGCCGAAGTCCTTTACTTCACTGAACGACGTGGTGAAGATCATGAGCGAAAACCCAAGCCTGAAGCTGAAAATCGACGGACATACTGATTCACAGGGTTCTGATGAATTCAACCTTAAACTCAGTGATGGTCGTGCCGCTTCGGTGAAAGAGTACCTGGTGAGCAAAGGTGTCAGCGAAGACAGGCTTTCCAGCGAAGGTTTTGGCGAATCACAGCCGATCGCGGATAACAATACTGCTGCCGGTCGTGCCAAGAACCGCCGTGTGGAAATGAAGCCTCACTACTAAGAGGAGTATTTGGTATATGGTAATAAAAAGATCCGGGATCCCTCGATCCCGGTTCTTTTTATTTATTGCTTGTATTCACTGAAGTGAAATCACATCATTTCTTTTCTTTGTATTTGCCACGACTCTTCGGAATATTACATGCCGCCACCTTATATTCACGGTCACTCCGGCGATGACCGCCCCGGTCGGAAGGGAAAATCCCCGGGAAAAGGAGGGCCCGGCCGCATTTGCCCGGAAACAGACAGAAATCTGTAATACACTGGTTTTCACTGAGCATGACTTTTTACAGCTCCCCTGCTGATTAAAAGCAGGAAATAGTATCGGAATAGTATATTTCTTTAGTAAGAGGTCTTGTGGGTTTTAACCAAAGATTCATGAACAACAATCATTTTATTGACCCGGGGATTAGCCATAACATCGACCCCATGCTTCAGAACAAATTCCTGCATTTATGGGATCTGATTGGCGACACCCCGATGCTGGAAATAAAATACCGCTATAAAAACAGGATCGGCAGCATCTATGTAAAGTGTGAACACTACAATCTTACCGGCAGTATCAAAGACAGGATGGCTTTATACATTTTAGAGCAAGCATACCTAACCGGTAAAATCAAAACAGGCGATATCATTGTGGAAGCTACCAGCGGCAACACCGGTATCGCGTTCGCAGCGATTGGAAAGGCATTTGGACACCCCGTGAAAATTATCATGCCAGACTGGCTGAGCAAAGAAAGGATAAATATCATCCGGAGTCTAGGGGCCGAGATTGTATTGGTGTCCAGGGAAGAAGGCGGATTTCTCGGGAGCATTGCATTGAGTGAAAAAATGGCAAAGGTAAACCCGGCTGTTTTTCTTCCGCGCCAGTTTGAAAACAGTTATAATTCCGAAGCCCACGAAAGAACAACAGCCAGGGAAATATGGATGCAGCTGCAGTCCATTGACCTGACACCCGATGCCTTTGTTGCCGGCGTGGGTACCGGAGGAACCATCATGGGGGTTGGCAGGTACCTGAAAAAAAGAAATCCTTTCGTTAAAATTCACCCGTTGGAACCGCTGGAATCTCCCACATTGTCTACTGGTTATAAAGTAGGATCACACCGCATACAGGGGATATCGGATGAATTTATACCGGCTATTGTAAAGCTGGAACAACTCGACCCCGTTATAAAAGTGTCTGACGGCGATTCTATTTTAATGGCGCAAAAGCTGGCCAGGCAACTGGGGCTGGCGGTGGGTATTTCTTCGGGGGCTAATTTAATAGGTGCTATTAAAGCGCAGAACAATGCTGAATCATCTCTTAATGTTGTCACTGTCTTTTCTGACAGCAATAAAAAATACCTGAGCACCGACCTGATGAAAGAGGAGCCGGTAAAAGAAGGGTATTATACGCCGGATGTTGAATTTTTGGGATACGAGGGGATTCACCGGGTGAAGTAAATAAGAAATTATTTTTTCTCCTTATACTTTCCCCTGCTCTTCCGGATATTACACGCCACCACCTTATACTCCGGGCACATGGCCTCTGAATCGCTGATGCTCGAGGTGATATTGTTCAGCATGATCTCCGGGAAATGGAAAGTACTGCTGAGAATACCCGGTTTTACTTCGTCGGTGATCTTTGCTTTGATATCGACTTTGCCGCGGGGCGATTCCACGCAGACCATATCCCCGTCATTGATCAAATGCTTGCGGGCATCTTCTTCGCAGATCAGTAAAACATCTTCAGTCAGGATCTCGGCATTCCGGGTCCGGCGGGTCATGGCCCCGCAATTATAATGCTCCAGTTCCCGGTTGGTGGTGATGATATACGGGTATTCTTTGCCGTGTCTGACGATCTCTTCCGATTCCCTGAAATGATTGAACTGGAATCGGCCCCGTCCCCTTGTGAATTGATCAGTATGCAGGATCTCCGTGTCGGTTCCGTCTTTCCGCACAGGCCATTGTTTCCCGTTATCGCCGAGCTCTTTCCATTTTACGCCGGCAAAGAAAGGCACGATCCGTGCGATTTCTTCCAGCATGGTTTCGGGATCGTAATCAGCCTGTGGGTATCCCATGCGGTTCATGATATCCACTATAATCTGTCCGTCTGACTTTGTTCCTTCGATTGGCTCCACCACCTTATTCACGCGCTGTATCCTTCTTTCACCATTGGTAAATGTTCCGCTTTTTTCCAGGAAAGAAGCGCCCGGTAAGATTACGGTGGCCAGCTTGGCCGTTTCGGTCATGAACAACTCCTGCACCACGAATAATTCAAGGCTTTGTAGTGCCTTCACCACATGATGTGTATTCGGATCGGTCTGCGCCATGTCTTCCCCGATCACCCAAATGGCTTTTAGTTTATTGTTGAGCGCCGCGTCATACATCTGCGGGATCTTGTAGCCTGCATACATCGGCAACTTCGCACCATAAAACTCCTCGTACATTTTATGGATCTCCGGGTTGGTCACATCGAGATAACCGGCTCCCTGGTATGGTTGGCAACCCATATCCGCGGCACCCTGTACATTGTTCTGACCACGGAGCGGATTTACCCCCACGCCCCTTCTCCCGATATTACCCGTGATCATGGCCAGATCGGCGATCAGCATAACCGTGTATGTTCCCTGTGAATGTTCAGTCACTCCCAGCCCGTGAAATGACATGGCATTGGGAGCGGACGCATAGGTGATTGCGGCCGCACGGACTTCCTGCCGGTCCACCCCGGTTACCTTCTCCAGTTCATCCAGGTCAAGCGACAATATATTCTTCCGGAAATCATCGTAACCTTCGGTACGTGCCGCAATAAAGTCCTGATCTTCCAGGTTCTCATGGACTATATAGTACAGCATCATGTTCAACAGGGCCACATTGGTGCCCGGGCGCAGCTGCAGGTGGTGGGTGGCATACCTCACCAGTTCCGTTTTGCGGGGGTCGATCACGATCAGTGGTTTGCCTTTCAGGGCCTGTTGCTTGATCTTGGCTCCCGTGACAGGGTGGGCATCGGTGGGGTTGGCACCTATTACCATCATACAGTCGGTATACTGGAGATCGATGATCGAATTGGTGGCTGCACCGGTTCCAAAGGTCCGTTGCATCCCGATGGCCGTCGGAGAATGGCAGACCCGGGCACAACTATCGATGTTATTGGTGCCGATAACCGCACGGATGAATTTCTGCATGATATAATTCTCTTCGTTGGTACATCTTGCAGAAGAGATCCCCGCGATGGCGTCGGGTCCGTGCGTTTTCTTTATTTCGGTAAGTTTTTCAGCAATGAAATCATAGGCTTCCTCCCAGCTGGCTTCCTCAAAGACCCCGTTTCTTTTGATCAGTGGCTTCCGGATCCGATCGGGATGGTTATAAAAGGAAAAAGCATAGCGTCCTTTCAGGCAGGTATGTCCGCCATTGGCCTCAGCATCATACGGCGCCTGGATGGATTTAATCGTTCCCCCGTTTACAGCCACATCCAGATTACAGCCCACTCCGCAATACGTGCAAACGGTCCGGACCTTTTTATCAAATACCACGGATTTGGATTCAAACACATCGCTGATCGCGGAGGTGGGGCAGGCCTGGGCACAGGCTCCGCAGCTGACACAGTCGCTTTCCCCGAAACTGACATCGCTGCCCTTTATGATACGGCTGTCAAATCCCCGGCCCGCCATACTCAACACAAACTGTCCCTGAACTTCATCGCAAGCCCGTACACAACGGAAGCAGTTGATGCATTTTGACAGGTCGGAGGTCATATAGGGGTGGCTGAGGTCTTTCTTCCTGTCGAGATGGGTTTTCCCTTCAGGGTAACGGACACCCCGGATACCCACTCGTGCTGCCACCGTCTGCAGCTCGCAGTTATTGTTTACTTCACAGGTGAGACAGTCGAGGGGATGGTCTGTGAGCACCAGCTCAATGATGTTGCGCCGCAGCTTCTGTATCCGATCCGAATCCGGGTAGATATAGGATCCCGGCATAACCGGGGTATGACAGGAAGCCAGTGTTTTTACAGGACCATTTTCTTTCAATGCCACATCCACGCTGCAAACCCGGCAGGAGCCAAAGGGATCCAGGTTGGGCGCATCGCATAAAGTGGGAACGGCGTCTTTTCCGAAGTTCCGCCGGAGAAATGAAATGATCGTTTCCCCTTCTTTTATTTCAAAGGGTTCGTTATTGACAAACGCGATACCCGATTTTGGATTCCCGTTTCCGGAACCAAATGTAGCCGTCCGGCCTTTTTTATCCTGTGTGTGTTTGTCTTCTTTTCTGTACACGATACCCATGGTCAGGATTTTTTAAAATAAGGGGTTAATTCCTTTTCAAAATAATGCAATGCGTTTTTTACCGGCAGGGGCAACCCGCCGCCCAGCGCGCATAGTGAGCCCAGCTCCAGTGTTTCTACCAGGTCATCAAACAACGACCGGTCTATCAGGTAACCGGAATCCTGTGCGTTCCGGAGCATTTCATATCCCCGGGTGGAGCCGATCCTGCAGGGAAAACATTTCCCGCAACTCTCATGCGCCGTAAACCGGAACAGGTGCTCGAGGTATTTCACGATCGGAAATTGTTCGGGGATACAAACCACCGAAGCATGTCCCAGGAGAAATCCGTTTTTTGAAAAGGATTCAAAGTCAACCGTCAGGTCATCAATTTTTGAAACAGGCACCAGCCCGCCCAGGGGTCCGCCGATGTGCATGGCTTTTACAGGGGAGCGGAAACCGCCTCCCAACCAGTCGATCACCTGCCGGAGCGGTGTGCCCATATCCACTTCATAGATCCCGGGATTTTTAAAAAAGCCATCCAGGGATAATAGTTTTGTTCCGGTCGACCGGCCCGCTCCGATGGCGGCAAACCGGTCCCCTCCGTTTTTCAATACCCAGGGAATGCAGGCCAGGGTCTCCACATTATTCACGACTGTTGGCATATTGAAAAGTCCCTGATGTACGGGATAAGGAGGCCGTACCCGGACTTCGGGTCGCTGCCCTTCTATCGAGGATAAAAGGGCCGTTTCCTCTCCGCAGATATAAGCACCTTGCGCCGCGATCACCTTCAAATAAAACCCAAACCCAGAACCCAGGATGTTTTCTCCCAGCAATCCTTTTGCATACAGGTCCTTTATGGCTTCTTCAGTAATGGCAATGGCTTCGGGGTATTCTCCCCGGATATACACCAACCCCGTATCTGCCCCCGTAATATAGCCCGCCAGCATCATACCCAGCAATACGCTATGGGGCCTTTTTTCAAGCAGGTATCTGTCGCTGTATGCTCCCGGATCTCCTTCATCCGCGTTGCAGACAATGAATTTCTGCTTCCCCTGCGCGTTCCTGCAGCCGTCTAATTTCACGGCGATGGGAAATCCGGCACCCCCTCTGCCCCTGAGACCGGAACGGGTTAGTTCGTTTAGTAGATCCCCGGCAGGCGTTTTTAAATATTCCGCAAGCGGGGCATAGTATTCTTCCAGCCCCGGGAAAGGAGCAGTGAGTACTGCAGTTCCCGATACACCCACCGAATATTCATCCGGCCGGGCGCTTTTGTTTTCCCGGATCTCTTTAATCCTGTTAATGTCATTTCCGGAATAATTGCTGCCATTCAAATGAAATGAACTGTTTTCATGACAGCGGCCCAGGCAACACATGTCTCCGATCTCCGACTCTTCAAAATGGCGGAGCAGATTTTCACGGAGGGCAGGTTGTGTTCCCGCGGTTAGACAGGAACTTCCGTTGCAGATATAGACCTTCTTTCCCTGGTTCCCCGGCTGCAGGAAATCATAAAAACTGGCGGCTCCGTAAACATTGGCCTTTCCCATCACGAAAGCCTCAGCCAGCGCCTCCATTTTTTCAACAGATGGAGTTCCGGAATTCCGGGCGGCCACGCCCAGCTCTTCAAAAAGGGTTTCCCGGATGCCTTTCCGGCCGGCCAGTTCACTCAGGTTTTTTGACATCGCAATCGGTATAAATAATCAACAGGTTTTGTTCGGGTTCGGGTAATTGTCACTTTGGTCTTCAAACGTATGATCCAGGCATACAAAATCTTTTTCTATCAGGAGAAAAAGCTTGTTCCCCCCGCCGGTATCCAGGGTATGGTTAAAACCCACGACTTCCGTTGCGGTCCATTCGGAAGCAATCGGCTCGGGAACATAAATACAGATCCGGTTTTCGGTATAGGAAGCATCCAGGCTGGTTATGCCCGGTCGGCGCTCCAGCCTGTAGTGAAAGGACGGGCCGTTCAAAAACCTGGTTTCTTCTTCTACATAACCCAGCTTTCCAAAATTGGCGATCTCTGTTTTGGTCAACCGGTAACGAATGGAATTCCCTTTGATCCGGATCTTCATATTAGTACTCTTTGTGCTCCGCAATAAATATTAAATCTTCCGTCTCTTAAAAATCCAACCAGCGTCATCCCGCACTCTTCAGCGAGCGAAACGGCCAGGCTGGAAGGCGCGCCTACTGCACAGACTACCGGGATCCCGGCCATGGCGGCTTTTTGGATCAGCTCGAAACTGGCCCGCCCGCTCAGTAGCAGGATATGGTTGTACAGCGGAAGCCGGTTCTCCTGCAGCATTGCACCCACCAGTTTATCAAGAGCATTGTGTCTCCCCACATCCTCCCGTGAAATCAGCAGTTCTCCACCAGTGTTAAACAGGGCTGAGGCGTGTAGCCCCCCGGTGTGCTCAAAAACCTCCTGTTTTTTTCGCAGGGTATCAGGCAGCCGTGTCAACAGGTCCGCGCTGATCCGCAATTCATCCTTCCTGGGTTTCAGACAGGATATGTTGCGGACCGCATCCACGGATGATTTACCACAGACCCCGCAACTGGATGAAGTATAAAAATGACGTTCTATCTTTTTAGGGTCAAACCTTACGCCTGGACCCAGCTCAACAACCACGGAATTGTTACCCGCCTGCCGGGTAGACGAAACCGAAAGGATATCCTCTTTTTCACGAATGATCCCTTCAGTAAACAGAAATCCGGCAGCAAGTTCCTCATCATGCCCCGGGGTGCACATGGTTACGGAAATGTTCTGTTGTTTCCGATCCGGGATACTGCCGTAAATCATGCTGATCTCCAGGGGTTCCTCAACAGCCAGCAGGTCTTCGGTTTGACGGGAAGCAAAAGGATCCGAATCGCTTCCCGGAGAAGAAACCTTCAATACCTGCACCGCTGAAACAGAAGAGGGCCGCATATTCCAAATTTACTTAATAGGAAGGACAATTCCGACCCGTCCGGTGTATCAGGTACAACAGTTTACTAGACAATGAATTTAGATCTTAGAACAGGTGTTTCTCAGGACAACCCGGAGATCCTGCCATTGTTATCGATATCCATTGCCTCCGAAGCCGGGATAGCAGGCAATCCAGGCATCCGCATCATATCCCCGAGAATGGGAATCACAAAACCGGCACCGGCGGCAAACTCAAATTCCCGGACTGTTACAATAAAGTTCCGGGGCCGGCCGATCTTATTCTCCTTATCGGAAAATGATTTCTGGGTTTTGGCCATACAGACAGGCAATTTGTCAAATCCCAGTTCTTTGATCATTTTCAGGCCTTCCCTTGCTTTGGGTGAATATTCCACATCATCGGCCCCGTAAATCTCCCGGGCTATGCATTTTATTTTTTCCTCCACGGGAAGCGACCAGTCGTACAGGGGTTTGAAATGATTGACTCCGCTGTCGATGATATCCACTACCGCCTGGGCGATCTCTGTCATACCGTCTCCTCCCCGGGCCCAGCAGTCACTGATAATGGCTTTGACGCCATGGCGGCCGCATTCACTCTTGACAAACTCCATTTCCTCTTCTGAGTCCGTCTGAAAATGGTTGATGGCAACGATGGGTGTCAATCCGAATTTCTTGCAGTTTTCAATATGTTTTTCGAGGTTTTCAAACCCCTTCTTCACCTTTTCCAGACTGGGTGTATTGTATTCCGTTTTTTTGGCTCCGCCATGATGGCGAAGTGCCCGGATGGTTGCCACGAGTACCAGTGCATCGGGTTTCAGCCCGGAGTAGCCGCACTTGATATTCATGAATTTTTCTGCGCCCAGATCGGCCCCGAACCCAGCTTCTGTGACTACATAATCCACCAGCGACAATCCCATTCTGGTGGCGATGATGGTATTGGTGCCTTGCGCGATATTGGCAAAAGGACCTCCGTGCAGGATGGCGGGATTTCCCTCCAGGGTTTGCACAAGATTGGGTTTGATTGCTTCTTTCAGCAACAGGGCCATTGCACCCTGCGCATTCAATTGTCGCGCGAATACAGGTTTATTGTCTTTGCAAAATCCCACCAGTATATTTCCCAGCCGGGTTTTCAGGTCATCGATGTTTTTCGACATACAGAGGATAGCCATCACTTCCGATGCGGGGGTGATATTAAATCCATCAGAGCGGGGCACCCCATTGGCCGTTCCTCCCAACCCGATCACAATATTGCGAAGCGAGCGGTCGTTCATATCCATCACCCGTTTCCAGACAATCGTCCGGGGATCAATATCAAGGCTTCGGGTCTTGCTCTGAATATTATTATCAATAAGCGCGGCGAGCAGGTTATTGGCCTTTTCCACAGCGTTGAAATCACCGGTGAAATGCAGATTGATGTCTTCCATCGGGATTACCTGGGCATGACCGCCACCCGCGGCGCCTCCCTTGATGCCAAAAACGGGACCGAGAGAAGGTTCCCGCAGAACCGGCATGGCTTTTTTCCCGATCTTGTTTAAGCCATCGGCCAGACCGACCGAAGTGGTTGTTTTTCCTTCTCCCGCGGGGGTCGGACTGATCGCGGTAACCAGGATCAGTTTGCTCTTGCTGATCTTCTCTTCATCGATCAGCTTAAGCGGAAGTTTGGCCTTGTATTTACCGTAATACTCGAGATCATCGTTTGAGATTCCGGCATCGGCTGCGATCTCTTTTATATGCCGGATCGAGGCGGCCTGGGCAATGGCCAGGTCTGGGTTGATAGTGGTTGACAAACAAAATCGTTTTATGGTGATGAATCAAGATCCCTCAGTTCGCCTGGAGAATTCAGATTGGTGAATTCATTTCCCCGGAACCAGGGTTCGGCGTCAAAACTAATCACTCTGGTTTTTAATCCGGCCAGCGCATCCGTGATTTTTAACTGATCCTGCTCAAGTCGTTGTCTGACTGGCGTAATGCAGGCCTGGTCGTATACGGAGCACAGGGGCTCGGGTTTTCCCCGGTGTTCGGTAAGCAACACCTCTTCATTTCCGATTTCGGCTGTAAGGGATTTCAACAGTTTTATCGAAAGATTGGGCATATCGCAACCCAATACCAGGTTTTTGGAGCTGGTCGAATTCACCAGGCCCGTATAAATTCCTCCCAGCGGGCCCTTCTCCCGGTATATATCAGTCACACAGCGCTGGCCGAATAACTGGTATTCAGGGTTTGAGGTGACTATCAGGATTTGATCCGCTACACCCGCGGCGGCATCCAGGACATACTCAACCAGCCTTCTGCCGCGGAAAATAACAAGGCCTTTGTCGGCACCCATGCGGGAACTCTTACCTCCGGCGAGGATAACAGCGGTTATGCCGGTTTTCTGGTTCATTACACAAACGGGGTTCAGTATTCCGGATCCCGGTCACTTTTTCCACTCCCGGGTCATATCTTCCAGTCTTTTCAGTTCCATCCGGGAGGGTGTTTGCTGAAGACTGAGCAGGTAATCGATCTTTCCATCCTTCAGTCGCCAGCGGTCGTTATAAAGCAGGGAGTCCTTCTTATTGTCGTTATAGGTCCACTTGTTGTAAACCATCACACTTACCCAATCCACTCCCGTCTGGGTGTTATGCAGCGGATATACAGACAGGATCCTGTTTTCTGTATGCTTATAGTTGCTCCTGAAATTCTGGAGCTTACCTACCATTTGGCTCTTCGGTGCCTGGGCGCGTTTTCCATCGGGCATGTCAATCGTAACCGTATCCGCAAAAAGTGCGTAATCTTCTATTACTGCATTTTCATCCCAGTCTTTATACATTTTCAATACGGTATTGATATGATCCGGGTTCCCGATCTCCCACTCGGTATAAAGAACGGGGTAATCCAGGTTTCCCCTGGGGTTTTCGGACGGTTTTTCAGTCATGGCCTCACCTTGCGGGGCCGCTGTTCCGGTTTCCGGTTTTTTGTCAGCCTGTCCGCAGGATATAAAAAGAGCGAGAAGTGCAATAGAGATGGTCAGTTTCATATAATTGATTTGTTGAATAATAAACTTAAGCAATAAATCCTTTTGGTTCCACCGATTCCCTTTCCGGTTCTTTTTGTTTTCCGCCCTGGGAGAATAACACACCTGCCATCATCACTAACACAGTGAGCAGGATCACCTGGATGATCAGCGACTTATTCACGATAGGAATCCTGGATGTTTCAGGGATTAGGTAGAACAGCAGGATTGTGATCAGGCCCCGGGGCGCGATGTATACAAGTGGTAGCAGGGGCATCTGGAAAAGCCGGAGAAAAAGGGCCCGGAACAAATAAATGGCCGTCACAATCCCGACTGCCCAACCGATCGTATCAGGGTTGATCACTTCCTCCGTTTTGATCAGAAATCCGAAGGTAACAAAGAATATGACCCGAACGAGGAAGGTAAATTCAACCGTAATCTCCTTGAATCGGGTGATGTTTTCAGACAAGAGACTGGTGTGCATCCAGCGTTTCCATTTTTGTTTCAGGGGGATCTGGCGGATATTTCCCAGCACCATCCCGCTCACCAGTACAAAGACCAGACCCGGTAAATGGATCAGTTTGGACAACGCATAAACCAGGATAATGATCAGGAGGATCGGAATATATTTAATGTGATACCGGATCCGGGTCATCAGGTAACCGATCCCGATGGTGCTGATCACGGTAACTGCAAGAATGATCAGGATCTGGGCAAGAAATAGTTCGACCGATTCAAAACTGATCTCATGGTTCAGCGCAACAAAATTGAAAAGCATCACACCCAGGATATCCGAAAGGCTGCTTTCAAAAACCACAAACTCTTTTTTGGACGCAGGCAGAAAACGTACACTGGGAATGGCGATCGCGCTGCTGATCACGCAAAGTGGGATCGCGTTGGCCAGGCTGTCCTGGAAACTGCCATGACCCGCTTTGTAAAAAGCAAAACCCATGGCGAACATTAGAAGAAGCATAGGACCGAGAGCGGCAAGGAGCGATTTTTTTATCAATGCCGTTTTTTCCCGGGTGACTTCGAGTTCAAGGGCACCCTCCAATACGATCAGGATTAAGCCCACTGTTCCAAATATGGGAAGGATGACGTTCAGGTCCGGAATCTCCACATGGAACAGGTGTATAATCTGTTGCATGCACCAGCCCAGTAGAAGCATAAGGATCACGGACGGGGATTTCACCCGGTGCGCAGTGATCTCAAAGAGATAGGCGATCAGCAGCAGTGTAGCCGAAATAATAATGATTGTCATCGTCATATATGTTCCGTTATGGGGTGAATCAATCAGGCAAGAACGAGTCAATAAAGAGCGACTTCCGTATGAAACGGAAGTCGCCTGTTCTTTTCCGGCCGGTGCCGGTTTGATTCCTATTTAAAACCTATTAATAATCCATGGTCTTGTCAAGTACCAGTTGCTTCATCGCCTCACCCGGTTTCAGCTTGTACTGGAACTGGCGGGTTTTGCCGGTCTTGGTATCACCTTCATAAATCGGGAAACGGCGAACAAGGGTATTTTCTACAAACTCGAATTCATCACCTCCCTTATATCCCTGCATGTTCGGGTCATCGCCGGCCGACATATCCGGTACATTGACCATACTGATCGATTTGCCATTGTTCGTGCTAAACAGGTGTATATGACCTAGTTTTTCAGGTCCCATCAGGTCAATGACCCCGATTTCCGGCGAATTATCCCCGTCGATATCATTAATGATGACATTGGAGATCGAACCTTTTACATCAGCACTCAATGTATCGTTTGATTCAGTCAGCCCGGTAGGGATGATTTTAAAATGATGGTTATCCCCTTCGCCCTGGGTAGTTATGTCAAAGGAGTATTTGTCATAGGTAACTACTTTGGTAAACGGAATAGCCGCAGGAGCCGTAGTTACGGTACCACCGGTAGTATCTTTCATAGTAGTATCACCCTCACCGGCCTTTTTATCACCGGAAGAATTACAAGCAGCAGCGATCATCATGATTACTGTAGCTGCGGGAAAAAATCGTTTATTCATATTTGTTTTTTTTGTTTAACAATAGGATGGTCCTGTTCAAGGATATTAATACTGACCGCCGGAAGTGTATACGATCATGGAAGATGCCCGATCGCTCCAGCCGGAGATCATGAAACGGTCCTTGGTCCGCAACACGGTATAGCTGCTTCCGCGGAAGTTGGGCTGGTCATACAGCACCACTCTCCAGCCGCGGGGAAGTTGAATGGAACTCAGTGCGTTGTCCGGGAAACCGAGCTGACGCATGTTGGAATAGGAACCGGGGCCTACGCTGGCGGAGCGGCCGCTAAAATTTTCGTCTTCGTATATGATTACGGAATTGTTATAGTCGTTGTTGTTGTTGTTGTTACCTCCGCCTCCGTAGTTCCGGCTGATATATACACTGGAAACCTGGTCATTCCAGTCGCTCGCCAGGCAGGACATATCGCTTGTATATGTTGCACTGCGACCGCGGTAGCGTGCATCTGAATAAATGGTAATGGAATAGCCCCTCGGAACCCGGAAGGATGAAAGGGCATCATTATTCACTCCCATCTGGTTCCAGTCAAAGTACCCGGTACCGAGTGTACGGCTGATTCCCCGGTAATTGCAATTTTCATACAGGGTTACGCCTTCGTTGCTGCCACCGCCAGGATTATACCCGCCACCGCCACTGTTGTTGCCCCGGTTTGAAATCAATACGCTTGATACCCGGTCATTCCAATCGCTAGGAAGACAGCTAATATCATACGAGTAGGTTGTGCTGCCTCCGCGAAAATTGGCATCAGCGTAAAGCGTGATGCTCCAGCCACGCGGAAGACGTATGGAAGAAAGTTGATCATTACGGATACCCATCGCGTTCCAGTCGTGGTAACCGGCACTTAATTGGTTGTATCTGCCGCGGTAATTACAATCTTCATACAGGGTAGCCATACCCTGGTTTTCGGGCAACTGGGTTGGCATCTCCTGCTCCACGTTCATACTCCAGGCCCGATCGTTCCAGCCGTTGAAGGTCAGGCAACTGACATCGTTGGTCAGACGGATTTTTTGGCCATTGCCCGGGTTGTTGCTTGTATAAAGCAGCACCACAAATCCCTGGGGTATCCGGAGTGATGAAAGATTGGCGCCCCCGATCCGGGATTGTCCCAGATCATAACTGCCGGCTCTGAACATCTGGGTAGTACCCCTGTAGTCGCAGTCAGAATACAGGGTCACAGCATTTTGTGAGATGGCCAGTGTTGAAACCAAGACGGCCACCATCAGGAAGTTGAATTGCTTTTTCATTAGAAAATAATAATTAAAGGTTGCGTAATATCAATACTGATTAATATGGGGAAGTAGATATTTAATCTGATATCGATTGTTTTTGATTGTGAAACGGAACTTTAATGGTTTTGTTCATTAAAAAAATACGGGAAGGCTAAATTACTAAAATGCAAGATTCCCCAACAAAACTATCACCGTAATTCCTGCCATTGTTTTCCGAATCTGGCAAGCCGGAAAATATCTGTACAAACAACTCAAATATTTACATGAAAGCCTTTCCCGTGTGGACAAACAGATGTATTTACTTTATTATTAATGCTCATTGCACCCGGATTGTTTTGGCACTTTGGTACATTTGAACGGAAAAATCAAAATTCGGAGTCGTGAATTTGTCGTGCTGAGTTTCCCTATCGGGGTATCTGAAACTAAAACCGGCAACCCTGGCGACCGGGTGATGGAAAACCGGGAACCTTACCGGTGTTGAAATACGGTGCGTAAGTGTATCCGTTCTATCTCCATCGAACTGGAATACATTGGGGTGTGGACGGGAAGAAAATAACTTCGTGCAGGACCTGGAAAATGTTCATTTTCCGATGCTTACTTGTTAAAAGTAGCGGGAATGGATGCCTTAAATAAAAAACGGCCCGAATGCCGTTGACGGCAGGGGCCATTTTTTTCTTTGAAACGGGGATTATTTCTTGCCCGGGAAGATCAGTTTCACCACGGTAAGAAGGATAATACCTCCGGCTACGGCCACGATCAATTGACGGAGCCAGCCTGGATTAAGAGTGAACTTTTCGTTCAGATTAGTGTAGACCAGGATCAGGGAGCCGATAAAACTGCCGAGGATACCGATGATGATATCACCGATCAGCCCGTACCCGCTTCCGCGGAAGATCAGGCTGGCGATCCAGCCGGCGACAGCGCCAAAGGCGAGAATGATGAGGATGTGTTGCAGATCCATAAAATTGATTTTGGTTGAAAAGAAATTTAGACTAAATATATGCAGAGTTCGGTAAGATTAATACGAACAGGTGTTTGTGCGAAAAACATGATTTTAAAATATGTTCAACCGGAAGCCAGAAGAAAAGTTTTTATGTGATTGTTTCATTTTCTTTTTTCACTAACCTTATATTATGAAGAAAACCATACTCCTCTATTTGCTGATGGCCCATACCGGCGCCTTTGTTAATGCCCAGACTCCCGGAACCAAGATCCCGGATACTCTGAAAGTGCAACTTGACAATTATGTGAAAACTTATGCCACGGAAAAGAAATGCATGTTCATCACCCGGGTTTCCGACAAAAACGGAAATTTCCATTACAGCGGGTATGACGGCCGGACCCTGGAACCTGTACGTGATTTTCATACCCCCTTTGAAATAGGTAGCTGTTCTAAAATGTTCACTGCCACGGCCGTGCTGCAACTGATCGAAAAGGGAAAACTGTCGCTGGACGACCGGCTTGTAAAAGTGCTCCCCAACCCGGCCCTTTATAAAGACCTGCTCGTTTTCGACGGTAAAGATTATATCGACGCGGTCACGATCCGTGATCTCCTGCACCATTCTTCGGGTTTTGCCGATTATTTTGTCGGTACCGACAGCCTGGAGATCGTCGTCAGTGCGGACAAGACCCTTCAATTCACTCCCGAACAACTGATCCGCCGGTCGAAGCGGTTAAATAAACCTTCCTTTAAGCCCGGGACCGGGCAATTCAAATACTCTAATGTGAATTATCTCCTGTTGGGCATGATCATCGAAAAGCTGACCGGGATGAAGTACCAGCAGTATATCCAGACCTTTATCCTGAAGCCGGTAGGATTAAAGCAAACTTGGTTCGGTTCCGTTAACCCCCCCGTAAAACAACTGCCCGGTCATTATAAAGGAGCATCCGTGGAAATGCCTCCAACCATGGCCGGGGCGGCCGGGGAAATGATTTCTACCCTGGACGATATGACCCGTTTTATCCGGAGCTGGTACGCCGGTAAGTTTTTCCGCGATAAAACCCGTATGGAAACCCTGCTGAAACAGGATTACCTGAGTATGGCTGCTGGTATTATTGATTACGGATTGGGCAACCTTACCCTGAATAAAAATGCATGGGGCCATGCGGGGCAGACTTTCGGATGGCAAAGTTTTATGGGTGCCCTGCCGAACGGATACAGCTTTGTATTTGGTATAGATGATGCTTCCGTGGATGGATGGATTCCGGCCTTAGTATTGACGGAGATAATAAAACTGTCTCCGATGTGACCAGTGCCATATTAAGAATAAAAAATATCAATAATTTTTATAAATAAATGGATATTAAAGAAATAAACATATGAGAAAGAATCTGCTCCCAGGGATTTTATTTTTTTCTTTCATATTGCTGTCAGGAGCCTTGCTGGCCCAGAGCCCCGGCGGTGTTGCCGGATCCAATCTCTGGCTGAAAGCCAATGCCGGCATAACCAATTCCGGTACCAACTTAACCGGCTGGACCGACCAAACAGGAACAAACACTTTTACCAAAGTGGGTACATTATCCTACAATACGAATACTGTCAATTTTAATCCTGTTGTAAGTATAAATAACAATGGTCAGCC
>JBMSNP010000056.1:0-20359 GCA_049421765.1 Chitinophagaceae bacterium
ATCGGGGAAAGAATATCAGCTGTGCTCCCGGCCATACTCACGAATGAGGACACCCTGCAAACACGTTTCTTCCCTTCCACAACAGCCTTTACGGATCAGTTTCTTTCCTCTCAATTCCGGGAGGAAACAATTCTTATAAAAGGAGCCCGGGTATTTGGGTTTGAAAGGATTGTACAGTTGCTGGAACAGAAAGTCCACCAGACACTGCTGGAAATTGACCTGTCTGCAATCGGGCATAACCTGAAGGAATACCAGAAATGTCTGAATCCTTCTACGAGGGTGATGGCCATGGTAAAGGCATTTGCCTATGGAAGCGGGGGGACGGAAATCGCAGGAGTGCTGCAACATCATAAAGTAGATTACCTGGGGGTGGCTTATGCAGACGAAGGCGTGGAACTGCGTAGGGCCGGGATACAGATCCCCGTGATGGTGATGAATCCAGAAGCGGGTGCATTTGAAAAGATCACTGAATACGGGTTGGAGCCCGAATTGTATTCCTTCCAGATAATGGAGACGTTTGATGCATATCTCCGCCGGGAAGGATTGGATCAATACCCCGTTCATATTGAACTGGACACGGGGATGAACAGGTTGGGTTTCTCTGTTGGGGATATGGATAAGCTCGCCACAGAGCTGACATCTACCCATTCTTTCAGAATCATGTCGGTGTTTACCCATCTCGCTGCCAGTGAAGACCCCGGGCAGGATTTATTCACCCGGCAACAATTTGACTTGTTCCGGGAGGCGGCAGACAAATTACAGCAGCTTACCGGGTATGACTTTATCCGGCACATCGCCAATTCAGCTGCAGTGATCCGCCACCCGGATCTTCAACTTGATATGGTACGGCTTGGGATCGGGCTGTACGGGGTGGACAGTGCGGCTACCGGCAGGCTTTCTTTGCAAACCGTAGCCACCCTGCGGTCCACCATTGCCCAGTTGAAAAATGTAAAGGCCGGTGAGTCGGTTAGTTATGGCCGGCAGGGTGTGGTTCAAAGGGATTCGGTCATTGCCACCGTCAGGCTGGGTTATGCGGATGGATACCCGCGGAGGCTGGGAAACGGGGCAGGGATGGTTCTCATCAATGGCGTTAAGGCACCGGTGATAGGTACAGTGTGTATGGACATGTTCATGGTGGACGTGACTGATGTGCCATCGGTAACAGAAGGAAATGAAGTGATCATCTTTGGTCGTCAGCTCCCGGTTTCAGAGCTGGCTTCATGGGCCGGTACGATTCCTTATGAGATTATGACGGGAATTTCACAGCGGGTAAGAAGGGTATATTTTGAGGAATAGCCATTCATACTTTAAGTCCGGGGCTTCAGGAGACCCGGTGCCGGGTCATCACAGCTTATCCCTATATTTGTAGTTTATCATGAAGACCTTAAGAATCAGGCATGTAGTATTGATCATATCCACGATCATCCTCGTCGATCAGGCGTTAAAGATCTGGATCAAGACCAACCATCCCACTGGGGAAGTACTCCGGGTATTCGGAATGGACTGGTTCCGTCTTCATTTTATTGAAAATCCCGGGATGGCCTGGGGATGGAAATTCGGAAATGAAACCGGCAAGGTTATCTTAACCCTGTTCCGGCTGGCAGCCGTAATTTTCGGGACCTGGTATCTGGGCCGGATTGTCAGGCAGGGTTACAAGAAGGGGTTTGTTATTTGCGCCTCCCTGATTTACGCCGGTGCACTGGGAAACCTGATCGACAGCATGTTTTACGGGATGATATTTGACAAGGGCCTGACTTATGATCCCGCGATCAGTGATTACCTGCAGTATTCCGGGGTTGCCCAGTTCTCTTCACACGGTTATTCATCTTTTCTCCACGGGAGCGTGGTGGATATGCTTTATTTCCCCTTGTTTAAAGGACATTTTCCGGGCTGGGTTCCGGTAGTCGGCGGGGATGATTTTGAATTTTTCAGCGCCATTTTCAATATCGCCGATGCCTCCATCTCCATCGGTGTGATCACCCTGCTGCTTTTCCAGAAAAGATTCCTCAAAAAAATTCACCCCGCAGATGAACATCCGACTGTGGAAACGGGGAGCGAAGTAAGCGACAAAATGCAGGTATCCTGACCGATGCGGTGAGGGTATATATTCAAAAACCCCCGGCACGGGGGTTCTCTTTAGTTATGGGCTCAGGGTTAAAAAACGTGGATTGTTTTGCTTAAACGCGGCAAAACCGGTTGCGCCATTTGCTTTCCTGGATATAGCGGATCGCGGCCAGTTTGTCTGACAGGACCATCTGAACGACCCGGGTGGTCTTATCCACACTACCCGAAAGAATCGCTTTCAGGTAAGGGGAATCCCGTTGCGTTGATTCGGAAGATTTGGCTGATTCCGGCTTGTTCAGGTCATCAGAAAAGGAAAGCGGGGCTTGTACTTTACCTTTCATGGGATGGATTTTTTAGTTTATGAATGGGATCTGGATCTTAAATACCATGTTAAGATACTGCCATTGATCCGGGATTTGCAAATATTTTTTCAATAAACAGATCGTATGATCCCGGGATTTGATCTTTTTACCAGGGATTTTTACCATACTTCGCCGTCTTCAGGGGAAAAAATCAAAGTTTTCCCACCATCTGGGCCGGTACCACCCATTTGTCAAATTCCTCGGCGGTAACGTAACCCAGTTTAACCGCCATTTCCTTTAGCGTCGTTCCCTGTTTATGTGCTTTTTGGGCGATCTCGGCCGCTTTATAATAACCGATCCTTGTGTTCAGCGATGTAACCAGCATCAGGGAATTCTCCACGTGCTTCCGGATATTGGCTTCGATCGGTTCAATTCCAACCGCACAACGGTCATTGAATGATACACAACCATCCCCGATCAGACGTGCGCTGTGCAGGAAATTATATATCATGACCGGTTTGAAAACATTCAGTTCAAAATGCCCGTTTGATCCACCTACATTGATGGCTACATCATTTCCCATAACCTGTGCTGCGATCATGGTCAGGGCTTCACACTGGGTGGGGTTTACCTTGCCAGGCATGATGGAAGATCCCGGCTCGTTGTCAGGAATAAAGATTTCGCCGATTCCGCTCCGGGGTCCGGAGGACAGCATCCGGATATCATTGGCGATCTTCATCAGGCTCACCGCCACCGTTTTCAATGCCCCGTGTGCTTCCACGATGGCGTCATGCGCAGCCAGCGATTCAAATTTGTTCCTTGCAGTGATAAATGGTAAACCGGTCAGGTTGGCAATATGTTTCGCTACTTTTTCCGAATAACCCGGCGGGGTATTGATTCCGGTACCCACTGCAGTGCCCCCAAGAGCCAATTCGGATAAGTGAGCCAGGGTGTTCCGGATGGCTTTCATACCATGGTCAAGCTGGGATACATACCCGCTGAACTCCTGTCCGAGCGTCAGGGGAGTGGCGTCCATGAAATGGGTGCGACCGATCTTGACCACTTTCATGTATTTCCTGCTTTTTTTGGCCAGGGTGTCTCTTAATTTCTGGATTCCGGGCAGGGTGGTTTCGACAAGGATCTTATACGCCGCAATATGCATCGCCGTCGGGAAGGTGTCGTTCGAAGACTGCGACTTATTGACATCGTCATTGGGGTGGAGGAATTTTTCCTTGTCGGTCAGCTGACCGCCTTTTAGTACATGTCCCCGGTAAGCAATTACCTCGTTTACATTCATGTTGCTTTGTGTTCCGCTGCCGGTCTGCCATACAACCAGGGGAAAATAATCATCCAGTTTCCCTTTCAGGATCTCATCGCATACGCGCCCGATGACCGTGCATTTGTTTTTAGGCAGAACGCCCGCCTCAAAATTGGTGATAGCGGCGGCTTTCTTGAGATAGGCAAAAGCCCGGATGATCTCACGCGGCATGCGGTTGATATCCTGCGCTATCTTAAAGTTATCAATGCTTCGCTGGGTCTGTGCCCCATAATAGGCGTTGGCGGGTACCCTTACCTCGCCCATGGTGTCTTTCTCGATCCGGTAATCCATATGCTTTTTTTGGAGGAATAATAGTGCAAAAGTACAGGCAATGTCATATATGAGGATACTAATTTTCATCATGCCGAAACATGAATTCCATACCGGGTCGTCTTAAAACCGATTTGAAAATTAAAGAGAAGGTTAAAGGGTATATTGACAAAAGCGTTACTTTCAGAACCGGAATCCGCTCGAAAAAGGCCGATTGCCAATAATAATAAATTACAAATGAAACCTACCGGGAACAGGTTTATTCTGCCACTGATACTCGTCACATCCCTTTTCTTCCTGTGGGGACTGGCTTACGGGCTGCTGGATGTGCTGAACAAGCATTTTCAGGAGTCGCTGAATATTACAAAAACAAGATCGACCCTGCTCCAGGCTGCTTATTTCGGAGCTTATTTCCTGGTTGCGTTGCCGGCGGGCTTATTGATGAACCGGGTGGGTTATAAAAAGGGGATCATCACCGGGCTGATCCTTTATGCCACCGGCGCTTTCCTTTTTTACCCCTCTGCCCAGCAATCGAGTTTTAATTTTTTCCTCGTCTCCCTGTTTATCCTGGCTTCCGGGCTTGCCTGTCTTGAAACGGCCGCTAATCCCTATATCACGGTTCTGGGCAAACCGGAATCTTCCGCCTTCCGGCTGAACCTATCCCAGTGCTTTAACGGGGTGGGATCATTTATCGGCCCGATCATTGCCGCCAATCTTTTCTTCGGAGGATCAAACCCCACGGGCAACCTGGACTCGGTACGCGTGGTATACCTGGTGATCGGCGGTGTGGTATTGGTTGTGGCCGGTTTATTTATACGAACAACTCTTCCAGAAGTTGAGGAAAGTTCCCTGGTATCCGAACCGGATCAGAATACCCGGCCGCTGTTTCATCATGGCCATTTTGTAAATGCGGTGATCGCCCAATTTTTTTATGTGGCCGCACAGGTGGGGGTGGCTGCGCTTTTTATCAACTACTGTACGGAAGCAGACCAGGGCATTGATAATGCCAGGGCTTCCTACCTGCTCTCCGCCAGCCTGCTCCTGTTCACCATCGGCCGGTTTGCAGGCACGGCCCTGATGAAAAAAATCAGTCCTGCCTTGTTGCTTTTTATCTATGCAATGGTGAATATATTGCTGTGTGTATTTGTGGTCACTTTGAAGGGGTGGATATCAGTCTATTCCCTGATGGCCATTTTCTTTTTTGAATCCATCATGTTCCCGACCATATTTGCTTTGGGTGTCAAAGACCTGGGACAACATACCAAAAGGGGATCTTCATTTATCATCATGTCGATCGTGGGGGGAGCCCTCGTTCCTTATATTATGGGAGTCCTTTCGGAGAAAAGTACGGCAACCGCCTATGTCGTACCCCTGGTCTGTTTTGCGGTGGTCGCCTGGTTCGGTCTGAAAGGCCACCGGGTCAAAAAAGCGGCAGCCGCTTCATCCGGGACATACAGTTACTGAATATGAAAAACGAAAATTATGTTTTCATTACAGCATAAATCAGCAGTTATAACAGGTGGCGGAAGCGGGATCGGAAAAGCCATTGCAATGGCATACGCAGCACAGGGTGCAGTTGTTCATATCCTGGATATCAACACGGACGAAGCCCGGATAGTCGCCGATGAGATCAATCAGCAGGGCGGGAAGGCGTTTGTTTATCCCTGCGATGTGTCGGATCAGAAGAATGTGCTCTCCGTATTCACACAGATCGGACCGGTACATATCCTGGTGAACAATGCCGGGATCGCACACGTGGGCAACGCCGGGGGGACCCCGGAAGATGACTTTGACAGAATTATTCGCGTAAATGTAAAAGGGGTGTACAATTGTGTGTTTGCCGCTATTCCCCAGCTTCGCAAATCCGGGGGCGGGTGTATCATCAATATGGCTTCCATTGCCGCGCAGACGGGTATCCAAGACCGGTTTGCCTACAGCGCCAGCAAAGGAGCGGTCATGGCTATGACACTGAGTATCGCCAAGGATTACCTGGATGAAAATATCCGCTGCAATTCCATCTCACCGGCGCGGGTACATACACCCTTTGTTGACGGTTTTTTGAAGCGGTCTTATCCAGGCCGGGAAGAGGAGATGTTCGAAAAGTTGTCAAAAAGCCAGCCCATCGGGCGTATGGCCCAACCGGAAGAAATTGCCTCGCTGGCAGTATACCTCGCCAGCGATGAAGCAGCGTTTATCACTGGGGCGGATTACCTGATCGACGGGGGTTTTGTTAAACTGAATAATTAGAACCACATAGTATGAAACTGATCCGATATGGGGAAGCGGGACATGAACGCCCTGGGATCATCCTGGGAGATGAATGGTATGATGTATCTGAAATTATCCGTGATTACGATGAGTCATTCTTTGCTTCCAACGGTTTGGAATCGCTCCGTCGGGTCATTTCCGAGGCCGGTACCGGATTGCGAAAGCTCGACAAGTCAATCCGGCTTGGCCCTCCTGTGTCCCGACCATCAAAGATCATCTGCATCGGGTTGAATTATTCCGATCATGCCCTGGAAAGCAATATGGCCCTGCCGGCAGAACCGGTAATTTTTTTCAAAGCCACAAGTGCCATTACAGGCCCATTTGATCCCCTGGTGATACCAAAGGACAGCCGGAAAACCGACTGGGAGGTAGAACTGGCCGTGGTTATCGGGAAAAAGGCATTGCATGTTCCGGAAGAAAATGCCACCGACTACATCGCGGGTTACCTGCTTCATAACGATTACAGCGAAAGGGAATTCCAATTGGAGCGAAGCGGGCAGTGGGTCAAGGGAAAAAGCTGCGATAGTTTTGCTCCGCTGGGACCCTGGTTGGCTACCCCTGATGAGTTCACGGATATCGGCAATTGCCGGTTGTGGCTTTCCGTAAATGGTCAGCTTATGCAGGATGGCAGTACCAAAAACCTGGTCTTTGGTATCCCGCATCTTGTGTCTTATGTCAGCCGGTTTATGACCTTGTTGCCCGGTGACATCATTTCCACCGGAACCCCAGCGGGAGTAGGCATGGGGCAAAAACCAGCACCCGTATATATTCAACCCGGGGATGTGATCGAGTTGGGGATCGACGGGTTGGGGATAAGCCGCCAGATGGCGGTCGCCTATCCCGGAGTATAAGCAAGAACAAACATTGGAATTAATAAAATCAGATGAAACGTTATTGCCTGGCGCTCGACCTGATCAATGATCCCTCATTGATCAAAGCGTATGAAGAATACCACCGGCAGGTATGGCCGGAAGTGCTTGAAAGTATCCGTGAATCGGGAATCGGATCGCTTGAAATATATCGCACGGGTAACCGTCTTTTCATGATCATGGAGACCATTCCCGGATTTTCATTTGAAAAAAAGTCTGCGGCGGATCTCTCCAATCCCAAAGTACAGCAATGGGAGGCATTGATGTGGAATTACCAGCAGGCTCTTCCCGGTTCCCAGCCGGGTGAAAAGTGGGTTTTAATGGAAAAGATATTTTCGTTGCCATGAGAATCGACAGTCACGTGCATTTATGGACCTATGACAGGGAACGGGATACCTGGATCACGGATGAGATGAAAGTATTGCAGCGGGATTTCCTGCCCGGCGACCTATCAGGGGAAATCCGGGAAAACGGGATCGATGCCTGCATTACGGTACAGGCCGGCCAAACGGAGAAGGAGACCCTGTTTCTCCTGGAGATGAGCCGTCGCTACCCGTTCATCAAAGGGGTGGTGGGCTGGATCGACTTCCGGAATCCGGAGGTCGGCACGCGTCTCGAATATTTCTCGCAATTTCCGGTGATCCGGGGCTGGCGACACATAGTTCAGGATGAACCGCCCGATTTTTTATCGGGACCCGATTTCCGCCGCGGGATCCGGGAACTGACCCGGTTTGGGTATACCTATGACTTACTTGTTTATCAAAGCCAGCTGGGGGCCGCACTGGATTTTGTCCGGGATTTCCCCGATCAGCCATTTGTACTGGATCATTGCGGGAAACCCGGAATCCGTGAAAAAAACATGGATACCTGGAAGCCGCTGATATATGAAATGGCCGGCTGTCCGAACCTCACCTGTAAATTATCCGGTCTGATCACAGAAGCAGACTGGCTCCATTGGGAAGAGGGTGATATTTATCCTTATCTTGATGTGGCTTTCGATGCCTTTGGCACCGACCGGCTGCTTTTCGGGAGCGATTGGCCGGTTATGCAGCTTGCCGGAAATTACAGCCGATGGGTCAGGTTGCTTGAAAACTATATCGGTGATCCGGGAAGTGAAACCGGTAAAAAAATATTCGGACAGAATGCGATTGATTTTTATAAGCTCTGAGTATGGACCTGCACATAAAAGATAAGATCATACTGGTTACCGGCGGAGCCCGGGGAATCGGGGCGGCAATTACTAAGTTGCTTGCTGCTGAAGGAGCGATCCCGGTGGTGGTGGGAAGAAATGAAAAGGATAACAAAAACATAATTGAAGAGGCCGGTGCAGGTTTCCCCGTTTCTGCGGAACTTACCCGGCCGGAGGAATGCAGGCTGGCAGTGGAAACTGCCATCCGGCAATTCGGACGACTCGACGGACTGGTCAACAATGCGGGCATCAATGACGGTGTTGGTTTGCTGAATGGCGATTACGAGTCATTTATGGCATCACTGCATAAGAACCTTGTTCATTATTTCCTGGTTGCCCATTACGCCTTACCCGAGTTGATCAAAAGCAGGGGTTCTATCGTGAACATAGGGAGTAAAGTGGCTGACACAGGACAGGGGAACACATCCGCCTATGCCGCATCCAACGGTGGAAGGAATGCGCTTACCCGCGAATGGGCAGTGGAGTTATTGCCATACGGGATCCGGGTCAATGCCGTGATCGTTGCCGAGTGCTATACCCCGTTATACGAAAAATGGATCCAGACCCTACCTGATCCGGAATCCAGGTTGCGGAGCATCACCGAAAAGATCCCGTTGGGAAAACGGATGACTACGGCAGAAGAGATCGCTGCCATGGTTGTATTTCTTCTTTCGGAGAAATCCAGTCATACTACGGGGCAACTGATTCATGTAGACGGAGGCTATACACATCTCGACCGGTCGATATAAATTTGGAAGCTATGAAAACAAGGATCAAAAAATACGCGGCTGCAGCCTTGCTATGGGCATTTGCGGCAACCGGCATCCCGGCGGCTTCCCAGCACCAGGATTATTTCCCCGATCCCGATCCCGCCATCCGTGAGCAGCTGGAAAACTGGCAGGACCTGAAATTCGGTCTGCTGATGCACTGGGGTCCTTACAGCCAGTGGGGGATCGTCGAGAGCTGGAGTATTTGTCCTGAAGACCTGGGATGGGCCACCGGAGCCCGTAAGAAGGGAGTGGCAGAAAATTATTACGATTATCTCAAGGCCTATGAAAACCTGAAAACAACTTTCAATCCTGTTCACTTCAACCCGGAGAAATGGGCCGAAGCCGCCCGGGTTGCCGGGATGCGTTATATGATTTTCACCACCAAGCACCACGACGGGTTCAGCATGTTCGATTCACGTTACACTGACTACAAGATCACAGATCCCGATTGCCCGTTTTCTGCCAATCCAAGAAGCAATATCACCCTGGAGATTTTCAAGGCCTTTCGTAAGGAGAAATTCTGGGTGGGCGCATATTTCTCCAAGCCGGACTGGCATTCGGATTATTACTGGTGGAAAAAATTTCCACCGGCCGACCGCAACGCGAATTATCATATTCCCAAATACCCGGAGCAATGGAAAAAATTTACCGACTTCACGCATAACCAGATCAATGAACTGGTGAGTGATTATGGGAAAGTCGATATCCTCTGGCTCGACGGGGGATGGGTGAGAAAGACCACTGACGATGAAGTCAGGCAAACTTTACAGGAAGTGTATGACGGGGTGCGCTGGGCGCGAAACCCGCAGAACCAGGATATCGATATGCCCAGGCTGGTAAGAGAAGTCAGGACGAAACAACCCAAACTGATCGTTGTGGACAGGGCAGTTCCCGGGGAGCAACAAAATTACCTTACCCCTGAACAGCATATACCTGAAACCGGCTTGCCTTACCCCTGGGAAACCTGTATGACCATGGCCACCAGCTGGAGCTATGTACCCAACGATACATATAAGCCGGCCAATGAATTGATTGAAAAACTGGTGGACATTGTGAGCAAGGGAGGTAACTACCTTTTGAATATCGGCCCGGGACCCGACGGGGAATGGGACCCCAAAGCATACGACCGGCTCAGGGAAATCGGGGAATGGATGAAGATAAACAGCGAGGCGATCTATGGGACGCGGATGTACTCGGTATTCGGAGAAGGGGAAAAAATCCGTTTTACCCAGTCAAAGGACGGTAAGACCCGTTTTATTTTCCTGTTTGATTTTCCGGATCAGCCTTTCCGGCTTGAAAAAATTTCTTTTTCCAGAAATGATAAAATCAGGTTACTGGGGTCCGGTCAGGCTGTTTCCTGGAAACCCGCCGGAACCGGTACTGAGATTTCCATACCAATGGGCCTGAAGAATACCTCGAATCATGTTTGGGTACTGAAAGTTGAAAATAAATAAACGTATGAGAAGAACTTTTTTTGTGTGGATCGTATGTCTGGTCCTTGCCGGCAGCCGCGGGTATGCACAGGTTTCTGAAAATATCATCATCATCACCACCGACGGGGTACGTTGGCAGGATGTTTTTAATGGCATGGATTCGGCAATTGCCAATAATTCCAGGTTTCACAAAGGAGACAGCAGTTACATCTATAATAAGTATTGGGACACCAACCCGGAAAAGCGAAGAAAGAAGCTCCTGCCTTTTTTGTGGGATAAAATGGCATCAGCCGGGCAGATCTACGGCAACCGCTTACTTGGGAACCGTGTGGATAATATGAACCGGTACTGGTTCAGTTACCCGGGTTACAACGAAATCTTTACCGGTTATCCTGATACCAATATCAACAGAAACAGTTATCCTCCGAATCCACATGTGACTGTTCTGGAAAGCCTGAACGGGCAGGAAGCGTTCCGGGATAAAGTGGCCGCCTTTGGCGCCTGGGAGGCTTTCAATCGCATTCTGAATGAAGGAAGAAGCGGAATGCCCGTGATTGCCGGCTTTGACGAGACCGGGGGGAAGAATCCTACCTCAAGGGAAATTTTGCTTAATAAGATGCTGAAGGATTCCTATAAACCCTGGCATGAAGATGAATGCCTGGATGTATTCACGCATTATGCAGCAATGGAATGGCTGCAGACCCGCCGGCCCCGTGTCCTCTATATCGCTTACGGTGAAACCGACGAATGGGCTCATGCGGGTCAGTATCGTTCATACCTGGATGCGGTCAACCAGGTAGACCAGTGGATACAGGATATCTGGACTTTTGTTCAGCAGGATCCTCAGTACCGTGATAAGACCACCCTGTTTCTCACCGTGGACCACGGTCGGGGTGATATTATAAAAGAGGAATGGACCAGCCATGACAGTTCGATCCGCGATGCCCATGAGATCTGGTTTGCCGTCATGGGGCCCGGGATACCTGCTCGCGGGGAGATCCGGACATCCCAGCAAATTTACCAACAGCAATTCGCTCAAACCTTCGCTTCCCTTTTGGGGTATACCTATAAGGCCGAACACCCGGTGGCACCCGGGATTCTGAAAATTATTCAACAAAAAAAATAATGTACCGGATGAGACATTTTTTTCTGGCTCTTGCCCTTTTCACAGTTTGTTCCGTATCAGCACAGGAAAACAACACCCTGCCGCTGCCTACCCGTACCCAGCTCAGCTGGCATGAAACTGAATATTATCTCTTCATGCATTTCGGTCCCAATACATTTACCGGGAAAGAATGGGGAGAGGGAACAGAGCCGGAAGATATTTTTAACCCGGCAGATCTCGATTGCCGCCAGTGGTGCCGGGTGGCGAAAGCGGCCGGTGCCAAAGGAATTATTATCACTGCAAAACACCATGACGGCTTTTGTCTCTGGCCCAGTAAATATTCAAAACATACTGTCAGGGAAAGCCGGTGGAAGGACGGTAAAGGAGATGTATTAAAAGAACTGTCGAAGGCCTGTCGTGAATATGGTTTGAAATTCGGAGTATATCTTTCCCCCTGGGACAGGAATCATCCCGATTACGGGACGGAGGCATACAATTCGGTTTTTGTGAACATGATGAAGGAAATCTTTGAAGAATATGGTCCGGTCTGGGAAATGTGGTGGGATGGAGCAAACGGTGAGGGACCAAATGGGAAGCGCCAGGTTTATGACTGGACGCGGTTTGAGCAAACTGTGCGGCAATATTCACCACGTACCATGGTCTTCAGTGATATCGGTCCGGATATCCGGTGGGTCGGGAATGAAAACGGAATTGCCGGGGATCCCAACTGGAATTACCTGGATACCGCTGGTTTTAAAAGAGGTGCCGGAGGACCGCCTGCTGATTCACTCAGTCATGGAAATTATTGGGGTTCGAACTGGATCCCTGCCGAGTGTGATGTCAGTATCCGTCCGGGATGGTTCTGGCGAGCGGCGGAGGATTCCAAAGTAAAAAGCCCGGAACAATTATTCCAGATCTATCTCAGGTCCGTAGGGCGGGGGGCTAACCTGCTTCTGAATGTACCACCGGATAACCGCGGTCTGATTTCCGCGACGGATTCAGCCTCGTTGGCGGGTTTCAAAATATTGCGGGATGAAAATTTCGGAGAAAACCTTCTGAAATCTGCTCGTACCTATTACCAGTTTTCTAATTCCGACCTGCCGGGGGGAAAGCTGGCTTTACAATCCATGGACTCCACGGGTCAGAACTATACTGTCAATCTCCAGAATTTTATTGTGGAAATGCCAAAGCCCAGTTCCATGAACTGTATCATTCTCCGGGAAGCCATACACCGGGGCCAGACGATCCGGAAATTTCATATTCAGATTTTCAACGGGAATAAAATGGTGCGGGAGATAAACGGGTCCAGCGTGGGGAGAAAGCGTATCCTCACTTTCGGAACCACAACAGCAACCTCATTTACGGTTTACCTCGACGACGCGAAAGGGGGAGATAATATCATCGGGGTGACGGCCTACCTCCTGGATGAAAAATTGCTGGAAAAATAATCGGTCAGCGCCCGGAAAAATTTGCTTTCCTTTTTTCAAGAAAGGCGCTGACCCCTTCTTTCATGTCCTCCGTTACAAATGTATTTCCGAATTCAAGGATCTCCAGGTCGTATCCGTTGATTTTTTCATCGTAAACGGCATTGGCCGCCCGGATACAGCCCGCCACTGCCAGAGGTGCCTTGCTGTTGATGACATGCAATATTTTTTTTGTCTCTTCCATCAGGTTCTCCGGTGTTGTAACATGATTCACCAAACCCAGTGTTTTAGCTTCGACTGCGTCGATCATGGTAGCAGCCATCAGCAGCTCCAGCGCCTTTCCTTTTCCGATCAGTTGTACAAGACGCTGGGTTCCGCCATATCCGGGAATGAGCCCAAGGTTTACTTCGGGCTGGCCAAACCGGGCGTTCTCGGATGCGATCCGGAAATGACAGCTCATAGCCAGTTCGCAACCCCCTCCTAATGCAAACCCGTTGACAGCCGCTACCACGGGTTTGGATGAATTTTCGATTCTGGCAAATGTATCCTGGCCTCTTTTGGCCAGGGCCATGGCCTGGTTTTTATCAAGTCCGGAAAATTCGGATATATCGGCCCCTGCCACAAAAGCTTTTGGTCCCGAGCCGGTGATGATGACAGACCGTATCCCCGGATCTTTTTCGATCTCGTCCAGTACTGAATTAAGATCAGTAAAGACATCCTTGTTCAGGGCGTTCAGTTTTTCCGGCCGGTTTACGGTCACGGTCAGGATTCCGTTTTCGAGCGAGGTATTAAGTGTGGAATACATCTTCTTGTTTTTTCAAAAATAACGAATAACCACCACGACGATGTAGGTGACGAAGTCAGAAAAAAGAATTTTACAAATTATGTATCTGCTAATGGAGTTGGAAGCAATCGTGTAGGGGGAATCAAAAATCCCGGTGTTCCTGTACCCAGGTTGTAATATATCCACTGATCTCGGAAGTCGGTGTACCCGGGGGGAATAATTTCCCGACCCCCAGTTCGTGTAGTGATTTCATGTCGTCCTCCGGGATGATGCCCCCGCCTGTGAGCAGCACATCATTCATCCCTTTTTCTTTCATGAGAGCGATCACTTTCGGGAAAACGGTGTTATGCGCACCCGACAGGATGCTGATCCCGATTGCATCTACATCTTCCTGAAGGGCGGCATTCACCACCATGTCGGGTGTTTGCCGCAACCCGGTATAGATCACTTCCATCCCGGCATCCCGCAGGGCAGCGGCGATCACTTTTGCGCCCCGGTCGTGGCCATCGAGGCCGACCTTGGCAACCAGTACTCGGATGGGTCTGTTCATGCGGCAATTGTGTATTGCGAAAATAAGGAATGTGCGGTAATGACTACCGCCGAAACCGTTGCCGGATTTCATTCAGGCTTTCACGGGCCATTCGAAGTCCTCCGGAATCGATTTGTTCGTAAAAGATGATCTTGTTTCCATACTGCCGGGAATACGGATTCCGGACAGAATCAACCAGGGTAACCCGTGCGAAATGCCGGAAAACCGAATCCGCCGGTCGGGGCCAGTTTTCTCCTACATATATCAGGTGTTGCATAGATAATTCATCCGGTATCCAGAGAATGAAAGAGCCATTGTCCGAGATTACTTTATTCCGGAAAGATGCCGATCGGCAGTAATATTTCAGAGAACCGGCCTGTCCATAGTTTTGCGCATAAATGATGGTGTTTTCTTTGGCCGGGACCGGTAACCGTTTAAAGAAACGCTCGGTTTTTTCTGTGATCTCTTTCCAGCCAAGCATATCCGCGAAATCCTGGGGCAGGAGATGATTTCTTCCATCCTCCCATTTTAACACACCTGATTTGGCCACACCGCTTTTTTGATAAAATGGAGCCAGCTTTTCGGGTTTCCATACCGGGATCAAAACCGGAATCAGCGGCAGCGTAAGAATTACAATTACCCCGGAAAGAGCATACCGTTTCCAGTCTTGCTTAGCCAGCCATTTTTCCCAGGCCACCCCGCCTGCAGCCAGCAGAAAGGGGTAGGCTCCAAGTGCATAATAGCTTTTGCCGCTGCCAAGCATCAACAGGATCAATACAAATAAATAAGTATATGCCAGGAAACGCCAGGCAGGTTTTCGCATCAGCCATACAAGCCCGACTGTCCAGAGAGGGATTACCGGAAACAGGAGAAGGAGTTGTTCGGTTATAAAACCGGTGGGACTGAGAAACCGTAACTGTGTTTCCCGGAGTTCCCTCATATGATGAAGTACCGGCCAGTTGTGCGTATACTGCCATCCCAGGTTGGGCAATATGATCAGTGCGGCGGCCAGTATGGCCAGGTAGAATTTTTTCCGGGTGAAAATGAACCGGTGCGGGGAAAGCAATAAAGCCGGAATCAGGGCAGCACCTATAAAAAGAATTGAATACTTGCTCCACCAACCAAGGGCCAGACTGAGCATGAAGCCGAACAGATCGCGGTTTTTTTGATCCCGAACCCAACGGATGATAAAATAAACAGCAAGGGTCCAGAAAAAGATATCCAGGATATTGGGTTGAAACAGGAAGTGGATTCGCATAAATGCACCTGTTAAGACAGAAAAACCGGCCAGGAATTGGGCGAACAGTTTCCCGCCCAGCTCTGCCGCTATCAGGCAGGTGAATACCAGGGTGGCTGCGCCGAACAGGCAGGGCCATAATTTGATCCATGATTCGGAGCCTCCAAACCAGGAAGAAACCGATCCCAGCCAGGAGAGCAGGGGCGGATTCTCCAGGTAACCCAGGCCGGGATGCTGTCCCTGTTCATAATAGAGGAATTCATCACGCTGCAATTCGTAAACAGGATCCTGAAGGATTACCGGAAGGAGGAATTTGAACAGGGCCAATACCAGGATCAACGGCCAGTATGCTTCGGACTTTTTCATAATACCGGGATGATTGTCCCTGATCCGGTATGCATCAGGGTTGTAATTGTTTCAGGCCGTTGGTGATCCGCAAGCGGGTTTCTTCCATACCCAGGAGGGATGCGATTTCAAATACCCCGGGGCCGAATTTGCCACCAACCAGCATGATCCTGAAAGGAAGCATCAACTCTCCAGGTTTCAGGTTGTTCACCGCTGCGATCTCCTTGAAATTATTTTCAAGCGTTTCGGCAACCCAGGCAGTAGACAGTTCATAATTGCGGATCAGCTCAGTAAAAAAAAGTTGTTTTGCCTCATTCCATTTGGATTGAACTGACGAAAGATCAGGGGACACAGGGGTCACAAAGAAGAAAGCGGACTGAGGCACAAAATCCGGGAGCAATGTACACCGGTCTTTTATAAGGTCGATCACAGAAGACAGGGCAGGTGTGCCTGTTATATTGATACCCTGTTGATCAAGTAAATCCCGGACAAGCGGTTCCAGGATCCCGGCATCCGTCCGTTTGATCCACTCGTGGTTAAACCATCGGGCCTTTTCATAATCGAATTTCGCTCCGGCGCTGTGGATCCGGTCCATCGTGAACTTTTCAACGAGCTCTTCCCGTGTAAAAATTTCCTGCTCGGTACCGTCATTCCACCCAAGCAGTGCGAGGAGGTTTATAAATGCCTCGGGAAGAAATCCCTTTTCCCGGAATCCCTCGGTAAGTTCGCCTGTTTTCGGGTCGGTCCAGTTCATGGCAAATACGGGGAACCCGTATTTGGCGCCATCGCGTTTGCTGAGTTTTCCCTGTGGTCCGAGGATCAGGGGAAAATGGGCCCATTGTGGCATCTGGTCCAGGCCAAACAAAAATTTCCACAACAGAATATGGACAGGGGCGGAGGGCAACCATTCCTCCCCGCGGAAGGCATGCGTGATCTCCATCAGGTGATCATCCACCACCACTGCCAGGTGATAGGTGGGCATACCGTCAGCTTTCAACAATACCTTATCATCCACGGTATCTGTATCAAACCGGACTTCGCCCCGGATCATATCCGTGAATACAACCGATTCGTGTTCAGGCACCCTGATCCGGATCACATATTTTGTTCCGGCATCGATCAGTTTTTTTGTCTCATCCGCCGGAAGGGTAAGGGAGTTCCTCATTTTCATGCGGATGGTATGGTCGTACTGGGGAGAGGGATTTTGTTCGGTTTTAAAATCCTGGCGCATTTTTTCCAGTTCTTCCGGGGTGTCAAACGCGTAATATGCATTCCCCTCGGCAACCAGCTTTTCGGCATATTGCCGGTATGTTGCTTTTCTTTCACTCTGGCGGTAGGGACCATATGTTCCGCCGTGCCGGACACTTTCGTCGGGCTCCAGTCCGCACCATTGCAGGGTATCAAAAATGTAATCCTCAGCTCCTGCCACGAAGCGGTTTTGGTCCGTGTCCTCTATCCGGACGATGAAGGTTCCGCCATGTTTACGGGCAAAAAGGTAATTATACAGCACGGTGCGGACTCCTCCCAGGTGAAGACCGCCTGTAGGACTCGGAGCAAATCGGACGCGGACTTTTTTACTCATACCAGGCAAAGATAAACCCCAGAGAACCGGGGATGAAATGAAATTAGGAAGTACAGTCAACCGCGTATTAGCCGGGTTGCAAGCCGCAGCCGGTTCCATAGTATATTTGCAGCATGCCGTTGATTGCGCCGCATTACAGGAAGGCCAGAAAGAAAAGCCTATTCGCTTTCTTGAGAAAAGACAGGTATTTTATCCATACACCCGGCTGGCTAAAGAGACTGTACCCCGATTGTTTATGGGATATGGAACGCAAAGAAAATACGCTATACCTGAGCTTTGATGACGGCCCGCATCCACAGGTAACCCCCTTTGTGCTTGATCTTTTAAAACAGTACCAGGCCAGGGCCACTTTTTTTTGTATCGGAGAGAATGTGGTTAAATACCCCGGCGTTTTCCGGCGAATCCTGGAAGAAGGGCATGCGGCGGGAAACCATACACAGCATCATATTAATGGCTGGAAAACCGGGGACGGGCAATATCTGGCAGATATACGGGAGGCAGGTATGCATATTCAAAGCCACTTGTTTCGCCCGCCCTATGGAAGGATCAGCCGCTCCCAGATCCGAAAACTTCGGCAGGAAAACGAATCAACAAAAATTGTAATGTGGAATATACTGGCAGGAGACTGGGACCAAGGGCTGGCACCAGAAAAATGTTATAAAAGGATCCGGAAAAAAATTGAGGGCGGGGATATCATCGTATTTCACGACAGTGAAAAGGCCTGGGAGAGGATGAGCCATTCGCTCCCGTTATTGCTCCGGGAATTTTCAGAAAAGGGGTACAGGTTTGAAGTAATTAACTGAAAAATTGGCATTGAAAAGATCGGGCAACTGCTTAAAAAGTTAGGGCCTGGGTAGAAACCCTGGCCCGTTTTTAATCCGTACCCTATGAAAACTGGTTTAAAGGTATAATAATTTTTTAATTACGGCAAAGTAATTTGGCGTGTCCGGCCGTTGATGGTCAGCATGGCCAGGTTGTCACAAATGCCGTTTCCAAAGTCGAGAACAGCGATCCAGCGGCTGTTGCTGGGAAGGTTAACACGAACTGTCCTGATCTTTCCGCGAACAATCCAGCGACAAGTGAATCGGCGGAAAAGAGGCTCAATAATCGCTGATTCCCAACGAACAAGCAAATTTCCCCTTCTGACATAACCATTTGCGGATCCTTCGATCCGGAATACATCATCCCGAAAAAAGTCTGGAGTAATCAGACCTTCAATCTGTTCGATGATTTTTGTACTGTTCCATTCGATAAAGTTTCCGCTGGGTTTGGTCAGTTTGCCGTTGATGACTTCGACCTTGAATTTCCGTGCAATAGTGGCAGGTGGTACGGGCGGACCAGAAATATTGGAGATACGGTGCGTACCTGTAACACTAACAGAATCAACGAAAAACCTCTCAAAAGTTGTAGTGGCAACCGCTCCCGGATGGATCAGACGGTTAGTGTACTCGGTAATAATCTTACCCCTGCGGATATGTCCGTCAGGACCCGGGCAACCTGTATTTCCAAAATCGATGGTTACAACGGCAGGGAAAGGTGTGTTGTTGGGGTGTGCTACGGTTACAGTAAAGCAGCGGGCCACGGGATTCAGGCTATCAGGCCTTCCGTAAAAGACACCGGAACCTGAAACGCCCACTTCATCACTCACACCCATTACATCATCAAAAAATTCGTTGAAAGTGCTTTCCGCTTCTGCCGAAGCTTCTGCAGATACGCTGGACACTTCCTCTTCCTGGGCATCGGTACCCGACTGGCTGTTTTCCTTAGTACAGGAAAAGACGAAGAAAAGACCGCCAAAAACCATCAGACCGGCGAGTTTGAGTGAAAGAAACCTGTATTTCATGTTTGCTATTTTAAGTAGTGGATTGATTTGACGTTTCTGAGAATGGTTTTATTGCTTTAAGTTTAAAGGTTTCTTAAATTTTTTTTGGAGTTTTACACTCAAAATCAGCCATTTCCATGCAGATTATCGACACACATTCCCATATTTATCTTCCTGAGTTTGATCCGGATCGGCAAGAAATGCTGGAAAGAGCTGAAAAAGAAGGAGTTGCAAAAATTTTGATGCCCGCCATAGACAGCGCCACCCACGAATCCATGTTAAGGGTTGAACAGTCTAATCCAAGGCAATGTCAGGCCATGATGGGGCTGCATCCCTGTTCCGTCAAGGGAGATTACCGGAACGAGCTGGATCTTGCCCGGGGATATATCGAAATGCGGGTATTTGTTGCCGTGGGTGAGATAGGGCTCGCCTTTTACTGGGACAAGACATATATCTATCAGCAGTTTACAGCCTTCCACGAACAGATCGAATGGGCCCTTCATTTCGACCTGCCGATAGTTATCCATTCCCGGGAATCTGTGGATGATTGCATCAGCGTGGTGGCTGAGCACCAGAAAGGAAAGCTGAGAGGAGTGTTCCATTGTTTTTCCGGAAACCTGGAACAGGCCCAACGTGTTATTGACCTGGGATTTTACCTGGGCATCGGCGGTGTGGTAACATTCAAAAACTCAGGGTTGGACAAAGTCATGGAATCCGTTAGCCTGGATCATGTGCTGTTGGAAACAGACGCACCTTACCTCGCCCCGGTACCGTTTCGGGGTAAAAGAAATGAGCCTTCCTATTTAAAGTTTATCGTCGAAAAGCTGTCCGGGATAAAAAAGATATCCGTAGAGGAAATAGCCCGGATCACTTCCGGTAATGCGAATATCCTTTTCTCCTTAGGCTGATAACTTTATGAACTCCCCCTCTTTTCTGCTTAAGGGTTATCCACCCAGCCCATAACTTATACTGCCCAAGCTGGCATTGACGGAGCTCACCACAATGATCGTAACAAGCAACCCCACCGCCACGATGATCGCGATCCAGG
>JBMSNP010000057.1:0-20225 GCA_049421765.1 Chitinophagaceae bacterium
GGGTTGGCCAGTGCATAACCCACCCGGGCGCCTGCCATTCCGTAGATCTTGGAAAAGGTTTTCGCAATAATGAGGTTGGGGTATTGATCCACCCATTTTGCCATGGATGGTTCATCACTGAATTCGGTATATGCTTCATCAAGTAAAATGATGGCGCGCGGGGCGATCTCTTTAATAAAAGCTTCCAGCTCGGGCGCAGGGATCACCGTTCCGGTGGGGTTGCCGGGATTGCAGATATATACCATCCGGGTTTCCGAATCCATGGCGTCCTTCATCTTCTGGAGATCCGTTTTCTTGTCTGCCGTCAGCTTCACCAGTTTGATGTTAAGACCCAGTTTTCGGGCTGCGGGGATCCAGAGCCGAAAAGTGGGGTCTGGTGCCACGGCATTTCCTTTTTGCATGGCAGCCCAGGCAGACACCACACCCAGCAGTTCGGAAGAGCCCGCACCGATGGTGATATGGTTTTTGGTATGTCCTGTCTGCGCCCCGATCTTTTCCCGCAACTGCGTGGTCACATCCCAGGGATAGCGGTTGGAAGAGGCGATTGCTTCGGCCATGGCTTTTCGTGCCAGCGAGCCCGGTCCGTGCGGGTTTTCGTTGGAGCTGAGTTTGATGATTCCCGGGGTCCATTCAAGGCGGGGATTGCGAAAGGCTTCACGGGCAAAAAGATCACGGCTGAGGCTGAAAGCTCCGGCAGCTAACGCGGTTTGTTTCAGCCATTGGCGGCGGGAAGTGGCAGAGGTCATGGTTGGCTCGTTGTTTTGTTGGTCTCTAAGGTAGAAAAAGTTTGAAGACGTTTACGGGGTTCTAATATTCAAGTGGGGTTATTTTGGTACAATCTTGTCAGCCTTTCAACTTTTAAACTTTCATTATCCACGCCACCTGACCGGTATGATAGATATCGTGCTGCAGGTGCCCGTCGAGAAAGATGCGAAGGGAATAGGGGGTGTTACAGAAAGGTTGATCCAGCGCTTCGTCTTTCCACTTGGAGAGGGCTTCAGCCAGGGCTGCCTGGTTGGCCTCCATTTCCCTGAGGATCTTTTTCCATGCTGTCGCGGGATCGCCACCGGGAATTTCACTCCAGTCCTCGGCGGAATTCATGGAGATCTTACTCCCTGTATCCCCGTTGAGCCGCTTTACCAGCAACTGGCGCCAGGCAAGCATATGCTTCGTGATCTCATATATACTGTGTACCCCATTACCGGGTCTGCGAAATACGGTTTCCGGGTCCACATCCCGGAGTACCGACATCACCGATCTCCCGTACCAGGGATCGCCGTCATATACGTTTGCAAAGTCGCTGATGTAGCGGATGATCAGGTTATTCATGTGTAAAACTTTTAAACCATTCAACCTTCAACCTCTCAGCCCCAACTCCACCACCTCCGCATTTTTGATCTCCTTCCCGTCAATCGCGAACCGGAGAAGGGTTCTAACCTGATGCCATCCCTGCCGGCCGGCGGCTCCGGGGTTCATATGCAGGCACTGCAGTTTTTCATCGTACATCACTCTCAGGATATGCGAATGCCCGCTGATAAAAAGCCGGGGGCAGTTAAGGGCCAACTCTTTTTTGGTGGCCGGGTTGTATTTGGGCGGATAGCCGCCGATATGGCGGATCATCACCTTCACCTCCTCGCAATCGAAAACAATTTGCTCAGGATACTCATACCGGATATCAGACCCGTCGATATTCCCGTAAACTCCTTTAAGCGGTTTGAAAGCGGCCAGTTCCCGGGCCAGGTCACCGCTCCCGAAATCCCCCGCATGCCAGATCTCGTCGCAATCTTTGAAATGATCAAACACTGCCGGATCGAGCCAGCCGTGGGTGTCGGAGAGGAGACCGATCGTTTTCATCAGGTAAAGGTATGAATTGGCAAAATGGACGAAAAGATTCCAGATCCAAATTCCACGTTTTTCGCCTGCCTGCCGGCCGACAGGCTGTAAACGGAAACCGTAAACAAACCCATGCCCATTTTTATCCTTAAATTTGAGCGTGCCTTTTCACCGCAACTTCACATACTATATTGATAAACGGAAGTGGAAATACAGCTTCCTGATGATGGCGCTTGAGGGCGGGCCCGATCGTACAGAAGTCCGCAAGACAGGGAGTCGGGAGCCGGGAAGATCATATCTTTAGTCAAGTTTTTTTGTAATCAGTCTTCCGGACACAAGGACTCCCGGACTTTCCGGCATAAGAAACACGAAACCTCAAACTTCAAACGAGAAACTACTAACGATGCCACATTATTATAAACTGGGAGCGATCCCGCACAAACGTCACACCCAGTTCCGCAAACCAGACGGCGGATTGTACAGCGAACAGCTTTTTTCAACCGAAGGATTCAGCGACGATTATGCGTTGCTTTATCATTGTCATCCCCCCACCCAGATCATCAAAACCGAACCACAGGTGGATGTAAGTCCGCAGATCGCGGAAGAGAAGATGCTCAAGCACCGTTGTTTTGAAGGATTTGATATTCGCCCAGGCGGGGAATTCCTGGAAAGCCGGGTGCCGGTGCTGGTCAACAGCGACTGTCATATCGTTTTGGCTGCCCCTGAAACAGGGACAGGCGATTATTTCTATAAAAATGCCGATGCGGATGAGATGATCTTTGTCCACGAAGGTGCCGGGGTTGTAAAGACCCAGTACGGTAAATTACCCTTCAGCTATGGAGATTATATCGTGCTGCCCCGCGGCACCATTTACCAGGTGGAGTTCCAGACCAATGTGAACCGTCTTTTTATCGTGGAGTCATTTTCCCCGCTGCGTTTCCCGAAACGCTACATGAGCCGGTTTGGTCAGTTGATGGAACATTCTCCCTTTTGCGAGCGTGATATTCGTCCGCCGCAGGATCTGGAAACGTACGATCAGAAAGGTGATTACCTGATTCGTGCCAAGAAGAAGGGCATGTTGTACGGCCTGCACTATGGCACACATCCCTTTGATGTGATCGGGTGGGACGGTTGTTGTTATCCCTATATTTTCTCCATCCATGATTTTGAGCCCATCACCGGGCGGGTACATATGCCGCCGCCTATACACCAGACCTTTGAAACCAGCAGTTTTGTGGTCTGCTCCTTTGTACCCCGTTTGTACGATTATCATCCACAGGCCATTCCCGCACCGTACAACCACAGCAATATCGACAGCGATGAAGTGTTGTATTATGTAGACGGGGACTTTATGAGCCGAAAGCATGTTACCCGCGGCATGATCACGCTCCATCCTGCCGGGATCCCTCACGGTCCACATCCTGGTGCCGTTGAGCGCAGCATTGGTGCAAAAGAGACCAGGGAACTGGCGGTGATGGTCGACACCTTTCGCCCGTTGATGGTGACAAAACAGGCGCTGGGAATAGAGAACAACAATTATGTGATGAGTTGGGCTGAGTAGACCGGGTACGGGAGAAGCTGAGCAGTGGTTAAACCATTGTTTGACAACATCGAACCCTGATTGTCGGTTTCCCGTAAATATTGATAAGACAAGAATACCAACATGCTAACAGCCGGTTTGCGTCAGGCAGGCTGACCTGCAAACTTGGGGTTTTGTGCTTCTATTTAGCTTCGGTACTGGTTGACAGTTTTGTACTCCGAAATCCGCCTGAATACAAAGCCAGAAAACGTAAGTCTTAGTACCAGGAGAATCTTCCATTTCCACAATTTTATGTAACTTAATTTCTGTTAAGTAGAATCTATAATTCAGGATACAAAAAACTCATTAAAAAAACAACAAGCATGAGCCAGACCTTGGAAGATCTTCTCTACGAGTACAAAGTCAACATTACCGGGATGTCAGAATACGGAACCAGCTTCGCTGATCTGATGGCCGGCAAGATCCAGCTCCCGCCCGAAGGCGCACGTTTTGATGTGTATTTTGAAGGACCGGTGTCCGGGGGAAAAATGAGCGGCACCGCCAAGGGGGTGGATTATCTCCGGTTCCGGGCCGATGGCAGGATGGAATTGGATATCCATTCCGAGATCACCACACAGGATGGAGCAAAAATATCCCTGAAGGCAGATGGTGTCTGCATCCCCAGGCCAGATAGTCCAGTAGCCGATTTAAAGGAAAATGTAACGCTCTTTAGTTCCCATAAGGATTATACCTGGATAAATCCCCTCCAGATCTGGGGCGTTGGTACCGTGGACCTGGCGGCGCAGGTGGTGCATATAAGGGGCTATGTAGCATAGGCGGATTTTTCTCATTTGGTTTATCGTTTACTGTTTGCCACTCCTTGTGTCATACCGGGCCTGGCGAGGTGTCTATTGGAACTTGCCTGCCTGCGGGCAGGCTTGATATCGCACTTTATGTCTTGTCACTCCGGCCTTCGGGCCGGGATGCCCTTTGTTTTCAGCACTGTATCTGTTTCCACCAATTGCTGTGTAACATACTTTTAGTTTGAAACGGATTCAATGTGTAGGATTGTTTCTTTTGTGAGCAACCGCTGAACACGTATATACTCGGCATCGCAGGGATCGCGAGAGATACGGGTGTCCGCCGCTTTTTCATGGGTCCTTCTTTACCGGGTTAAAAGTCCACTGGTCATCCACCCACGGCCAATACCCACCCTCAGTTGAATCAGTGAATTCCAGAAGGAAAATTCGTTTCTGAACTTGTGTCCCCCCCAAAGGCGGGCAGCATGGATTTTGGAGCCTTTCCTTTAACACTTCTTAACATTCACGGGTTTCTCTTCAATTCATCCCCCCATTTACGCACTCCGTTACCGAAGCGGTTGTCCTGCCCTCCAAAAGGCGACATCTTTACATCAGAATCATAACCATTAAACCTTAAGCCATGAAAAAGCAAAACCATTACAGAAAACTCCCCGAGCCGGATGAGTTCAAAGTGCTCTACACCCGTGAACTGTTGAATGTCCTCGATGTGAACATGGAAAAACCCCGGAACAGGGAAAATCCTTCGCGCCCCCGGAACATTCAACGTGATCAGAAATGATTCCCATCCGTTTTTAAGAAAGCCCATGGGCTTTCTTAAAAACAGGAAAAAATCCGGGAGATCATTTTACGAAAGGGGTAACATTCCAGCCCTTAAGCCGTTCAACCATTAAACCTCAACCATGAAACAGTTACTTATACAACAGTTCATCAAGCGGTTCCGGACCACGATCACCCTGGCGGTACTGGGACTGCTTGTGGTAACTTCCTATTCGTTCACCATGCGGGTGATCAGTGAGGGTTTCCTGAAACAACTGGGAATCAGCAAGACAGAGGCCGAGCAAAAGATCTCGCGGAGCATCCTGGGCGGGTTTATCGACCAGTACGGGGTACGCAGTGCCAGGAATATCGCCGTGGGCAACCGCGGCGCAGTGGTGAAAGACCTGCTTTCGTTCACTAAAAATTATGTACATACGGATGGATTTATAAAGGAGTATAATTCGGTTCGCGAATCCCAGAAACCGTGCCCGACGGATCACGTGCAAACACCAGACGAATTGCAGAAAACGCTTGTCGAGCAATGCCGGAAAGCCGTGACAGAAACGGAGGCCTGCCTGAAAAAAGCCGATCCTTCAACGAAAAAAATATATGAGGATGTGCTTAGCCAGGCAAGGGCCAACTTGAAAGGTGTGGAGGATCCAAATAACCCTGTGATCGTGGTATACCGGAGCACCTACCCGGAGCTGGTAAAGATGACCGACGCGGGTGAGCATCAAAAGGTCACCGCATGGGAAAAGAAATATCCCGCCAATCATTTGCTATATATAAAGGAACGGCTGCACCAGTTTTTGGATGAAACCCGGGATATCGACTTTACGGCAGAGGTTTATGAAAGGAACGGGAAGAAATATTTTAAGAACCCCGTATATGAGGGCAAGGGCAGTCAATGGAAAATGGCTTACCGCGCCGGCAGGGAAGTGGTGGAGCCCGCACGGACCTTTGTGGAAGAATGGGTGAACGAGATGGAGAAAGATTAATATGCAGGACTAGGTTTGTAGTTTGGGTTTATAAAGCTTATTGAGGGCAGTTTTTAGCTGTTATTTCAAGTGTCAAAAAAACTACGCATAGCCTAAACGGAACATTAAATGGTACCCATTTTGGGGGAGGTACAGAGGCCGGGATCTTTATAACCCGTTAGATAAGAATCCCACTATCATTGATAAAAATTTTCAAGTCGGGTATAACAGGGTCGTTCAGCAGGCCACTCCGGAAGGGGTGGTTTTGCTTTTGGGCGAAGACCGGATGTCCGGCGATCCGGGTTCAGGGAGTCCTGTTCCGGTGGCCCACCATGAAAAGGTCATCAAAAAGCGTTGATTGATTGTATTCGGAGATAAATCATACGTGCATTTTTATCATACTTACCCTTTTTGGCACAAAAACAGCAATCGATCCGGGTTTTTTATCAATTTATTCAATGTTTAAACATTTAATTCCGAAAACTGTTGTACATTTATATATATAACTAAACCAATTAAACATGTCTACTAAGAAAATCATCACCGTATTTGGCGCTACAGGCGCGCAGGGCGGTGGACTGGTGAAGGCCATTTGTGCCGATCCCAACAGTGAATTCAGTGTCCGGGCCGTTACCCGCGAGCCTGAATCCGATAAAGCCAAAGCCCTTGCGGCCCTGGGGGCCGAAGTGGTTTATGGCGACCTGGGCAACGAAGAGTCAGTTCATAAAGCCCTCGAAGGAGCTTATGGAGCTTTTTTCGTTACTTTTTTCTGGGCGCATTTCAATGCGGAACAGGAAATAGCCGAGGCCAAGCTTTTCGCAAAAGCGGCCAAAGCGGCCGGGATTCAGCATGCCATCTGGTCTACCCTGGAGGATACCCGCGAATTCGTTCCGCTAGATGATGACCGCATGCCCACCCTGAATGAGAAGTACAAAGTCCCCCACTTCGACGGTAAAGGAGAATCAAACAAATTCTTCACCGAAGCCGGGGTGCCGGTCACTTTTCTCTATGCATCATTCTATTGGGATAATTTCATTTATTTCGGAGCCGGTCCGCAGCGGGGTGCCGACGGAAAACTGGCGCTGACCCTCCCGATCGGGGAGGCAAAAATGGGTGGGATCGCCGCCGAGGATATCGGCAAATGTGCCTATGGGATCTTCAAAGACCGGGCCGCATATGTCGGGAAGAAAGTCGGGATCGCAGGTGAAGCCCTCAATGGCGACGAGATGGCCGCGGCCATGTCCGGTGCGCTGGGAGAACCGGTGGTATATAATAAAGTACCGGCTTCCGTTTACCGCAGTTTTGGTTTCCCGGGTGCGGATGATCTCGGGAACATGTTCCAGTTCTATGATGAATTTGAGGCACAGGTCAATGGCCTGCGGGATGTTAACGAGTCCCGGAAACTGAATCCAGAACTGTTGAACTTTGAAAACTGGCTTAAGAAATACGGCAAGCTGATCCCGGTTCAGTGATTTTCTGATTGCCCTGTGACAGGGGACGGATAATTCCGATTCCGGGTTTTTACCACCGAACTATTTTCCCAGTTCGTCTGGTTCTACCGGCAATCACTTCCAGGAAGAAACATCCCCTCTCACGTACGGCTATCGAATACTCATTTGATGCAATACCTTTTACGGCCACCAGCAGGCGGCCGTTTTCATCATACAGGGTTACGGAGCTTATCAAACCGGGCGCAGACCGGATCCGAACCGGGATACCTGCCAACCCGCCCGTGGCTGATAACAGGATCCCGGATGACGAAGGTGGATTGGTCGTGCCCGTCACCACACAACCCAAAGGATCTGCAGTGCAGCTTCTTTGCTTTACCACACCGGTTATGTTGTTGTAATTATTCTGATATATCTGGCCCGCCGAGCAATCGCCCTGCAGGTAGTATTGGAGAAATGGCAATAACATGAAAACCGTTTTTTGGAAAAGATCGGCGGCGGTGATGGAGGAATTGTTACAACCCGATGTGATCTGCCCCAGCACACAGGTGCTTTCATTGTTGCCAAACTGGCAATGCAAAGCGTTGTTGACGGAGACATACGTTTTACAGCTGTAGGGGATATTAGAATACATCTGCAACTGCAGGGAGGGGGCGGTGATACAATCCGATCCGCCCGAAAAAACAAGCGCAGGCCGCTGCACGCTAAGTGACGCGGTTTGAGCAGAAGGAGTGGTTTCGGCAGCCGCGAAATTAAAAAGTACGGTGATGGCGGATGAATAAGTAGTGGCAAGAAAACTGGATCCGCCACCCATGGAATGTCCGGCTACCGCGGTTTTATCCCGGACCCTCCCAAAAAGAAATGAACTGGCCGAATCATTCAGCGAAGGGATTCGCTCGCAAAGAAAGGCAAGGTCGCGGCCAAACTGTTCATGGCTGGGACTGAAACCGGATTCCGATGTGGGCAAAGCCACGATAAAACCATATTTCACCAGGCTGTCTGCAAGCCACCGGTAGGCCGTAACCGGCATCAGGAATCCATGCCCGAAAGCAACGACCGGAAACCGGGTCGTGCCTGCAGCCACGGGTACATCATTGCCTGCGGAACTTCCTGGATAATAAAGTTCGGCAGGGATGCTCCTGTTGCCACGGGAGTTGTCGGTAAATACCAGGGCACGCCGGCCAACAGGGTAGGGTTGGGCCATGGCGGTAAACCCGTATAAAATCAAGAGAAGGGAGATTCGTTTATACATGATCCAAATATCCTGGAACTGCAGGAGATGAAAAATATTTTCTGTTGAAATGGGGAAAGGTACGGGACATTCCCAAGGCAGGCTACCCAAAATTGCGTACTTTGAAACCACCGTATGTATTCCAGGATCCTGTTTGTTTTATTCGTGATTATTTTGTCTTCCGGCAGCGGATCGGCCCAGCAAGGCCGGCCCTTTTGCATCACCGGTTATTATGCCGGTGCGGCGGGAAGACTGGATAGTTTTCAGGTGCAGCATCTTACACACCTGATCTATTCCTTTGGCCACCTGAAGGGCAACCGGTTTAACCTTGGACATGCCAACGACACAGCCACCCTCCGGAAGATGGCAGGTTACAAGAACCGGAACCCGGGTTTAAAAATCATCCTGTCACTGGGCGGCTGGGGCGGATGCCGGGATTGCCCGGCGGTATTTTCAACCGACTCCGGGCGAAAGGAATTTGCCCGCTCCGTAAAAGAGACCCTATTTTTTTTCCGGGCCGACGGGATCGATCTCGATTGGGAATACCCGGCGATCGCGGGTTACCCGGGACATCCCTTTGGTCCGGCCGATAAAGACCATTTCACAAGTTTGCTGAAAGAACTGCGCCGGGTGCTGGGAAAAAGATACGAGATCAGTTTCGCCGCCGGCGGGTTTGACAGTTTTATCGACTCTTCTGTTAACTGGACTGAAGCCATGCGGTATGCCGATAAAGTGTATGTGATGAGTTATGACCTGGTGCACGGAGCCAGTACTATAAGCGGGCATCACACGCCGCTTTATTCAACCCCCCGTCAAAAACAATCGGCCGATAACGCCGTGAACCGGCTGCTTGAAAAAGGTGTTGCGCCGGGGAAGATCGTCATCGGGGCAGCATTTTACGCCCGGATGTTTTATGTGTCGGATACGGCGAACCGCGGGCTGTACAACCCCTGTCGTTTTTACCGCGGTATTTCCTATTCCCATTTATATGACAGCATCAGCCCGGCTCGCGGGTTCAACCGGTACTGGGATGAGACGGCCCGGGCTTCATATGCTTTTCACCCTGGCAGGAAGATTCTGGTAACCTATGACGACAGTCTTTCCATCTCCCAGAAAACAAAATATGCTATGGACCGGAAACTGGGCGGAATCATGTTCTGGCAGTTGGCGGATGATGCATTCCGGGGCGGCCTTCTGGAAGCGATGTTCACGAACAGCCCGCTTTTTTTTGGGAAAAAGAAATAAATTTAGCCTGGCTTATCGCTTAGCCTCCCTATGAATGTAACCGTTCCTCCCGGACGATTCGGTGAGCATATCCTCCCTTGAAAACATTCCGCAATCAAGCGTATTCAACATAAAACCTACAACCATGCGCCCTTCATTCCGGCTTATTGCCTTTATGCTCCTCCTTGTATCCTGCAAGCAGGGAACACGGGAACCAGATGCCGCCGCACTGGCCAAACTCGAAACGGCTGAAAGGGAAATGTTTGCTGCTATCGGGAATGCCGACTCAACAGCATTCCGGAAACTTGCAGGTCCCGATTACTTTACGATCAATGCGGATGGGAAATCCAACGACCTCGAGACCACTTTGCGGGGGCTGGACTTTTTTAAGGGATCCACCGCTGAATTGTCTGAACAAATGCAGCGGGTATACGGGATTCTCGCGCTCCGCACCGGTCGGGCCAAATTTTTCGTTTCCGGCCAGCAAGTGGCAGAGGTTCTCTACACCACAGGCTGGGTATACCGTGATGATCAATGGCAATTCATACACTGGCAGGGCACACCCACGGGAATGATGCTCCCGCCGACTCCTCCTGCTGCCGACAGCACCGGTCAATAAGCTGGATGCGGCCTCTGGTTTCCGATATCATCGAATTGATGCGGATGGTGGTCCTGTAAGGAAGTAACCTGGGGAACACCCGGTAGCATTTTCTGATCGTGGCCGTGTTTGGCGTGGGGTTTAATGTGTGGGCAGTGTTCAGCTACCGGAAAAGAAGTTAAAAATAAAGGGTTCCAACCCCTGGGGATTGGAACCCTTATAAGACCGGTGGCTTTATTATTTTCCTTCAGAAGCGTCCTCGCATTTCTCCACTTCTTTCCCGATCTCGTCCAGGAAGGCCTGGTTGTCCTTATACTTTTCCTGCATTTTATCTTCGAAGGCGCTGCGTGCTTTCTTGGCAGCGTTCTTGGTATCGTCATCTGTGGCCTGTGCTACTTTTGCATTCAGGTCGCACCACTGCTGGGCGATCGATGTTGCCGTTTCTTTTTTATCCTTGCTTCCACAGGCTACCAGACTTGTCAGAGCCAGTCCGAGGATCCAGATTTTTTTCATGTTTGTTTGTTTTAGTTTTAGATACCTGAAAATAGGATATTCCGGTCAATTCAGGGGATCCCGATTTTTTCCCTTTTCAATCAAACTGTATTATATTCGGTTAACCAAAAACGAATGCTATGCTTAAGATCGGAGCACTTAAATCCGGGGACCTGGTGATGGTCAACGATGAAGGAGTGATACGTGAGGGAACTATAGTAAAGATCAATCATGCCGAACACATGGCCCTCGTGGACAACGGAGTCCAGGAATTCTGGTATAACCAGGAAGACATGAACCCCATCCCACTGGACGAAATCCAGTTGATGAACCTGGGATTTACAAGGGAGGATACGGACGGATCGGCCAAATACAAAAAGGACTCTTTCCGCCTGGTGACACCCAAAATCGGGGATTTTACAAACCTGGAAATGTGGTGGCGGGAAGACCGTCGCCATTTCAGCTTCCCGCTGAAAGTTCATGAGTTTCAGAACCTCTATTACGACATGACGAAAATGCACCTTGAAAAGCATTGACTGTCAATAAGTAGTATCGTTTTTACCCGGAAGTATATCTTTTTCCACAAAACCCCCAAAAAAGCGAGGGGTTTTTTCTTTTTTAGGCCTGATACACTTACCTTTGCGTTCCCAAAAAAATATGTCGAAACAACCCCTTATAAAGCAGGACGGTACAATTATCGAGGCCCTTTCGAACGCGATGTTCAGGGTAAAGCTGGAGAATGGACACGAGATCCTGGCAACTATTTCGGGGAAGATGAGGATGCATTATATCCGCATCCTGCCGGGAGATAAAGTGGGGGTGGAATTGTCGCCATATGACCTGACCAGGGGACGGATCAATTTCAGATATAAGTAAACAGCTGCAAGCGGTAAGCCGTGAGCTGCGAGATAAAACAATAACGTATGAAAGTAAGAGCATCAATAAAGAAGCGCAGCGTGGATTGCAAGATCGTCCGCCGAAAAGGCAAGCTGTATATTATTAACAAGAAGAATCCCCGCTTCAAGCAGCGTCAGGGCTGAGAAGCGACCGGTCGGGAAGACGGAAGGGATGAAGTCCTGATGTCTGATCGGCTATTTCAACCCGGACATTCCGGCTATCGGATCTCCGGACTTTGTAAAAACAAACTATAAAAAAAGAATATGGCTCGTATTGCCGGTGTAGACTTACCCAAAAACAAAAGAGGCGAAATCGGACTGACCTATATCTATGGCATCGGTCCCTCAACCGCCAAGTACATTCTTGACAAGAACAATATAGACCGGAACAAGAAGGTGCACGAGTGGAATGACGATGAGCTCAATGCCATCCGGAATGTCATCACCGAAGAACTGAAGGTGGAAGGCCAGCTGCGCTCTGAAGTGCAGATGAGCATCAAGCGCCTGCTGGATATCGCCTGCTACCGCGGTCTCCGTCACCGGAAAGGACTTCCCGTTCGCGGCCAGCGTACCAAGACCAACAGCCGTACCCGGAAAGGAAAACGTAAGACCGTGGCTGGTAAGAAGAAGGCGCCGAAGAAATAATCAGTTGATGGCTGAAGGCGATAAGCTTACAGACATCTGATAATAAAGACCTGAAAAAACTGAACCCGCACCGGATCGCGCACAGGTCGGCAGGAGGGTGGGTTCAAACCGGGAAACCGGGAAGATTATAAACCTAAAGATTACCTCAGAACCTAATTATGGCAAAAGCACAAGCACAGCAGCAGGTAAGCGCAAAAGCCGCTGCAAAGAAAAGAGTGGTAAAAGTGGACGCGTATGGTGATGCGCATATCTCCGCCACCTTCAACAACATCATCATCAGCCTGACCAACAAAAACGGACAGGTGATCTCCTGGAGCAGCGCCGGTAAAATGGGCTTCAAAGGCTCCAAGAAAAACACTCCATACGCCGCCCAGATGGCCGCTGCGGATGCCGCGAAAACGGCTTTTGATGCCGGTCTGAAAAGAGTGGATGTATATGTGAAAGGACCCGGAGCCGGCCGCGAAAGCTCGATCCGTTCCCTTTCCCAGAACGGGATCGAGATCGTGATGATCAAGGATGTGACGCCCATGCCGCACAACGGCTGCCGTCCACCCAAGAAAAGAAGAGTATAACATAAACATCGGCTGCCGGCTGAAAACCGGCGGCGATACATAAGCCAAGAGCTTCATTTTAAGAAAGGGTGCCTGATTGATTTTTTAACGCTTTTACTGATCAGCGCACCGTTACAAAAAAGCGTAAATGAAAAAAAACTATGGCAAGGTACAATGGTCCAAAGACCAAGATTTCCCGCATTTTCGGTGAGCCCATCCTGGGCAATGGTAAATGGCTGACAAAAAACAGCAACCCTCCGGGTATGCATGGCGAAAAGCGCAAGCGTAAGACACTGGGCGAATACGCGCTCCAGCTCCGCGAAAAGCAGAAAGCCAAGTATACCTACGGGATCCTCGAAAAGCAATTCCGCAAAACATTTGAAGAAGCATCCCGCCGCCGGGGTGTAACTGGTGAAAACCTCATCAAACTTTGTGAAGCCCGTCTTGATAACACGGTCTTCCGCATGGGGATCGCACCCAGCCGCCCGGCCGCCCGCCAGCTGGTAAGCCACAAGCACATTGAAGTGAACGGCGAAGTGGTTAACATCCCGTCCTTCCAGCTGAAACCCGGTGATGTGGTAACAATCAAAGAAGGCAGCAAGGGCCGGACTTCCATCACCAGCGTGATCCGGGCTAAAAACCCCAAATTCTCCTGGCTCGACTGGAATGAAACCGAGATGAAAGGCACCTTTATCACCTATCCCGAGCGCGAAAGTGTTCCGGAAAACATCAAGGAGCAGCTGATCGTCGAATTGTATTCCAAGTAACGGTAAAGGTTCCTGAACGGATACTGACGGCTACATTCCCGCAGCCCGTTTTCCTGAACCCGAACGATACCTTTTACAACTAATAAATTAAAAAACACATATGGCCATATTAAATTTCCAGAAGCCCGATAAGATCATTCTGCAGAAAGCAACTGATTTCGAAGCCCAGTTTGAGTTTCGACCCCTGGAGCCCGGGTATGGGGTAACCATTGGCAACGCCCTCCGCCGCGTGCTCTTAAGCTCGCTGGAAGGTTATGCCATCGTGGGTGTGAAGATCGAGGGTGTGGACCACGAATTTGCCACCATGAAGGGAATCAGCGAGGATGTGGTGGAAATCTTCCTGAACCTGAAGCAGGTTCGGTTCAAGAAAGTCGTGGATCACGAAGTGGCAAACGAGAAAATCATCCTGTCCATCAAGAACAAGACCGAATTCACCGCAGGGATGATCGGGGAGGGAACCCATTCCTTCCAGATCATGAATCCCGACCTGCTGATCTGTACGCTCGACTCCTCCGCACGGATGGATATCGAACTGACCATCGGCAAAGGCCGCGGGTATGTGCCTGCAGAAGATAACAAACCGAAGGACGCCCCGATGGGATATATCCCGATCGATGCCATCTTCACCCCGATCAAGAACGTTAAATACACGATCGAGAACACCCGGGTTGAACAGCGGACCGACTTCGAAAAACTGATCATGGAGGTATCCACTGATGGTACGATCCATCCTGAAGAAGCTGTAAAACAAGCTTCCCGGATCCTGATCCAGCACCTGATGATCATTACCGACGAGAACATCACTTTCGATAACAAGGAAGAGAAAAAAGAAGACCTCGTGGACGAGCAAACCCTCCAGCTTCGCAAGGTGCTAAAGACGCCGCTCGAAGACCTGGACCTGTCCGTTCGTGCATTCAACTGCCTGAAAGCGGCCAAGATCAATTCACTCAGCGAACTGGTACAATACGAGCAGGAAGACCTGATGAAGTTCCGCAACTTCGGTCAGAAATCCCTTGCCGAGATCGAGCAGGTGCTGACGGAAAGAGGTCTTCACTTTGGTATGGACCTGGCCAAGCTGGGGATCGATGCCAGCGAGATCTGATGAAAACCGCCCGGTATTACGGGCCATTCTATAATGTAGGTTGTAATTCCTGACACGGTACAACCGAATTAAATTAAAAGTCATGCGTCACGGAGACAAAGTAAAAAACCTCGGTAGAAAAAAAGCACACAGGGATGCGTTGCTGAGCAACCTCGCCTGCCAGTTGATCGAACACAAAAGGATCGTAACCACCGTAGCCAAGGCCAAGGCCCTGCGGGTATACGTGGAACCCCTGATCACAAAGGGCAAGACCAATACCACGCACCAGCGCCGGGTGGTATTCAGTTACCTCCAGGACAAGGAAGCAGTAACTGAACTGTTTGGCAATGTTGCCGAAAAAGTGGCCGGCCGTCCCGGCGGTTATACCCGGATCATTAAACTGGGTGCACGCCCGGGTGATAACGCGGAAACCGCCCTGATCGAACTGGTTGATTTCAACGAGATCTACGGAAAGGGTAAGGGGGAAGCGAAAACTGCCGCCAAAAAGACCCGTCGTTCCGCTGGAGCCAAAAAGAAAGCCGAAGCGCCGGCAGCTACGGAAGAAACCGCAGCGCCTGAAGAAAAAGCAGCAGAATAAACTCCAACAATAATCAGTAAGACCCCGGCATTACCGGGGTTTTTTTATTGCTTGCAGGGTCCGTTATTAATGAAAAAATGGGTATTTTCATCAGGCTTGCCCCGATCCTTTAATCCCGCTCACAATTCAGACAAATGGTTCATTTTTCAAACAGGTCGCTGCAACAATTCAGATCGGAAGTGGGCACACGCTTCCAGCTGTATAACAGTCTTTTTACGTCGCTCCCTTTTCACCGGATTGAAAAAACCGGGATCCTGCTTTCCCTGCTCTCCAATATTTGCGAGGAAGGCTACGAAAACGGGCTGGCACCGCTTGATATCATCGGTGCTTTTTTCGGAAACCATACCACCTATGTAACCGAAAAAGAAAAAAACGACCTGCTGTTCCGGTTTGTACAGTATATCGAAAGACAGGTCGTGTTGTTCGATGCGCTGGAAGATGCCTCCTTCAGCGAAGTCAATGACCTGAACGGTCCAGGCTCCCTGAAAGATTTGGCTACGGAAGTGGTCCGGCAAAACAAGGAAGCCGAACTGAATGCCAAACTAAAGGATTTTTCCGTTCGAGTGGTACTGACGGCCCACCCGACCCAATTCTATCCAGGCCCTGTGCTGGGTATCATCCATGATCTCTCCAAGGCGCTTGTGCAGAACAATACCAACCTGATCAATATTTATCTTCAGCAACTCGGCAAGACACCCTTCTTCAAAAAAAAGAAACCCACACCTTACGACGAGGCGGTCAGCCTTGTCTGGTACCTCGAAAATGTTTTCTATGCCGCCGCGGGCAAGATCGTTTCTGAGCTGAAATACCGGTTTCCGGATGCTGTAAACAAGGAAAACCCGATCCTGCGCATGGGATTCTGGCCTGGAGGCGACCGGGATGGGAATCCCTTTGTAAACACGGGGATCACTCTCCAGGTGGCGGATGCACTGCGGAGCAGTATTATTAAGTGTTACTACCTGGATGTTCGTAAACTGAGACGCAGGCTCACTTTCGAAGGAGTGGAGACCCTGCTGCATGAACTGGAGCAGAAACTCTATAACAACCTTTTTGTTCCGGGTGGTAAGACACATATCTCCAAAGAGGAGATCCTCGATACCCTGCTCCTGGTGAAGGAGCGGATCATACATCAACATAACGGACTCTTCCTCCACATGGTGGAGAATCTGGTCAATAAGATCGAATTGTTCGGTTTGTATTTCGCCACACTGGATATCAGGCAGGACAGCACGGTGCATACAAATTTTTATCTTTCGCTGGCGGGGAAACTCCCTGGTTTGCCGGCCGGTTACGCATCAATTTCCGAAGATGAGCAGATCCGTATCATGGAAAACCTGGAGCCGGCCGTATGGCCGGCGGGTATTTCAGATCCGCTGTACGAGGATACTCTTCGCTCAGTGGAAGCGATCGGGACGATCCAGCGTCAAAACGGACCCGACGGATGCAACCGTTATATCATCAGCCAGTGTCACAGCGCCCTCCATGCCATGGAGGTATTTGGTCTTTTCCTGCTTGGCGGATGGAAAAAGGAAGAACTGTCAGTGGATATTGTACCGCTTTTTGAAACGATCGATGACCTGAAGCGGGCGGGGGGGATTATGAAAAAATTGTTCAGCAATCCAGTATACCGTGCCCACCTGGCCCGCAGAAATGACCTGCAGACCATCATGGTGGGTTTTTCAGACGGCACCAAGGATGGTGGATACCTGATGGCCAACTGGAGTATCTACAAAGCCAAGGAGGAGCTGACAGCTATTGCATGCGAGTTTGGGATCCGCGTCATCTTTTTTGACGGGCGGGGCGGGCCGCCTTCCCGCGGCGGGGGAAAAACACATCGTTTTTACGCCTCCATGGGGCAGTCCATATCCAACCAGGAGATACAACTCACCATCCAGGGACAGACGATCAGTTCAAATTTCGGGATCATTGATGCCGCCCAGTTCAACATGGAACAATTGCTGAACGCAGGGATTTCGAATGACCTGTTCCCCCGGCAGGACAATACCCTTACCCGTGACGAAGAGGCGCTGATCGGCGAACTGGCGGAAGCCAGTCTGAAGGCCTATGCTTTCCTGAAAGATCACCCGCTTTTGCCGGATTACCTGTTGCAGGTCAGCCCGCTTCGTTATTACAGCGAAACCAATATCGGCAGCCGGCCCGCTAAAAGGGGCAATGCTTCCGGGATTTCGCTAAAGGATCTGCGAGCCATCCCTTATGCCGGGTCCTGGAGCCAGCTCAAACAAAATGTGACGGGTTATTACGGGGTGGGATCCGCGATCCGGGAATTGGAGAAAAGGGGTAAACTCGGGCAGCTCAGTAAATTGTACCGGGAATCGCTTTATTTCCGGACCCTGCTCGACAATTGCGAGATGGCCATGATGAAATCTTTTTTCCCGCTTACCCGGTTTCTTTCAGCAGATAAACAGTTCGGACAACTGTGGCGGATGATACACGACGAGTATGAACTCACCCGGGTCTGTCTTTTCCGGGTGACCGGTCACGATACCCTTATGACCAATTACCCGGTGGAGCAATTGTCCATCCAGATGCGGGAACGGATCGTGCTGCCGCTGGTAACGATCCAGCAATATGCATTGACCCGGATCCGGGAACTGGATGAGAAGCCGGGAGATGCAGAAAAGAAAGAAGTATATGAAAAACTGGCCATGCGCTGCTCCTTCGGGATCATCAACGCGGGTCGGAATTCGGCCTGATGATAAACTGCTCAAAACATTCAATCAGTTATTTTTGCGGTTCAATACTAAATTATGCATAAAGTAAAGGTGGGGCTGGTCCAGATGAGCTGTTCCGGCCACAAGGAGCAGAACCTGGCCAAGGCGATCGATGGCGTCAGGAAAGCAGCGGCCGACGGGGCCCAAATCGTATGCCTTCAGGAGCTGTTCACCTCGTTGTATTTCTGTGATACGGAGGATTATGAGCATTTCAAACTCGCGGAACCGGTACCGGGTCCCTCCACCGAAGCCCTGCAGCAAATCGCCGGCGAATTGGGTGTGGTCATCATTGCCTCCCTGTTTGAAAAAAGAGCCCAGGGGATCTATCACAATACCACGGCCGTGATCGATGCGGATGGTGCTTACCTGGGCAAGTACAGGAAAATGCATATCCCCGATGACCCTGCCTATTACGAAAAGTTTTATTTCACGCCGGGCGATCTCGGGTACAAGGTCTGGAAAACCAAATATGCTACGATCGGAGTGCTGATCTGCTGGGACCAGTGGTATCCCGAAGCCGCAAGGATCACTGCGCTTATGGGAGCCGAGATCCTGTTTTATCCGACAGCTATCGGCTGGGCCACGCACCAGGATGAAGCCACCAATACAGAACAATACGGGGCCTGGCAAACGATCCAGCGGAGTCATGCCGTAGCCAACGGGGTGCATGTGGTGAGTGTGAACCGCGTGGGTCTGGAGCAGAACGACGCAATGAAATTCTGGGGCGGATCCTTTGTGTCAAATCCTTTTGGTACGATACTCTACCAGGCACCGCATGACAGTGAGGAAGTCAAGGTCCTGGAAATTGATCTCGCCAAAACAGACCAGTACCGCACCCACTGGCCCTTTATGAGAGACCGGAGGATAGATTCGTATGAGCCGATTGTGAAACGGTTTATTGATTAGGAGTCGGGAAGTCCGAAAGTCGGGAGGACCGGATGAGGGGTGATCCAGGAAAAATTAGTTGTTGCTACCGCGAAATCGTTTTGTTTAACACCTAAAAACATTCGTGTTGGCATTTAAATTTGAGAAATTGATTGTGTGGCAAAAGGCTGTAGATCTTTCAGAAATGGTTAATCATGTAGTTAAGGGATTTCCCAAAGAGGAGTTGTATATTCTTACCGTTCAAATCATTAGGGCAGCGGATTCTGTGTCCTTAAATATTGCCGAGGGTTCAACCGGACAGTCAAAAGCAGAATTCAACCGGTTTTTAGGCATTTCCCACAGATCTGTTGTAGAGGGGGCGGGGTGTATTCACCTGGCCAGGCAGAGAAGAATCATTCCCGAGCAGGATTAAATCAGAATATATACGCAAAGCGAGAAAATACTAGTCATGTTGAGTTCTTTACGCAATTTCTTACGATAACACAATTAATATTGAACACGCAAAAACCTTCCGACTTCCGGTCATCCGGACAATCGGACCTGAAAACACCGAAACGGCTTGGATATAGTTTCCCTGCGGAATTCGCACTCCACGAAGCTACCTGGCTGAGCTGGCCTCATAAAGAGGCTTCCTGGCCCGGGAAGATTCATACGATTTATCCTTCCTATGTGAAGTTTATCAGGGAACTGACACGCGGGGAGCAGGTGCGTATCAATGTAAAGGATGAGGTGATGAAGGATTTCGCAGTGAGTGAACTTCAAAAGCAGGAAGTGGATCTTGACAAAGTGGAATTTTATTTTCATCCCACCAATGATGCCTGGTGCCGTGATCACGGTCCGGCCTTCCTGGTGAACCCAGTCGCGGAGATCAAAAAAGTGATTGTTGACTGGGGCTATAATGCCTGGGGCGATAAGTATCCCCCGTACGACCTGGATGATGTGGTTCCGACCCTGATTGGGAAGCATTTCAATATCCCGGTGTTTTATCCCGGGATCGTGATGGAAGGCGGGTCTGTAGAGTTCAACGGACGCGGGACTGTGATGACATCTACAGCCTGCCTGCTCAATCCCAACCGGAATCCCCAACTGAACCAGGCTCAGATCGAACAATATCTGTGCGATTATTACGGGATGGAACAGGTTCTTTGGTTGGATGAGGTCATCGTGGGGG
>JBMSNP010000058.1:0-19538 GCA_049421765.1 Chitinophagaceae bacterium
CAAATAAAGTACTGGAGGGTACATTGGCTAATTTAAGGTCCACCCAATCCCAACTGATTCAAACGGAAAAAATGGCTTCGCTTGGAGAACTCACGGCCGGTATTGCCCATGAAATTCAAAACCCGTTGAACTTTATCAATAATTTCTCTGAAGTGAATAAGGAACTGGCTGATGAATTGGTACAGGAAATGGACAAGGAGAATTATACCGATGCAAAAACAATTGCAGGAGATATAAAAGACAATGAGGAAAAAATTATGCACCATGGAAGGCGTGCAGATGCCATTGTAAAAGGCATGCTTTTGCATTCCCGTAGCGGATCGGGGCAAAAAGAGCTTACGGATCTCAACGCCCTTTGCGACGAATACCTGCGGCTGGCTTATCATGGCTTAAGGGCCAAGGACAAGTCTTTCCAGGCAAAGTTTGAAACCTACCTGGATCCTTCTTTGGGGAAGGTTTCGGTCATGCCCCATGAAATCGGCCGGGTGATCCTGAACCTGATCAATAACGCCTTTTACGCCGTTGCGGAGAAAAAGAAGACCTCCGGGGAAGGTTATGAACCCCTGGTAAGGATATCTAGCCGGCGGGTGAAGGATAAGGTTGAGATTGAGGTTAAGGATAACGGGAATGGAATTCCGGAAACGATCCGGGAGAAGATCTTTCAGCCTTTTTTCACGACCAAACCGGCCGGGCAGGGTACGGGACTGGGGTTGAGTTTGAGTTATGATATTATAAAGGCACACGGAGGGGAGTTCAACTTAAAAACGAAAGTGGGTGAGGGGACAATATTTATCATCAGATTACCTATTGATATTTGACAAATGAAACTGACTAAAAATAAGGAAAGGGAAATATTAAAGGTCTATGACACCTGGCTTCACGGCTATCTGAATGGTGATCTGGAGACGTATAATTATTTCCTGGACAAAGACTACCACTTTATTGGGTCTACGAATAATGAAGAATTTTTAAACCGAAAGGACACGATCCGCTTTTTTAAGAAAACGGCATATCAGCTGGATGGGAAAACCGATATCCGAAATGATATTAAGATCATCGACACTTACGGTGAGCTTGTTTTCATAACCCATCTACTTGATGCGTGGTTCCTGGTAGAATCCCAGTGGAATTTTTATGGCAGATTCAGATTCACCAATGTATTGCATGAAACCAAAGCTGGCTGGCGATTCATCTATCAGCATTATTCCACACCCGATGCCAAAGCCGGTGAAGAAGACACCATAGGATATGCACAGATCAATGCCGAAAACCAGCAATTGCGGGAGGCGATCAGCAGACGAACCAGGGAACTTGAAGAAAAGAACCGTGAGCTGGAAATTGAGACAGCACTGGAAAAAGTGAGAGCAGTAGCTATGGGCATGCAAAAGCCAGAGGATCTCTCAACGATCGGTAAAACAGTTTTTAATGAGTTGAGATCACTTGGTTTCTATAGTATCCGCAACACAGAAATAGTGATCAATAGTGAAGATAAGGAGGCGGTGAAAAGCTATCATTATTCGGATTATGGAAAAGACGAAGTGATAGAAATTAATTATCAGGAAAATCCAATTGTAAAAAAGTGGGCGAATGATCTGAAAAAGGCAAATGACATATTTGTTCCGGTAACTATCCGGGAAAAACAAATGAAGGAATGGAAGGCTTACCGGAAAAAACTGGGTTATAAGAGCGATCCGAAAATGACAAGGGCAAAAACCGTACACTATTATTCTTATTCAACCGGGTTGGGTGCATTGAGCATATCAACATGGGAAAAGCTTTCAAAAGAGCAAATCCAGATCATGGGGCGATTCAGGAATGTTTTTAAGCTTTCTTACAAAAGATATATTGATATTACAAATGCCGAAGCACAGGCAAGGGAGGCGCAGATCGAAGCTGCATTGGAACGAGTACGAAGCCGTTCCATGGCCATGCACAAAAGCGATGAATTATTGGAAGTGTCATGTGTACTTTTTGAGGAGTTCAGGCAATTGGGACAGCCTGCCGATCAGTTATCCATCGGGATAATGAATGAGGCAGATGGCGTTGTAGAAATCTGCGCAACCGTAAAGGGACAAAAACTGCCAAGAATTTTCAGTCACAGCATTGATGAGCCTTATGTTATGAAAAAAGTATTCAGTGGATGGAAAACAGGGGATGGTTCATTGAATTTGGAATTGTCATCCAGAGAATTGAGTGCTTACAACCGGTACAGAAATCAAATTGTAGGCAGGGAAATGTTTGCCACCCAGGTGGATCCAAAACAAAAAAGGGTGATTTATGCGTCCTATTTTTCCAGGGGTATGCTTGCGATAGGAGTCAGTGGACAGCTCCCTGATGAGATCAGGTTTATTATGAATCGTTTTGCCAGCGTATTTGAGCAGACCTATACCCGCTTCCTTGATCTGCAAAAGGCGGAGGCTCAGGCAAAAGAAGCAAAACTAGAATCTGCATTAGAAAGAGTCAGATCCCGGAGCCTGGCGATGCATCATTCCTCCGAATTATCTTCTGTGGTGGATACACTGCTCAGGGAGTTCACGAATCTGGAATTTTCACTTACGTTCTGTATAATTAACCTTATTGATGAACAGGACAGAAGCAATACAGTTTGGGCTGCTAATCCCGAAACTGGAAAGGACCCTGAGTCGTATTACATGAAATTTGAAGATTATCCCTTCCATCATGCCATGTGGGATGCATGGAAATCACAGAAAAAACATTTTATTTATACGATCGAGGGGGAGGAGAAGAAGATCTATGATGAGTACCTTTTTACCAAGACTGAATTCAGGCGTTTCCCAAAACATGTTCAGGATGCGAATAAAGCCCTCAAAAGATACGTGGCGGGCTTTACATTCTTCAAGTATAGCGGACTCCAGACGGTAAGTGAAAATCAAATATCAGAAGAGGAATTGAAAATACTCGAGCGTTTCGGCCGGGTTTTCGAGCAATCCTACACCCGTTTCCTCGATCTAAAGAAAGCAGAAGCACAGGCAAGGGAAGCACAAATAGAAGCGGCATTGGAAAAAGTGAGGAGCAGAACCATGGGAATGCAGCACAGCGAGGAATTGATGGAAGCCGCCAATTTGCTCTTCCGGCAGGTGGAGGGCCTCGGGGTTCCTGTATTTGGCTGCGGTTTCAATATCTGGGACGAAGACCGGAAATTCACCACGGCCTGGATGTCCGGAAAGGACAGGATCCAGGCGCCGTTCAAGGTTTCAAGTTCCGAAGATATCTTTATTAGGATATATGATGCCAATGATAGAGGGGAAGCGCTGTTTGTGGAAGAACAGGCAGGTGAAGCGTTAACGGCCCACTATGCGTACATGAATTCACTTCCTGTATTCAATGAGATCGCAAATAAGATGGCTGCGGTTGGTCAAACATTTCCAACCTTTCAGATCATGCACTGTGCTTTCTTTTCACAGGGTTACCTGATGTTCATAACCTACGAACCGGTACCCGACGCCTATGATATTTTCAAACGTTTTGCAAAGGTCTTTGAACAGACATATACCCGTTTTCTCGATCTGCAAAAAGCCGAAGCACAGGCAAGGGAAGCAGAGATACAATTGGCATTGGAACGGGCAAGGTCACAAAGCATGACCATGCAACATTCAGCCGAGCTGGATAATACGTTGCGGGTGTTTCATGAGCAGGTAATCCAATTGGGTATCGGTTCTTCCTTTTCCTTTTTATGGCTGCCAGAGGAAGAAAAAGACCGGCATATTTTTTGGGCTGCCTGGGCCGAAAACAATGCAACAACGTTTAAAAGCAAAGCCGTCAATTACCCGCTGGATCGAAATGAGCCTGCCACCGCGCAATGTCTGGTTGACTGGAAAGGGAAAGAACCGGTTGTATCCTATCATGTGCCACCGGCTGGAGTGGAAAGTTATTTTGCTGCGTGGAGTGAACTCATTGCCGGCGTGGAAGAATTGATACCGGAAAATTTTACAGAAGGTTTATATTACGTAGAAGCATTTAATAAGTATGGTTGCTTTGGGGTAGTGGTTACAAGTGAATTAAAGGAAGCAGAGAAAAAAATATTATACCGCTTTGCTACTGAGTTTGAAAGTACCTATACCCGTTTCCTTGATCTGCAAAAAGCAGAAGCACAGGCAAGAGAAGCACAAATAGAAGCGGCATTGGAGAGGATCAGGGCTCATTCCATTGGTATGAGAAGTACCGGTGATTTCGGAAATGTGACCACTGAGATGTTTAATCAGCTCCGAAGTTTTGGCGAAGATCTGTATGCGGCGGGAATTGTCTTTTGTGACAAACACGAAGGTTATGTGGAGCAATGGCATAGCATTCCGGGTGGAGGGATGCTAAGTCCATTTATTGTTCCAATAGATCTGGATTATATTCATCAATATCGCTACGATCAATGGAAGGCGGGCAAGAATGTATTCTCCATAGAAATACCAGGTCATTTCATCGAACAGCATTTTAAAGACATCTTCAATCTTCCATCTGCCCAGGTTGCAATCAGGGATCTTGCGTCCCGAAATGCACCTATGCCCGAAATCCCTAAATGGGAAATCGACTATGGGGCCTCCTTCAGGAATGGCTATATCCTGATTTCTTCTCTTAAATACCTGGAAAGTACTGAAATACTGCCTCGATTCGCCAAGGTATTTGAGCAGGCTTATACCCGTTTTCTTGATCTGCAAAAAGCAGAAGAACAGGCAAGGGAAGCACAGGTTGAATCGGCCCTGGAAAGGATCAGGGGGAAGGTCACTTCTATGCAGGAGTCTTCGGAATTGCTTGACATCGTTGTTTCCATGCGCAGAGAGTTTGTGACTTTGGGGCATGAAGCCGATTATTTCTGGTACATGAGGTGGCTGCCGGAAAAATATCAAAAGGCCATGACCAGTGGAGATGGCACCCGCATCGGTATGATCATGGAATTACCCCGCCATATTCATGGCGACATTCCATTGCTGGCCAATTGGGAAAGGAGCGATGAACCTGCTGTAGTGTATGCCATGGATGTAGACGCTGCGGTTGATTATGTTGATAAAATGATCCGCCTGGGCGATTTTGAACAGGTTGATCATAATGCACCCACGCTGGATGATATACGCCATATCGGGGGCCTCACCTTTGTGATGGCCCGTACCTCCCATGGAGAAATCGGTTATAGCCTGGCTGGGGCTGTTCCCAATCCCCCGGCAGAAGCCATGGCCACACTGGTGCGGTTTGCCGGTGTTTTTGACCTTGCTTACCGGAGGTTTGAAGATCTGAAACTGGCTGAAAAAAGAAACCGGGAAACACAGATTGAACTGGCCCTGGAAAGAGTCAGAAGCCGGAGCATGGCCATGCATAAAAGTGATGAGTTACTGGAAGCCGGGGAGATCCTTTGCAGGGAAATGGGTAAGCTCGGCATCGCCTGCCTGACCAGCGGGTTTGTTCTGATGGACAAAGAAGAAAAAATCGGCTGGAATTATACCCCGCATCCCGGGAGCGGAAAGATTATGCCCCAGGCGGTTGGTATCCCTCATACGGAAACAAAGGAAATGCGGAAAACGCTTGAAAGCTGGAAAAAACAAGAGCCGGTTTGCATACTCGAGCTGGATGAAGAGGAAACCATCCGGCACCAGACATTCATTGCGACCAGGAGCATCCACTTTCCGCTATCCGCATCGGAACTGATTGCGATATCACCCCCCCGCCTCGTGCTTCATAATTTTAATTTCCAGCAGGGCTATCTTCTTATTGTAGGCGGAGAAAAGTTGTCACAGGATCAGATGGATATCATGCTTCGTTTTACCCATGTATTCCAACAAACCTATACCCGGTTCCTGGACCTGAAAAAAGCAGAGGCCCAGGCATTGCAGGCTGAGAGGGACCTCGTGGAAATTAAAGCGGCTCGCAAAAAAGCGGAAGAGACGCTCTCTGAACTTCAGTCTACCCAAAAACAACTGATCCAGTCCGAGAAAATGGCTTCATTGGGCGAGCTCACCGCCGGCATCGCTCATGAGATACAGAACCCGTTGAATTTTGTCAACAACTTCAGCGATGTGAGTCATGAATTGCTGGATGAAATGAAGGAAGAACTGACCAAAGGTAATCTGGAGGATGCCATGGCGATTGCGGAGGATGTCAAAAAGAACCTGGAGAAGATAAATCACCACGGCAAACGGGCTGATGCGATCGTAAAAGGAATGCTCCAGCATTCCCGTAGCGGGTCAGGCCAAAAAGAGCCGACCGATATCAACGCATTATGTGATGAGTATTTAAGACTGGCCTATCACGGTCTGCGCGCCAAGGATAAATCCTTCCAATCGGGGTTTGAAGCAAATCTGGATCCCGGGGTAGGGAAGATCTCCGTAATGCCCCAGGAAATGGGCCGGGTGATCCTGAACCTGATCAATAATGCTTTCTATGCAGTCGCGGATAAGAAGAAAACCGCGGGCGAAGGATATAATCCAATGATAACGGTAACCACAAGAAATCTGAAGGATAAGGTTGAGATTGAGGTAAAGGACAACGGGAACGGGATACCGGAAGAGATCCGGGAGAAGATCTTCCAGCCTTTTTTTACCACCAAACCCTCGGGGCAGGGGACAGGGCTTGGATTGTCATTGAGTTATGACATTGTCCGTGCTCACGGGGGGGATCTGAAGGTGGAATCCGGGGAAGGGGAAGGGGCAGCATTTATCCTTACCATCCCGACATAAAGGTTGCGCTGGCTGAGACCTTTAAATTTCGGTATATTTGAATGAGCTACCGGGGCTGGCTATTTTTCTTACTGTTATCCCGGGGCTATCAATTTTATTAACCAACAATACCTTATATGCCAAAGTATATTATTGAAAGAAATATTCCCAACGCGAGCGGGTTCTCTGCAGATACATTGCGCACTATTTCTCAAAAATCAAGAGAAGTGCTTTGCTCCCTGGGTACCGATATCCAGTGGATCCACAGTTATGTGGCCGGGGATAAGATCTATTGCATTTACTGCGCTCCCAGCGAAGACCTGATCAGGGAACATGCCAGGCTGGCGGGATTCCCGGCGAACAGTATCACCCAGATCGCCAATATCATCGACCCGGTAACTGCGGAATAGGCAGCTGTATATCGGGCGAAACCATGCAGGCATAACTGAACGATCATGTCCGACCATCAAACCCTGGAAACCCGAATACATCAACTCCAGTCGGAGCAGGAAAATTTGTTGCTGGAACTTAACCGGGTCCGGCGTGCCCTGGAAATTGAAGCAGCCCTCGAAAAGGTTCGTAACCGTGCCCTGGATATGCGTACCAGCAACGAGCTGGCGGAAACTTCGGCTGTTCTTTTTCAGCAATTAACTGAGCTCGGTATACAGGCGATCCGTACAGGGGTGGGCATTTTTGACGAGCCCAACGAAGCCATGGAACTCTGGCTCACCAATACCTCGGGTGAGAACGAAGTAACACGGATTCTGGATTATTTCAGTCTCCATATTCATCCCGTTTTCGAGAACATTATCCCGGCCCGGAAAGAGGGACTTCCCTACATCGTGACCAAACTTCAGGGCCGCGAAGTGAAGGAATACTACCAGTCAGTGTCAACCTATCTCTCCCGGCAGGAACAGACTGATTTTAATGAAGAAGAGTACTTCTATTCTTTTTTCTTTAACCAGGGAGCCCTGAACCTCGTATCTGCTCGGGCCCTGACAGAAGAGGAGTGCAGGATCATGAACCGCTTTGCCAGGGTGTTTGGCCTGATCTATACCCGCTTTCAGGATTTGCAAAGGGCGGAGAGCCAAACCCGGGAGGCCTTGCGTAAGAATTCCCTGGACAGGGTGCGTGCAGAGATCGCATCCATGCGGAACCCGGAAGATCTGCAGTTAATACCTCCCCTGATCTGGCGGGAACTCATTACACTCCAGGTACCTTTTTTCAGGTGTGGAATATTTATAGTCCGTGAGGACGAACAGCGGGTCCATGCCTACCTGTCGAACCCGCAGGGCGAATCGCTGGGAGTACTGCACCTGGCTTTCAACGGAGACCCGACTACCAAAGCCCTGGTGGAACACTGGAGAAAGAAACTCGTTTACCAGGATCATTGGAACCAGGAGCAGTTTCAGCAATGGGTTAAATCCATGCTCGAACAGGGACAAATAAGTGAAGCCAGGAAATACCAGGCCGGAGAACAATCCCCTTCCTCCCTGAGTCTGCAGTTTATTCCTTTTACACAGGGGATGCTCTATGTAGGGAGCCAGGATTCACTTGATGTAACGGAGGTTGACCTGGTGCAATCACTGGCGGACTCTTTTTCCATCGCCTATTCCCGGTACGAGGATTTCAAAAACCTGGAAGATGCCAAATCCCGGATCGAAGAAACCCTGGCCGAACTCCGGGCAACACAGACCCAGCTGATCCAGGCCGAAAAAATGGCTTCTTTGGGTGAGCTCACTGCCGGGATCGCACACGAGATTCAAAATCCGCTGAATTTTATCAATAATTTTTCCGAACTCAACAGCGAACTGGCTGAAGAACTGGAACAGGAAATGAAAAGGGGTCAACTGGATGAAGCTAAAGCTCTTGCCAAAAGCATCCGGGAGAACGAGCAAAAGATAAACCACCACGGCAAACGGGCAGACGCTATCGTGAAAGGAATGCTCCAGCACAGCCGCAGCCGTACCGGGCAAAAAGAGCTGGTGGATATAAACGCCCTTTGTGATGAATATTTGCGCCTGGCCTATCACGGATTGCGTGCCAAAGACAAATCATTCCAGGTGACCATGCAAACGGATTTTGACCCGGCAACCGGAAAAATCAATGTCGTATCCCAGGAGATCGGCCGCGTGGTGCTGAACCTCATCAATAACGCATTCTATGCAGTGGCGGAAAGGAAAAACACGGCAGGAGATGGATATGAACCCCTGGTAATGCTGTCTGCAAAAAGGGTAAAGGATAAGATTGAGGTTCGGGTTAAGGATAACGGGAACGGGATTCCCGAAGCTGTCAGGGAGAAGATCTTCCAGCCCTTTTTCACCACCAAACCCACCGGACAGGGAACGGGACTTGGACTCAGTTTAAGCTACGATATTGTTACCAAGGGCCATGGTGGCGAACTGACTGTAAATTCAACGGTTGGGAAAGGCAGTGAGTTTGTTATCAGCATACCTGTCTGAAAGATTCTCAAGCATCCCTGTATTAAAAAACGCGTAAACTTGGATTACGGGTATAAAAAATTAACTTTGAGAGCTTGGCGGGGTCATTAACTGAGAATTGAATATCAAATAGGTATGAAAAAATTTATTTTCGGAGTGCTGTTTTCAGCCTCGCTTTCGGTTTCCGCTCAGGAGAATTCCCTGTATGTCATCGGGAACAACAGCGGTGTACCGGCACAAATCAGTTTTTCCCAGTTGAAATCTGTTTTTATGGGGGCCCAGTCCAATTGGGGCAACGGAGACAAAGTCATCATTGCACTTCTCAAGCTGAATACCCCAGCCGGAAAGAATATTTGCGACAGGTTATATGGGATGAGTGCCGACCAGGTTACCAAGCATTTGCTTTCAATTTCCATTAAGGGAACCGTGGAAGCGCCGGTTTTTTTCAATACCGCTGCAGAACTGCGGAATTTTATTTCCGCAACAAAGGGCGCGATCGGTGTTACAAGTGAACCGGCGGCCGGGAATAATGCAAAAGCGGTATCGGTCGACGGGAAACGATCTTTTTGATCAATAACCGGGATTTCCCCGATAAACCATCAACCAACAACCGAACCCCGGGATAATTATGTTCATCGGTATCAAGACCAAAATTCTGCTGACTGTCCTGGCGGTCGTATTGCTTTTTACGATATTCTCGCTCTATTATTTCCCCACCCAACAGGGACGTACATTGCTGATGAATTACCGGAATGAAGTCCGAAACCAGGCCCGGACCATCGCACTGGGGGCCAGTATCGCGCTCAGCGAACAGAATTTCAGGGGGATCAAGACGGCCATGGATTATGTACGGGAAGATCAGGAACTGCGTTTTGTAGCCCTGATCCAATCCGATACGGTTTGGAATTCTTCGCGGACTGCATTTTCATTGAAGGATTCGGTGGTCGTTTCTTACCCCGATGACAAACCTTTTGATATCAACCTCCAGTCCAATGATTCGCTGATCGTAACCCGGGCTCCTTTCCGGTCGGGGATCATGAACGGGGATATCATGCTTGTGGTCAGCACGCAGGCGATCAATAAAAGGCAAAAAAAGATTTGGCTGACCGCCCTGGGTGTAAGTGCGGTCATTTTCCTGATCGGGTTGCTTATCGGTTTATGGCTTTCCCGGAGTATTTCTCACCCGGTCCTTGCGCTTCGAAAAGCAGCCAAGCGGGTTGGGGAGGGAGATCTTACATCGGAAGTGAAAAGCAAATCCCGGGATGAGATCGGGGAACTGGCCGAGGCATTTAACAACATGGTCCGGGATATCCGCAGCCTGACCGACCTGACCCTGGCACAGGAAAAGGAAAAGCAGCATTTACTGGCCAAGCAGAATGAAGAACTGGAAAGGGAAGTGAGCCAGCGCACCCGTGAGCTCCAGGAATCGCTGGAACACCTGAAAGAAACACAAACCCAGCTGGTCCATTCCGAAAAAATGGCTTCCCTCGGTGAACTAACTGCCGGTATCGCGCACGAGATTCAGAACCCCCTGAATTTTGTCAACAATTTCTCTGATCTGAATAGTGAATTACTGGATGAATTAACCGAGGCGCTGGATAAGGGTGACATGGAAGAAGCGAGAGAAATCATCCGGAACCTCTCGGATAATGAGAAAAAGATCGTGCATCACGGACAACGGGCCGACGGTATCGTCAAGGGGATGCTCCAGCACAGCCGGAACAACTCCGGCCAGAAGGAACACACGGATCTGAATGAATTATGCGATGAATATCTTAGGCTGGCTTATCATGGGATGCGCGCCCGGGATAAATCATTTACAGCCCATATCGAAACCCGCCTGGACCCGGCCCTGGGCAAGGTGAATGTCATACCCCAGGACATCGGGCGCGTGCTCCTGAACCTGATCAATAATGCCTTGTATGCCGTAGCAGAAAAGAAAAAAACCGCAGGGGAAGGATATGAGCTCAGGGTTCGCGTTTCTACCCGCAGGGTAAAGGATAAGGTTGAGATTGAGGTTGAGGATAACGGGGATGGCATTCCACCTCCCGTCCGGGACAAGATCTTTCAGCCTTTTTTTACCACGAAGCCCACGGGGGAGGGGACAGGACTGGGGCTCAGCCTGAGTTATGACATTGTCACCAAAGGACATGGGGGAGAATTGAAGTTCGAGTCAGAAACTGGGAAGGGTACCCGATTTTTCATGATACTGCCTTAAAAGGTTATATTTAGTAATATATGCGAAAGCTGCTTACCGCTTGCGTTTTGCTTCAATTGCTTACTTCGCCCCTAACCGCCCAGGAAAGGGGAGATGATACCTTTCTGCTTTCCACGGTTACCCGCGAGGGGATTATTTTGAACCAACACTGGCGATTTTTCCCGGGCGATGATACAGCACGGGCAGGTTCCGGTTCGGTTTCAGCCGGGATTCCGGTAGACCCAACCCGGGAAATACATCATCTCCCTGAAGTACGGAAAGCAGGCTATGGCTGGTTCAGGCTGAACCTGATCGTTGATCCTTCATTACGGGGAAAATCCGTAGCTCTCATGCTTTCGGGTATAGGCGCCATGGAGATTTATCTCAATGGAAAAATTGCCTATCATTACGGGAAACCCTCTCCGGAATATAATAGTGAAATCACCCGGTTATTTACAAACAACCTGCTTGTTCTAACCCTGGATACCAATACCCGGCAGGTTTTGGAAGTGAGGTATTCCCTGAACCGGAAAAACCTCTATGTCAAGTTTGCCAACGACAGACCCATGTTTAAAATGGTATTGAAGGAAATCCACAAAGGGATCACCGTCGGTCTGCGGGAAAAGGAACTGGATTATACTTTACGAATCATACAGGTATCTTTCTACCTTCCGCTGGGGTTTTTGCTGGTGTTCCTTTTCATGTCTTTCCGCCCTCAAAAGGAATATCTCTATGCCGGAATTTTTTGCCTCTCCATGTTCCTGGCCATCCTATTTCATATCCTGGCGCTTTCTGAGCCTGTAACCATTAATTTTTCCGACTGGTTCCTGCTCATCACGCAGATCTTATATATCGTAGGGGCGGTATCCTTTATTCACAGCATGCATCTGCTCTATAAGATCAGGAAGACTTTTCTTTTTTACCTGATCATAGTCTATGGGGTCAGTTCCATCATTTATTATTTCATTTCATATGATAACAGTGGTTTGTACAATGCTTTTTTCTTCCCCGTGATCAACCTGGAGTTTCTTCGGCTTAATATCATCGCTGTAGCCCGTAAAAGAAAAGGGGCCGGAATATTGCTGGTAACCAGCATTGTTTTCGCACTCACGATTATCAGTTATATCTATTTCGCGTTTTCCGGCGACAATGACCCGACCGTTTTGTTCCAGGGGCTATCCTTTATCGTTCCGGGTTTGGGACTTTCTATTTTCTATGCCGGGGAGTTCGCACGCACCGCAGTGGCTGAACGTTTACGAACGGTAGAAGTAGAGAACCTGTCGCGCGAAATGCTTGACCGGGAAAGGGAAAAGCAACAGATCCTGACTAACCAGAATGAAACCCTGGAAAAAATGGTTGCTGAGCGAACCAATGAACTGACCCGATCGCTCCAGGATCTTAAAGATGCAGAGGATCAACTGATTCAACGGGAGAAAATGGCTTCGCTGGGGGAACTGACAGCCGGGATCGCCCATGAAATACAAAACCCGCTCAATTTTGTCAATAATTTTTCCGAACTGAATTCCGAACTCATCGATGAGATGGCTGGGGAAATCAGGGCTAACAGAAACACGGAAGCGGAAAAGCTGGCTACGGATATCCATCAAAATAATGAGAAAATTACATATCACGGGAAACGGGCGGATTCCATTGTTAAAGCCATGCTTCAGCACAGCCGGAACAGCAGCGGGCTGAAAGAACCGGTTTTACTGAATAACCTGGTCGAAGAATGTTTGCGGCTGAGTTTTCACGGGATGCGGGCAAAGGATAAGACCTTTAACGCCAAAACAGAATTTCATCCCGATTCCCAGGTGGGGGAGATCCGGGTGGTTTCCCAGGATATCGGACGGGTGCTTTTAAACTTGTTTACAAACGCCTTTTACTCGGTAGGAAAAAAAAGGATTGCGGCAGGAGCGGATTATGAACCAGTTGTTTCGGCCCGGACGACCCGGGTTCCCGGGGCTGTACATATTGTCATACGAGATAACGGTATCGGTATTCCCGAAAAAGTGATGGATAAGATCTATCAACCCTTTTTTACGACCAAACCAACCGGGGAAGGAACCGGGCTGGGATTAAGCATGAGCTATGATATCATTACCAAGGGTCACGGCGGGGAATTGAAAGTGACAAGCAGGGAAGGGGAATTTGCAGAATTTATCATAATTCTGCCCGAATAAAAGTATTTTTAAAGCCTGTATAGAAGCAAAAATCATGAGTATGAAAATTCTTGTTGTGGACGACGAAAAGGATGTCCAGGTTTTGTTTGAGCAACGGTTTCGGAGGGAGGTACGGAACGGCGAAATGGAGTTTGCCTTTGCTTTTTCCGGGGAAGAAGCCCTCAGCTACCTCAGTGATCATCACCAGGAAGCAGTGCTGATTCTTTCAGATATCAATATGCCGGGAATGAGCGGACTGGAGCTCCTTCGTCATATCAAGGAGCATCACCACGAACCGCCACCGGTTGTGATGATGATCACTGCATATGGGGATGCAGAGAATTACAATTCAGCCATCCGGTTGGGGGCAGATGATTTCCTGACCAAGCCGGTTGATTTCACATTGCTAAAGGAGAAACTAAAATCAGTACATTAATGGCCAAGATTCTTGTTGTAGATGATGAAACGGATCTTGAGGCTCTGATCAGGCAAAAATTTCGCCAAAAGATCCGCGAGCAGCAGTATGAGTTTGTATTTGCTGTTAACGGGATAAAGGCCCTCGAGCAGCTGGAAGAACACCAGGATGTGGATATCGTACTCAGCGATATCAATATGCCGGAAATGGACGGGTTGACCCTGCTTTCCAAACTGAGTGAGCAGAATACCCTCTTAAAATCCGTGATTGTATCTGCCTATGGCGATATGGATAATATCCGTACCGCCATGAACCGCGGCGCATTTGACTTCGTTACCAAGCCGGTCAATTTTGAAGACCTGGAACTGACGATGCAGAAAACGCTGAAGCATGTGCAGCAGATGAAAGAGACCATGCGGGCAATCAAGGAAAACAACATCCTGAAAATGTACGTGGATGAGACAGTGCTCAATTTCATGGGCACCCGGGAATTTGAAAGCTCCCTGCTGCAGAATGAAATCCTGAATGCTACTGTCGCCTTCATCGATATCTGCGGATTTACCCGGATCAGCGAAAAAGAGAAACCCGATAGTGTTGTTCAATTGCTCAACAACTACTTTGATGTGATGGTCAAGGAAATCATCGCCCAGGGCGGGTTGGTAGACAAGTTCATGGGCGATTGTGTGATGGCCGTATTCAAGGGAGATTACCACCTCGACCGGGCCATCGACGCCTGCCTGTCCATCCGGAGTAAGGTCACGGCCCTCCCCGTTACCGGTGATTTCAGACCCCAGGTGTCCATCGGTATCAACAGCGGCGAAATGATCTCAGGAAATATCGGCTCCTCCACACTGCGACGCCTGGATTATACTGTCATTGGGGATGTCGTCAATACCGCACAGCGGTTTCAGTCGGCTGCGGGTCCCAGCCAGATCATTATTTCCGAAAGCAGTTATGAAAAGGTTAAGCAATCCTTCCAATGCAGACTGGTGGGTGAGATCCGTCTGAAAAACAAGGAAAACCCGTCCGTAATCTACGAAGTGCTGGATTGATCAACGGAGCATCCGAACTGTTATGGAGTACCAGAAAGTATATGATTTCCTGATGCCTAAGCTGGAGCTGGAGCTGCCGGCATATCTCACGTATCACAACGCTCCGCATACCAAAAGCGTGATTACTGCTGCAGAACACCTGGCTGAAGCAGCTGGGATCAGCGGAGACGAGCGGGTGATTCTCCGGACGGCAGCCCTTTTTCATGATGCTGGATTTCTCCGGGGTCCGGAAGATCACGAGGAAAAGTCCTGTGATTTTGCCCGCGAATGGCTTCCGGGATTTGGTTACAGCGAATCCCAGGTTGAGCAGATCTGCCAGGTCATCGTGGCCACCAAACTCCCGCAAAACCCGCAGGACCGCCTTGGAGAGATTCTTTGTGATGCGGATCTTTATTATTTTGGGGAGGAAGGGTATGCTGCAAACGCATCGCGTCTTTACCGGGAATTCAAGCAACGCGGAATCACCAAATCCGATACGGAATGGGACCTGTTGCAACTCGATTTCCTGACCGGTCACAAATACTTTACAAAAGCCGCCCAGGAAACCCTCGAACCCTCCAAGCAAAAAGTAATTACCGAACTCCGAGACAGGGTGAACCGGACCGTCAAGGCCGGGCACGGGAATGATACCATTCAGTTGATGCAGGATTTTTTGTGGATGGTGATCGGGGTGACGATTGCGGGGATCGCGCTGAAATTATTCCTTGTTCCGAATCATTTCTTTGACGGCGGGGTCACCGGGATATCCCTGCTGATCCACGAGATCTATCATTTAAACCTGGGGCTTGTGATCCTGCTCCTGAACCTACCGTTGATCATCATCAGTTATTTCTCGATCGGGAAGCGTTTCGCTTACCGGACACTACTGAGTGTGGCGCTCCTGGGAGTCAGTCTTTTGCTGATTCCCAATTATGCCACGACGGAAGACAAATTACTGATCTCCGTTTTTGGCGGTGCCTTCCTGGGTATCGGCATCGGGCTTATCATGCGAACCGGAGCGGCCCTGGACGGAATAGAAGTACTGGCCGTTTATACCCTTAAGAGAACCTCTTTTACTATCACCGAAATAATCCTGGCCATCAATATCGTTATTTTCACAATCGCCGGTTTCCGGTTCGGATTAAATACGGCGCTTTATTCCATCCTGACCTATTTTACTGCTACCCGTTGCATCGATTATGTGGTGGAAGGATTACAGGCTTATACCGGCGTAACGATCGTGTCCGGGAAAAGTGAGGCGATAAAATACCAGTTGGTAAACAAACTGGGCAGGGGGATTACTGTTTACAAAGGGGAGCGGGGTTTCCTCCCCGGACGGTTTGAAGTGAGCACCGAATGTGATATCATTTTCACGGTGATCACAAGACTGGAATTGCGGAAATTGAAAAACCTGGTCTATGATGTAGACCCCAAGGCTTTTGTTTTTGCAAATACCATCAAGGAAGCTTCCGGTGGCATCATCAAACGCCGGCATGCCCATTAAAGCCCAAGTACTTCTTTAAGCTTCCCGTACCCACTCCGGCTGACCGGCACTTTTGCTCCCGATCGGAGTATCGCTACATGTCCGTCCTTTTCATAGGGATCGATGCGGGTGATCTGCTGGATATTCACGATATAAGAGCGATGCGACCGCACAAACAGGTGGTTGTCCAGCGACTGCTCAAAATGTCCCATCGTTTTGTTTTTCAGAAAATACCCCTCCGCCGTATGAATCTTCACATAATCATCGGCCGCTTCGAGGTAAAAGACATCATACACGGAAATGATCTTGATCCGGCTCCCGTTCCGGACCACAATGCGTTGCCGCTGGGTGGGTGAGAGGGAAGCCGATTCAAGCAGTTCCGAAGCGGGAGACTCTCGTTGGGCTGCTGTTTTTTCCTGCCAGCGTTCAATGGCCCGGTTGAATCGTTCCTGGTCAAAAGGCTTTAACAGGTAATCCACGGCATGCGATTCAAAAGCACGGATCGCATATTCATCAAAAGCCGTGGTGAAAATGACGGCAGGCGGGTTTTCAATGAGCTCCAGCATTTCGAACCCGGTGATCTTGGGCATCTGGATATCCAGGAAAACCAGGTCGGGTTGGTATTGCTGGATGGCTTTTACCCCTTCAAACCCGTCCCCGCATTCCTGCATCACTTCCAGGCCGGGATGCTGCTGGAGATATTCCCTGACCACACTCCGGGCCAGCGGTTCGTCGTCGATGATAATAATTTTTTTCATATTAAACCTGGGGGATTCTGATTTCTGTAATAAAAATATTGTCTTTTGCGCTGGTTGTCAACAGGTCATTCCGGGCAAACAGGAGATAGAGTCTTCTCTGAACGGAATTTAATCCGAAACCCGTTCCCTGTCTGGGGGATGAAGTTTCTGGGTCAAATGGATTCAAAACCCGGATCAGAAGATTGTTTCCTTCTTTTCCGGCATAGAGCCGGATCAGGGTCTCTCCCGTGGTATCATACAGTCCGAACTTGATTGCGTTCTCCACAACGGGTTGCAGCAGCAGGGCAGGCAGACGAAACTCCCGGACTTCTTCTTCCACTTCACTTTGTGTAGCCAGCCGGTTGCCAAAGCGAACTTTTTCAATATCCAGGTATAATTGCAGGTATTGCAGTTCTTCCTGGAGCGTCACCCATTGGGTATCTTCCTTTTTTAAGGTGCCTCGTAAAAAGTCAGAAAGCTGTTGCACCATTTTCCTGGCTTCCACGGGCCGGCTTCCGATAAGCGCATTGATTGAATTCAGGCTGTTGAAAAGAAAGTGTGGCTGGAGCTGCTGCCTGAGTTTGAAAAGTTCGGCCTCCCTTGCCAGTTTTTCCGCATCCGCTTTCCGCGATTCATTCTCTTTTTGTTCCTGCTGGTTGTACCAGAGAATGCTGATCAGCGTGATACATCCCATTAACAAAAACCCGATACTGAACCGGATCGAAAGCGAATGGGAGAGCAGCTCGGAGTAACCGGGAACATGCTTCAGGGAAATTCCAAGCAGCCATTTCACCAGGAAGAGCCAGGCGATGCTTAGAAAAAGACAGATGGAAAATATATTGATGTACTGGTTGCCCCTTGGCAGGTAATAGCGCAGGGTATTCATCACCAACAGGCAGATCAGCAGGAGCAGGCTGTTGCTGATCGCGCTGTCGATCACGGAAGTGTTCAGGGGCATCCCGAAATACCGCAGCACCATCACATTATCGGCCAGCAAAATGATCCAGCAGATAATAAAAATGATCCGGAACCTGAATATGGAGAGCGGGGACCGGGCCATGAACTAAGCGGTTTTCAGTATTTCGGCAGGACTTCCAAACCGGATAAGCCCGGCTTTGGCATAAATAAATTTCAGGTAGCCCATCGCATCCTCGGTTTCTTCCACCCGGGAATAAAGTTCGGTTCCGTCCGATAACTCCGGGAGCAGATAAAGTTCACTGACGCTTATGAATTGCCATTGTACGGGTTGTTCGCGGTTGTTGAAGTACAGCTCTTCCGAACACTTACCCAGGGTTTGCCCTTTTTGAAAGGCATCTTCCCGGTTTACGGCCCGGATGAGTCGCAGTTGTTCATCAAACTGGGCGGTATGTTTTCCATCACCGGAGATGATGCGGAAAACCATTTTGGCCAGGTACCAGTTCATAGATAGGTTAAGGTTTAGGTTAAGGCTAAGAATTACGGCCTGTTCTCAGTAACTCTTGATCTCAATGCCTCCGAACAAAACAGTGCCGGTCAGCACCAGTACTTTATCCGGGTTTTGGGTAACAACGGGCAGGTTACGTTTATCTTCCATTCCGCCGAAAATGGTAACGGCTTCTGATTTCACCTCCCAGTTTGAGGGAATGATCAGTTTGGTTCCCCCAAAGATGGTCGTGATTTCCAGGTTTACCCGTCCCCGGATGTCCGCTTGGCTAAGGTTCAGTTCAATGCCTCCGAATATATTGACTACTTCACCGCCCTTGAAATCCTTTGAAAGAATGTTTTTCTTGTCACCGCCAAAGAACGATGTGGTGTCAATATAATCATCATGGCTCCAGCTTTCCTCTTCGTCCAGAATGGTGGTTCCTTCCCCGGATCCCGGTTTCGGATTAGCCGCACCCGCTTCGGTGATTCCGAAACGACGACGCGGACGCAGGATAATAAATGCGCCAATCAGGATCAGGACTACCGGCCAGATATACCGCCTGATCGGAAGTTCGGGGTAGAGGTCCCTGACGAGGAAAGCGCTTCCTACAAGAATCATGATCATCCAGGCTGGGCCTCTGAAATTATGTTTGAAACCGATAAAAAGACCAAGTAAGATCAGAAAGGTCTGCCAGCTGAACATCCAGTCGGGCAGATCGGTTACGCTGGCTTTGACCAGGGCCGAAATTCCGACCAGCAGGATAAAGGCGCCGGTCCAGATATGGCTGTTCCGGCTGCGCTTTTCACATTGTTGCTGCCACCGCATTCTTTTTTCTTCCATCCGCGTTCTGAATTCTTCCCTCTGCATATACTTGTTTTGCCCAAAACTAAGCGCGTGATTGCATTCTGTCAACTGGTTTTGGGCCTGGTGCGGCTCTTAATCGGTGAACGGCGGATAAAGGGGGGTAAAAAGGGGGGTACAGGATCAAAAACGGGACTAATTCAGCGAACA
>JBMSNP010000059.1:0-19446 GCA_049421765.1 Chitinophagaceae bacterium
ATAGCTGCCCGGCTGAAACAAAACGTCCTGGTCCAGTTTCACCACCATACTCCGGTTTAACAGATCTTCCAGGAAAGATATTTTCTGATTGATCCGAGCCTGGGCTCCCCGGGTACGTGAAAGTATTTTCCGGAGTTGATCCCAATCCGATTTGTTGACTACGGAACCATTGATAATAAGGGAGTTTTCGCCAACGATCGTATCGATCTCAATACCGGTACGGTCGATGAAGTTCTTGATTCGGCTGTTGGCCGCGCTGTCGATCTCGTTTTGATTATCCTTCTCCTGCCGAAGACTGTCCAGTTTCTTCAGATCGATGCTGTTTTGAGTAAGCTTTTTGTCCAGCTCATCCAGCTGTTTCTTATCAGCTCCGACCTTTTTCGGGGAAACACAGGCTGCAAATAGAAAAACCAGTAAGGCGAAGAATCCAGTCAGGAAAAGGGCTGTTTTTTTCATACAACAGCGGGTTAATGGTGTAAACTAAAGTTAGAAAAATATGGCAGGCCGGCCAACATTTATTCCCCGGAGAGTAATACCTGCCAGGCTTCAGCAACCTTTCCTTCTATCAGCAGTTTGTGTGCGTGGGTATGCAGCTCTTTCTCCATTTCAGCGGGATCCAGGCTGTAGTATTGAATGATTTGTTTTAGGTGCGGATCTTCGTAGGCAGGGTCAATGACCGGCAGTTCGGAAACATTGGCCAGTTGTCCCAGGTCATTCCCGCTGAGTATTTTACTGTCACGAATGGAATGAGGAAGCCGGTCAACTCCCATCCCCAGACGGGTATTTGGTTTTTCCACGATAAAAAGGTTGCTCTCATCCACCCGGCAATACCAATCCCCGCCCAAACGGGCCACATGCCGGATCTTACGCTGGTCCAGCTTCCGGTTCTCATCCAGCAGCGAATCATCGATATGCATGCGGAGTACTTCACAGATTACCAGGTTACCTGCTCCCCCTTCCGTGCCAAGGGCTTTGATTTCCAGTACCCGGCATTCCATCTTTACTTTGCTTTCCCGAACCATCGGGGGCTTCACCAGGGTGGCGGGTTCTTCGGTAAAACCAGCCTTAGAAAACTCATTGACATCTGCGGGATATTCACAACTGGCCAGCGAAACCTGCTGTACCATGTCATAGGTTACGATATTGATCACCACTTCAGGAACATCCTGTACATTATGAAGGGTGTGTTTGGTAGTGTTATCCCGAACACGCCGGGCCGGGGAAAAGACCAGGATCGGCGGATTGGAAGAAAACATATTAAAAAAACTAAAAGGACTCAGGTTGGGCCGGCCGTTCTTATCAATGGTCGATGCAAAACAAATAGGGCGGGGTGCCACAACATGTTGCAGGTAATATTGCTTCTCGGCAGGTTTCAGGGTTTCCAGGTCCAAAATCATGTCCAACAGGTTGATACCAAACAAATATCCTAAAAGATCGGGTACCGGCCTTCATTCCGCTCAAAAAGCATTGTCGCCGCTCATGGGTTTTTAAGGATTTCTGTAACCAAAGCAGTCACAATTTCGTTCTACGAAAGTATTCGTCTTTCTGAGGCGAACTTTATTTAACCTAAAATCAAATTGTCATGAAAAGAATCCTGTTTATTGCTTTGCTCGCCTTCCCTTTTGCCGGGCAGGCCCAGAAAGGGGATCGAAAAAAAATTGAGGGGAGCGGAAATGTGATTACCCGCGATATTTCCATTGGTTCCTTTGATGAACTCGAGGCCGGCGGGGTGTTCAACCTACGCTTGTCGCAGGGCGATAAAGAGCAGGTCCGTATCGAAGCCGAAGACAATCTCCAGGATCTGTTTATTGTAAAGAACGAGGGAGCAACGCTCAGCATCCGGATGAAAAATGAAGTGAGCATCAATACCCGGAAAAAAATGATTGTATATGTGACCTTTAAAAAACTGAAGAGCATGGATCTGAGCATGGTGGGGGGCACTGAATCCGATAAAAACCTGAATTTCACCGAGCTCCGCATTAAGAACCATAGTGTTGGCTCCGTCAGTCTTTCGCTCTCTGCGCAATCCCTCAGGATGGATAATGAAAGCGTAGGTAGTGTTAGTTTAAAAGGAAAAGCCGAAACTGCGAAGATCAAAAGCAGCAGTGTGGGCAACATCAGGGCCGGGGAGTTTGTGGTTCAGAAAATGGAAATTGATAATACCGGGGTCGGTTCCGCGGAAGTGAATGCAGCCAGGGAGCTTATTGTAAAGGATTCTTTCCTCGGGAAAGTGAAAAACAAAGGAGGGGCGGTCGCCAGGAAATTAAACAAATCCGAGATCTGATCCGGGTTTCAACAATACCGGTTATTTTCTAAAGGTTGTCTTCCAAGACAGCCTTTATTTTTTCCGTTTCAGTATGCTCCAATCCGTTTCTTCCGCGATCATCGTATTGCTGAGCAGACCCAGGCCGTCTATTTCCATTTCCACGACATCTCCCGCCCGGAGCCATTGTTCGGGGTAATCGGGGTCATTCAGTTTGCCCGTACCATTCAATTCCAGGAAACAACCGGTGCCTACCGTCCCGCTCCCGATCACATCACCTGGGTAAAGATCAACGCCATAGGAAGCCCTTTCAATGATCTCCGCAAATGTCCAGTCCATATCTCCCAGGTTCCCGTCGCTTACCTGTTTGCCATTTACCCGGCACTGCATACGAAGGTTCCAGCTTTTGCCTGTGTGATTTTCCTTGCAGGATGTTTCCGCATGCTGCAATTCATCCAGCGTCACAAGCCAGGGACCGATCGCGGTGGAAAAATCCTTGCCTTTGGCCGGCCCGAGGTTCAGCATCATTTCTTCCATCTGCAGTCGTCTTGCACTCAGGTCATTCATGATCATCAGCCCGCCGATATATTCATCCGCTTCCTCTGCTTTGATATTTCTTCCGTGTTTGCAGATCACAATGGCGGCTTCGAGTTCAAAATCCAGTTTTTCAAAATGATCAGGCATACAACGTACGGGACCGGGTCCCTGGATGCTGTGGTGGTTGGTAAAATAAAAGATGGGATACTGGTCAAATTCGGGGATCATATCCACTTTCCGGTTGCGGCGGGCGGCCGCCACATGCTGGCGAAACGCATATCCGTCACGGCAACTCGTAGGAAAAGGTACGGGTGCCAGCAATTCCAGTTCCCGGAGCGGAACTCCTTTGTTGCTTGTCCTAGTTCCTTCCCGCAGCATCAGTTCTCCGGCCTGGGCCACCGGGAAATATTCTTCCCAGTAGTTCAGGAACAGGTTCATACTGTTGGGCAGGTCGGGGTGCAGCACATCCATATCATAGACCATGTCCTGGATCAATATTCCGAGTTGCTCCCTTTCTTCTTTCAGGTAAGTGACAAGCTTCATAATGAAATCCGGTTGAGGACGCTAAGTTAGTACCCTTGTTTGTAAATTGGGGGAATGAAAAAATGGCATTTCTTCCTGCTGTTCCCCGTATTCGGGTTCTTTCACGAACCCGGGACTCGGTCCGATGCCTGGATCCGGGTCAACCAACTGGGTTATACTCCGGGAAGTTTGAAAGTGGCCGTCTGGTGCAGCAAGAAAGAAAAACTGGGCGATAAGTGGAAACTGATAGAAACCGGTACCGGGAAACAGGTCGCCTCGGGTGATGCAGGCAAATCATACGGGGTCTATGGCCCTTTCAAAGAAACCTTCCGGCTGGATTTTTCGGCAGTAACCAAGCCCGGCCGTTACTACTTGGAAGCCGGCGGGGCCCGCTCTCCTGTTTTTGCAATTGCAGATGATGTATATAACGGGATCGCGGATTTTTGCCTGCGGTACATGAGGCAGCAGCGTACCGGCTTTAACCCCTTCCTGAAAGACAGTTGTCATACCCATGACGGGTATGTTCTCTATGGCGAAAATGCGGGTCTGCCCGACAGCAGCCGGATCGATGTAGTCGGCGGTTGGCATGATGCATCCGATTATCTTCAGTATAGCACTACTTCTGCCAATGCCACCTATCACCTGCTTGCAGCCTACCGGGACTTCCCCGGGGTTTTCGGGGATGAAAAACTGGAGAACGGGCTGGAAGGAAGCAACGGCGTTCCGGATGTACTGGATGAAGCCCGATGGGGTTTGAACTGGTTACTAAAAATGCACCCCAGAAGCGACTGGATGTTTAACCAGATCGCCGATGACCGAGACCATATCAATATGCGGATGCCGGCCCAGGACACGCAATACGGAAGGGGATATGAACGCCCGGTTTATTTTATTAACGGCGAAAAACAACAACGCGGAAAATACCTGAATGATACAAAAGGCACTTCTTCCACAGCGGGAAAATTTGCCGGCGTTTTCGCCCTGGCACAATACCTGTTGGATACAGACAGCCTGTGCCGCCGGACCGATACCCGGGGTACTTATTACGACAAAGCTTTGTCGGCCTATCAGTACGGGTTGAAAAAACCCGGGGTTACTCAAACGGTTTCTGTTCGTTCACCCTATATCTATGCTGAAGAAAACTGGGCTGATGATATGGAACTTGCAGCCGTTTCTATCCATGCCATGCTGAACCATCACAACGGAAACACGGACCAGGGTTTTTACCTGGCTGCTGCCACGCAATATGCGAGGGCCGACAGGGTCACACCCTGGCTGGGATCTGATACGGCCAGGCATTACCAATGGTACCCGTTTATCAACCTGGGGCATTATGAAGTGGCGAAGCAGCTGCGTTCCGGGAAAAATTTATCCAACCGGGAAGCGGGCTACCGGAAAGAATTCGTAGACAGCTTTCCAAGAAACCTGGATACGGTAATTGGATATTACCGGGAAGGCATATCAAGGGTATGGGCCAAAGCATCCCGGAACGCATTTTACCGGGGCATCCCATATATCTGGTGCAGCAATAACCTGACTGTATCTTTTGTGATCCAATGCCGCTGGTACAGGGAACTGACCGGCGACCGGTCGTTTGAATTGCTCGAGCAGGCTTGCTTTGACTGGCTTTTTGGTTGCAACCCCTGGGGTACGAGTATGATCGCGGGCCTGCCAGCAGGGGGCGATTCACCCGAAGATCCGCATTCCGCATTCACACATATCGGGAAGTTCCCGATCGATGGCGGACTGGTGGACGGCCCGGTATATACCAGCATTTTTAAAAACCTGATCGGTATAAAATTATTTGAACCCGATGAGTATGCCGAATTCCAAAGTGACCTCGCCGTCTACCACGATGATTATGGTGATTACAGCACCAATGAACCCACCATGGATGGAACGGCATCCCTGGTATACCTGATGGCCGCGAAGGAGGCGGATGCCGCCCCGCGAAAAAAGCCCTGACCCCCCCGTCAGAAACTTGCACATTTCACCGGGGGGGGCTGATCCGGGGCGACAGCCTCAGCAAAAATATCTTTCTCGTATTTACCGGGCACGAATTTGCCGACGGGGGCGAGTTCATCAGATCAGTATTGGAAAAATCAGGGATAAAAGCTTCGTTCTTTTTTACCGGCGACTTTTTCCGTCAATCGGCAAACCGTGCTTTGGTAAAAAGCCTGGTGAGTGAAGGTCACTACATCGGGGCCCACTCGGACCGGCACCTGCTTTACTGTGATTGGAAGAACCGGGACAGCCTGTTTGTGTCAAAGGATTCATTTTTGACGGATCTTCAAAAAAATTATGCGGAGTTGAATCGATTTGGGATCGGTAAGAAACAGGCCCGTTTTTTCCTGCCCCCGTATGAATGGTACAATGACAGCATTGCCAGCTGGACCCGCCAGCTGGGATTCCAACTGGTGGGATACACACCCGGTACTCTCAGCCATGCAGATTATACGACCCCGGGTGAAGGGAATTACCGGACAAGTGAAACGATTTTTCGTTCGATCATTGATTATGAAAAAAATCACTCCTCAGGCCTCAATGGGTTTATTCTCCTGGTCCATATCGGAACAGATCCCCGGCGTACAGATAAATTTTATCACCGTCTCCCGGAAATGATCGGAGCGCTTCGGGGGAAAGGGTACCGGTTCCGACGGATCGACGAGATCATAGGGGCTGACTAAAATCAGTTTATTGGCCTTTTTCTGTCCGCCGATTCATTTCTTATCTTTGCGCCATGCATTTCGAAAAGATTCACAATAAAGGCCAGGCCCGTCTGTTCAAAAATGATTTCCTTGAATCATTAACCAAGGCCAATCCGCTGGTAATCTGGGGAATGTACATCCCGATCCTCAGCTATATCATTTACCTGGCTGCCACGAAGTACCATTTTAGTACGGGCAGGATCCTGCTGGTATTTTTCAGCGGGATGTTTTTCTGGACCCTTTTTGAGTACATCGCGCACCGGTTTATTTTTCACTGGGTGCCCAAGTCGACCAGGGCTACCAAGTTTGTTTATACCCTTCACGGGAACCATCATCATTATCCTCGCGACCGGCAAAGGCTTTTTATGCCGCCGGTTCCAAGCCTGATCATTTCCTCCACCCTTTTCGGTCTCATGTACCTGATCATGGGAGGCTATGCCTTTATGTTTTTCCCGGGATTCCTGCTGGGGTACCTGATGTACGGCTCCATGCACTATGCCATCCATGCCTGGAATCCTCCTTTCAAGTGGATGAAACCTTTGTGGAGGAACCACCATCTTCATCATTACAAAAATGAACATAACGGTTACGGGGTCAGTTCCACATTATGGGATCATGTCTTTGGTACCATGTTCGATCTGAAAAGGGAGAAGGAAGACAAGGAAAAAGTTCAGGAGCTGATGTTTGAGAAAAAACATTGAGCCGATCACCAACGCTCTTCATCCCCGCAGGCATCTTCCCCGGTCCGGTGATCTTTCCTTGATTTTATTTTCTGTATCTGTCTTTCCAGGATCAGGTCGGCGATCAATTGTGCCGAATCCTCCCCGGGCGACTGCGCAAGCATGGCTTTCAGCTTTTGTTCGTTCACATCGATCCGGTAAAGCAGCGATACCAGGCGGTTGAAGTCATGGTTGATCAGGTCATTGATATGTGACCGGAGGGCTGAACGGATCTCTTCTGTGGTAGCGCCGGGCTTCAGGGAAAGCTCCATTTCGTTCTGCAATGTCAGTGCCAGCCGGGTTTCTTCCATGATGTCAGATCAGTTTTTTGTTTTTGATCCGGGTCTCGATCGCGCCCAGTCCAAAAAGGGCAAAGTCGAATTTGACCGGGTCCTCAGGATCCAAAGTTCGCAAGAACCGGGTTAATTCCTCCGCTGCTTTCCAGTCTGTTTGCTTGCTGTGCAGAATTCCCAGCCGGCGTGCCACGCGGGCCACATGCAGGTCGATCGGGCAGATCAGATCCGCTGTACGGATCCTGCTCCAGATCCCGAAGTCCACGCCCCGGTCATCTTTTCGTACCATCCACCGAAGAAACATATTCAGCCTTTTGCAGGTCGATCCCTTTTCAGGACTCGCGATATGTTTCCGCGTCCGGGGGGGTGCGTCTTCGAGCGAGAAAAAATACCTGTAAAACCCGCTCAGCATGGATTCAGCTGTATTTCCGTGCATGGTAAATGCTGTTTCCAGGCTTTTCTGGCGTGAATAGTGAAAGCGGAAAAACTCGATGAAGTACAGGAGGTCAGTGGCATTAAATGTCCGGTGTTTGAAACCGGTCAGGCGTTTTAGACCGTCGATCCCGGGATCCAGGCAGAAATCATGTGGCGACATATCCATCATCTCCATCAACTCGCGGCTTTTGGCAATGATGGTGGTTCGGTTGCCCCAGGCAAAGATGGCAGCAAAAAATCCGGCGATCTCGATATCCTGCTTTTTCCGGAACAAGTGGGGGATGGAAATGGGATCGTGGGGGATAAAACCTGGTTGGTTATATTGATCCGTTTTGATCCGCAGTAAACCTGCAACATCCTCGGCTGAAAGTATTTTCGGCATGCCCGTTCCTTTTTGCTTTTATCCCGGATGGATCCCGGGCGCGCGTTCAAATAATCCGGGCCCGAAGAGTCCTTCCAAAAAAGAAGGCCATCTCTTCCGAAATGACCATCTGGAGTAAAATTAAGGAATCATGCCGGCTGTCAGCGAGGAAGGACGGCACCACTGCCAGTAATCTGGGAGGTAATGACCGGGGTGCCCCGGTAGAAACATTCCCGCTTCCGGCAATGGTGGAATTGAACTGCTGGGTTGTCCCGCTGCTGAAGAAAATATTTCCCAAACCTTCGATACCGGCTTCTAACAGGTTGTTCCCGTTGAATGCGCCGCTGGTGCGGATATCACCCGAACCGGACAGGTGGATCCCGTCAAGGACAGGAAGGGTGAAAAACACTTCAATATTATCATGTTTAACATTCACCCCGGGTTTATAACCCAGGTGCAGCATGTTGTTTACTAGCCTTGTTTCATAGTAAGGGATCAAATTGCTGTATCCTTTTACATCTACCCGGAAGGCGTTGCCCTGGGTAATGTTTACCCTTGAGCTTCCTTCAGCTGAAATGGCTGTAAACCCGGAAATCGTGCGGGATTCGGTGACCACCGGGCCGTTACCGTTGATTTTTTCCTTGGAACAGGATAAAAGGACGAACATGACGCTAATGATTGCGCCGGAAAAAACATTTTTCATGGTTGAGGTTTGAAAATTTCGAAAATTCTTTACAAGTATGACGCGGGGGGTGGGGGGAGAAATAATGTTACAGGTCATTGCCTGTGGTTATGAAAAATGCCGTTTGAATTGGGAAGTTTAAATGGAAAACCCTTCCCTGCTAATTATATCCAACAAGAAAGGGCGCTTAGAAAGAGTAAATACGATTTGTTATCAACCGATTGCTTTTGCCAGGTCCTGGACCAGGTCTTCGGGATCTTCGATCCCCACGCTTAACCGTATCAGGGAATCTGAAAGCCCGTTTTTGATCCGCTCTTCCCGGGGGATGGAAGCATGTGTCATGCTGGCCGGGTGGTTGATAAGTGATTCGACTCCGCCTAAACTTTCCGCCAGGGAGAAAAGACGGGTAGAGGATAGCACTCGACGTGCTTCATCCACGCTGTCGTTTTTTAGTTCAAAGGAGATCATCCCTCCAAAATCCCGCATTTGTTTTTTGGCGACCTCATGCCCCGGGTGGTCCTCAAACCCGGGCCAGTATACTTTAGATACCCTTTGGTGATTGCGCAGCCATTGGGCGATAATCCGTCCGTTCTCACAATGCGCCCGCATCCGCACTCCCAGGGTCTTGATCCCGCGTAATACGAGGAAACAATCCATCGGACCCGGAACAGCCCCGCAGCTCTTCTGGATGAAGTATAATTTTTCCCGCAGACCCGAATCGTTCATTACGAGCGCCCCCTGGATCACATCGCTGTGACCGCCCAGGTATTTGGTTACGGAATGCATGACGATATCGGCTCCGTGGTCCAGCGGGTTCTGCAGGTAAGGCGAGGCAAAGGTATTATCCACTCCAACGAGGATATTCTGCCCCTTTACCAAGCCCGTGATGGCAGCGATATCGCTGATGTTCATCAGCGGATTGGTTGGTGTTTCCAGCCAGATCAGCCGGGTCTTTTCATTGATCCGTTTGCGGATATTATCGGTATCAGACAGGTCGGTATAATGGAATTTGATCCCGAATTTTTCAAATATCTTGGTGAACAGCCTGTAAGTTCCTCCGTACATGTCATTTCCGCATATCACTTCATCTCCCGGTTCAAGGAGTTTGATGACAGCATCGGTTGCAGCGACCCCGCTGCTGAATGCGAGTCCGTAATTCCCGTTCTCGATCACTGCAAGTGCTTCCTCGAGGGCTGTACGTGTGGGGTTCTGGCTGCGGGCATATTCAAATCCTTTATTTACACCCGGAGCTTCCTGCACATAGGTGGAAGTCTGGAAAATGGGGGTCATGATAGCCCCGGTCGAAGGATCAGGATGCGCCCCGGCATGGATAAATTTGGTATCTGGTTTCATATTTAATCTCGTTGGAACTGCAAAGATGCTGAAATAAGCTTAGCGGAACAGGCTTGCCGCGGAAAAATAACGCCAGTCGTAATTATCCGCCGCATGAGCCGGTTTGGGTATAACCGGTTTTTCCAGTACACCAGGTTTCAGGATATTTTCCCGGACCAGTGTTTGTTTGGCCGCATGGATTGCTTCCCTGATTTCCGGCAGGGCCAGCCAGTTTTGTTGCGGGGGTTCAAAACCCACTTTGTCTTTGCGCCAGGTCACTTCTGCCGGCAGCCGGTCTTTCATGGATTCACGGAGCAGCCACTTTGTCCATCCGCTTCGGATCTTAAAGGAAGATGGAAGTGAAAAGACAAACTCGGCAAGCCGGTGTGAAAGAAACGGAAGTCGCACTTCCCGGCCATGTGCCATGGCATTCCGGTCGGCAAACCGGAGCAGTTCTTCGAGCCCGTGGACAAAACAGTTGAAATGAAGCACCCCGTTGAGGGTAAAATGATCAGGGGGTGTGTAATATGCTTCGCGACTCTGGTATTTTACAAAATCCCGCGTCAGGTCTTCCTGCCGGATGGCTTTGAGCAGGTAATGCCGTTCCATTACGATACTGGCAAATGAAGGGAACCAGGCTGCGATCCTGTTTTTGTAAGTGAACGGCTCATCAACTCCCAGTTCCCGGGCGGCCTGTATCTCCCCGCTTTTGCGGAGCTTTCTTTTCCGAAAGAGTTCCTGCCAGTACCATTTGTAATAGCGATGGTAACCTGCCAGCGTTTCGTCGGCTCCCTGTCCGTCGAGCAATACTTTCAGCTGATGCCGGGCGGCTCCTTCATATACCCGGTATTGCGCATACACGCTCGCCGAACCAAATGGCTCTTCCTGGTGATGACATAGTTTCTCCCAGTCGGTAAGCAAAGATTCACCCCGTACTTCGATAAGATTTGTGTTTATCCCGAAAGCTGAAGCCACGGAACGGGCACGGGCCGATTCATCTTTTTCAAATCCGGGGAAAGAAGCGGTAAAACATGGGCCTGCTTTTCCCAGTCCTTTGAGCCCGGTCATTTCGGCGATCACGGATGAACTGTCGAGCCCGCCGCTGAGAGAAGTGCCTGTTTCCACATCACTCCGGAGTCTTCTTGATACGGATTCCCGGAACAGGCGGCTGAATTCTTTGGTCGCTTCCGCTGGGGTTATTCTTGTGTTCTGTTTTTCAGGATCGATATCCCAGTACCGGTTTATGCTATATGTGAAATAGAGGAAGGAAAATTTCAGGCAGGATGCCGGGGGGAGTTTTGCAATCGCCTCAAAAAAAGTTTCATCGGGTTGCTCGGGGTTTCCCGTGTACCCGATTGTGAGAAAATTAAAAAGCATCTTCTGATTCGGTACCCGAGGAATTCCGGCAGCCCACAGGGCTTTCATTTCCGAGGCAAACAGGAACCGGGATTGGTCGTAGAAATAATAAAATGGTTTTTCGCCAAACCGGTCCCGGGCAGCGAAAAGCTCTTTTTTTTGTTCATCCCAGATGGCGAAGGCGAACATGCCGTCGAAATACATAACACAGTCATCCCCCCATTGATCATAAGCCGCTGCGATCACTTCCGTATCTGTTCCGGAGTGAAAAGGGTATCCTTTTTTCTGAAGTTCTTCACGAAGCTCGATGTAATTATAAATTTCCCCGTTGTGGATGACCCGGTACCGCTCGAGGCATGACATCGGCTGTGCGCCCGAAGCACTGAGATCGATGACCGCCAGCCTGCGGTGCCCCAGGAGTACGGTCTGGTCTCCGCTGATCCAATGCCCTTCCCCGTCGGGACCACGGTGCGACAGGGCATCGGTCATTTTATGCAGCTCGCCGCTGCCCAGGGGGATGGAAGGAGTTTGAATGATTCCGGCGATACCGCACATGCTGTAAATATCCAAATAATCCGGTTCTTGCCCGCATGAAATGCGGTGGTCAGTTCAGAAAGACAGGCAGATCAGAATCGGATGGGGAGTTTCACCTCTACGTTATCCCATGCCATCAGGAGGTTGGCTCCGGTTTCAGCCGGTTGGAATAAGATGGTAAAGTATTCCAGTGATCCGGCGGATGTTTCTACCGGTACGACAAAAGAAGCCACATCATGTGCCGCTTCGGGTCGCAAACCCCAGCTATCGGTATTGCTGTTCAATATAATTTTCCATTCGTTCGGCTGCGGGATACAGTATAACACATATCGGCCCGCTTTTACCGGTATTCCCTGGATGGTGGCGTCGGAGAAAAGTTGCAATTCTGTGGATTCGTTGGCTCCCAAACGCCAGGGTTCCCCGTATTTCAAAACTTCATGAAAGACATGCCTGCCCTGCAGATGGGGCCGGCTGTATATAACCCGTGCCAGGGGCGGGGTTGCCGTTGCCTTGCCCATTTTGGAAATCGGGTAGTCCACCGGGTAATAACTCATATCCATCGGGGATATATCAACCGGCACGTAAGAGTTCACGGATGGGGCGATCGGGGCACGGATAACCGTATCGTTCCGGATTGGGGTCTCATCCGGCTCTTTTTTGTTTTCCTTTTTATCGTTGCAACTCATCAGCAACAGGAAAACCAGCGCACTCCAGATCGTTGTCTTCATATTCAGAAACTGATCGGCAGGGCCACTTTTACATTGTCCCAGGCCATAACAAGGTTACACCCGGTGGCTGTTTTTTCAAAAAAGATGGTCATGTTCTCAACTACCGTATCTGTCTTCTGGATAGGCACTTCTGTACGCAGGACATCCTTCTTGACATCGTATTTGAAAGAGCCCCAGGTATCGGTTTCTTTGTTAAGAATGATGGTCCAGGAATTGTCGGTTACGATGGCATACAGGGAATACCTGCCGGACTTTATCCTTTTGTCATCAATCTTCGCAGGTTGGAACAGCTGGAGTTCGGTCGCTTCGTTGGCTCCCAGACGCCAAACCTCACCCGCCTTTACCAGCCCGCCAAAGATGGTGCGACCGGCTTTTTGCGGACGGCTGTAAATGACCCGGGCGGCCAGGGGTTCATTGGCTTTGTCCTGGATCTTGAGCACAGGGTAATTCACCGGAAAATAACTCATATCCATAGGTGATTTATCCATCGGGGGCGTATTGCCTCCCTGGCCCAGCAGACATAAAAACGCCATTTGAAAAACGATCAGCAAGGCGAAGAATTTTCTCATGATTATTCAGGTTTAAATGATACAGAATAGGCACCCTTTCGGGAATGCTGCAAAAATAGCTGATTTACAAAAGCGATGACAGGTCTTTGTGTCCGGCGGAGTCAACATTCCCGCCATAGGAGTCGAAGATGCCTTTCGCGAACGGAAGCAGATCCGTCCAGAACTGACGATAACATTCCTCCAAAAGTTGGTAGTGCCTCTCAAATATTTGATAGGCGGTTTCATGGTCGTCAATATAAGCGGCTCTACGGACCACACCTCCCATGCTTTTTTTAATACCCCAGCGGGTGTGGTAATTATAAAGCCAGTTCTGTTGTTTCATGTATGGAAACATACGGGCAAAAGGTTCGGGCATCCAGCCTGCCTGCCTGTCGAGGGTCTCATATGTTGTTATGGAAAATGTGAAAAGAGTGGAAGGGTTGAAGACAGGTTCGTCATTGGCGAGAAAATGATCATAAACGACATCCACAAAAGCCCCGCTGTACAGCCGGTATGCCGGGCGAAAAACGGATTTGGCTTCCCGGGTGGCCGCGTGTTCGTCCGTGAAGCGGTCGATCTGTCGGTGGAGTTCAATCCCCTGCTGCACTTCTTCCGGGTATTCCAGCTTACGCCTGCCCTTTACAAAGTCACTGATCATATTACCCGTCAGGATGCCGGGATGACCAAAAGACAGATACGCGTGGGCCAGGTAGTTCATGCTGTAATTTACGAACGAATCCTTCCGCGTCAGCCAGGTCTACCTGAGCTGTTTCTCCAGCCAGTCGCTGATTATGTTCAACGCAACGGGGGAAAAAGTCTCTTCCAGTTGGGCATATTCCCGAATGGTGCAGGTTTGGCAGGTCTGGAAAAGGTGGTTCAACCCCGGCAGGGAGATTACCTTGTATTCTTTTGAACGCCCTTTTTTCAGGGAGGCTTCTATCCCCTGGAGATTTTGTGAGGCAACGACCTGTATGTCGCGGTCTCCGTTCAGGGCAAGCACTTTGCATTTCAGCTTTTCCAGGTAAGGTCCGGGATCAAAAGCCAGGAAATAACGGAACCAGGGTGTTTGTAAAGACTTATTTGAATTCTCTATGTACTTTTCACGTTCTTCACGGGTTGATAACTGGAGCTCATTCAAAATTGCGGGGTCCTTACCGGCGGCCCATGATTCAACAGCGGCAAGAGCCCCGGAAAATGCTTCTGAACTGTCTTTTGAACGCAGGTTTGCACGTGCTATTTCCCGGAACAGCGGTTTTATTTCTGGCAAGGCCTTTTCACTCACCCCGCTGCTGCGGGCCACGGCTTCGTTTTGTTCGGCCATCAGATCGATGATCTGCACACCGGGTCCGGCCAGGAGGATGACAAAAGCTATATTCTTCCTGTTGGCTGCCACCATTGGGGCGATCATTCCGCCTTCGCTATGACCGATCAGTCCTGTTTTTTTAGGATCTGTTTCAGGTCGGGCCAGGAGATAATCCAGGCTGTTGTTTACATCTGTCGCAAAATCGGCAGAGGTGGCAAGCTGAAAATTCCCTGTACTTTTTCCCACCCCGCGGTCATCCACCCGCATCACAATGATCCCTTTTCGGGTAAGGTGATCGGCTATTACGGCAAAAGGCTTATGGCCAAAGATCTCCTCATCCCGGTTCTGCGCGCCGGAGCCGGTAATCAGCAGCGCTGCTGGAAAGGGCCCCTTTCCTTCGGGAATCGTCAGGGTGGCACCATAGGTCAATGATCCGTCCCCCGTTGAAAAAACGATGTCTTCACTGCGGTATGGAAAAGGCGGCCGGGGTGTTTGCGGTCGCTTTCGTTCTTCAATTTTTTCCTTTTTCACCAGCGTCAGCGGGAGTTCAGCACCTTGTATGAATGTACCGGTGATGGTTGTATCATTCACCAGTTTCCCGGTATACGAGGCACGCAGATCATCCATGGTGATCGTGATTTCGTTCCCGCTGGCTGAAGTCTTGTCACACTTAAGCCCGTAGGCCGACTGGTCCGGGCTGTCGGCTGTAGCGGTGTACCCGCCCTTGCCATCATCCCGGATATGGAAAACGATTCGTAAATCCATACCCACCTGCAGGGTGCCTTGCCAGGTACCTGCAAAACCTGTCACTGACTGGGCATTTGAAATCAGTAGCCATCCGGAAACAAAAAACGCTGCGAATAAATATTTTTTCATTGGAGCAGTTTTAATGGTTGTCCCCGCTTTGTTTTTGTTTGCGGTAAAACCGGTAGGAAAAAACAATGGGTATTGCCGTGATGATGATCATCACGGTGATAAATATGACGGTGGCCGCTTTGGCCGGCAGAAAGATGCAAATCACTGCCAGCAGCAATCCGCCCCCGAACCAAAGTTTGCCCGCCAGGGCATGTGTCCGTTTCCAGTTTTCCTCGTTTTCCAACGCCCAGGGAAGACGGAGTCCTGCGAAGTAATTGGGTTTGAGATTGTGCATATAGTTTCCGATAAAGGCAAAAAGCAGACCCGTGGCTGCCAGTATGATTCCCGTATTGAAACGGATATCACCGTGCGAACTGTGATATATGATCATACAGAGCAGGGCCGACATGAATATGACCAGCCCGAACGCCAGGCTTTGCAGCCGGTTCTTGTTTTCGGCGGCGTTCCGTTTGGGATCGATCCGGTAGATATTTGTCAGGATAAAATAAAGAACCGGGGTAAAAGCCGTCAGTACCACGCAAAGGATCAGCAATTCCTTTTTGCTACCGTACCGGTCGGGGTTTCCGGACCAGTCAAAATGCATCACCACCTTCTCAGGCAGTTTATTCCAAACCCATGCCAGGTAAAACACCGGAATCGCCATGAGTGGCCAGACCAGGATGTGCAGCCATTTTTTCATGTCATTTCTTTTTTGATTTGAACTGTAAGAACCATTTCAGGATCTCATCCACCACCGTGGTGTTGAGTGAGTAATAGATAAACTGACCTTCTTTTTCCGCAAGCACCAGTTTGGCCTGTTTCAGCAGGTCGAGATGGTGCGAAATACTGGGTCCGGAGATGTTGAATTTTTCAACGATTTCCCCGGCTGTCATATCCCGTTCCTGCAGCAGCTGCAGAATCTCTCTCCGCGTAGGGTCATTCAGCGCCTTGAATACGATGTTCATTTTCCCGGAACTATTAAATATTTAGACAAATATCTAAATAAAATTTCATTCTTTCAAAAAATTCTCTTTCAAATTTTTTTTTTGCCCCTGGGCAAGGGACGTAAAGCGAAAAAAGGATCCTGGTCAGGTTTGGGCATGAAAAATCCATGATTGTGATCATATTGTTTAGAACCGGGTCAATGGATAAAAGGCTTTAATACCTGTCCGGCGGTCATCTTACCTAACTTCTTTTAACAGCTATTAACAGTCCTTTCCATTAATCGCTAAACGCACCCTCTTGACATAATTCACTTGTAACCGGCTGTAACCCGGGGTACATTTGAATCGTCATACAGACATAACCATTCATCAAACCAAACGCTTTAAATAAAATTGTATGAAAAAGATTCTCTTAACGCTGGTTATCGCAGTTAGCAGTTTAGGCGCTGCCTTTGCCGGGGAAGAAGTAAGTGCCAAGGTACTCGGAGCTTTCAAAAAAGAGTTTACCTCTGCCCGCGAGATCACCTGGACCGTTGCCGATCATTATTACCAGGCTTCGTTCATCTATAATGAACAGTATGTATCGGCCTATTATTCACCAGAAGGGGAACTGATCGGGCTTACCCGTTTCATCAGCCCGGCTGATCTTCCGCTGGCCCTTCAGTCCGATCTGAAAGTGAACCACGCTGATTTCTGGATCACGGACTTGTTCGAAGTGTCGAAAGAGGGCCATACCGTATACTATATTACACTCGAGGATGCCGACGCGAAGATTGTCCTGAAGTCTGTCGACGGAGGCAGCTGGGAAAATTATAAAAAGGTAAAAAAAGCCTGATGAAAGGCTCAGCATAAAGGAACAGCAGTAAGTCAGTTTTGGTGTGTGGTAAACAAACCCCGCTCCCGGCCTGACCGGGACGGGGTTTTCTCTTTATCTGACAAAATCCGGGTGTGAAGCAGCGGTAACCCGTTTTCCGGTGACAAAAGAAATGATCCAAACTCCGGTATGACCTGCTCTTGATTCCTCTTTTCACCGATTCTAGTCGATCACCGTTAATCATTAAACCTTAAGCCATGAAAAAAACACTCATCGCGCTGTCGCTTATGCTGACAGTCACGGCCATCACCGCGTTTGCCGGTGGGGCGGATCCTGTTTCCGAGCAATTAAAAGCTTCATTCAAAAAAGAATTTCCGCAGGCGCAACTGATCTCCTGGGACAATGCGGGGGATTATATCCGGGCCACTTTTATCCTGGCCGGGTATCGTTCGGAAGCCTATTTCAGTCGTGAAGGAGAACTCTACGGGAGTGCCCGGAATATTTTTTACACCCAGTTGCCGCTGGCGGTGACCCGTGCCGTGGAAAAGCGTTATCCTGCTTCGGATGTGATCCAGGTAACCGAAATCACCAACGGGAACGGAACCCGCTACCTCCTGAATGTGGTTGCCGAAAAGTGTGATTACCAGGTTCAGTACGACGCAGGCGGAAACCTGCTGGCCGTTGAGAAGCAGAAAAAATAGTATCGTTCCGTGTTTCGTCGGGTTTCCCGCCACTGCGGGAAACCTTTTTTATTTCCCCAATCCATTATTTTTGCAGCTCTCTTTCACGTTTCTGCTGAACCGCCGAAAGAGCCGCATTGTCTCACGGTATTGTGATCTGAAGGCGGTCTTTAAATTAACGATGATGAACAAAGGACCCGTTTCACAATTTATCCAGCACCATTTCCGCCATTTTAACGCCGCTGCACTGATGGATGCCGCCAAGGGTTATGAAGCCCACCTCACAGCGGGTGGCAAAATGATGATCACGCTGGCCGGCGCGATGAGTACCGGCGAACTGGGCATTTCCCTGGCCGAAATGATTCGCCAGGGCAAAGTGGATATCATCAGCTGTACCGGTGCCAACCTGGAGGAAGATGTCATGAACCTTGTTGCGCACTCACATTACAAGCGCATACCCAATTACCGAGACCTGACTCCGCAGGAAGAATGGGACCTGCTTGAAAATCATTACAACCGGGTCACCGATACCTGTATTCCGGAAGAGGAAGCCTTTCGCCGGCTTCAAAAACATCTTGTCAAACAATGGAAAGATGCGGAGTCAAAAGGGGAGCGGTATTTCCCTCATGAGTTTTTATATAAAGTGGTTCTGAGCGGGGACCTGAAACAGTATTACGAGATCGATCCGAAAGACAGCTGGATCGTAGCCGCTGCTGAAAAGAATATCCCCATCGTGGTGCCCGGTTGGGAAGACAGTACTACCGGAAATATCTTCGCCAGTTACGTGGTAAAGGGAGAGCTCAAGGCCTCCACCGTGAAAAGCGGGATCGAATATATGGTTTGGCTGACAGACTGGTACCGTAATAATTCTTCCGGTAAGGGAGTCGGCTTTTTCCAGGTAGGCGGTGGAATTGCCGGCGATTTCCCGATCTGTGTGGTTCCGATGATGTACCAGGATCTCGAGTGGCATGATGTTCCGTTCTGGAGTTATTTCTGCCAGATCAGCGACAGTACCACTTCCTACGGTTCTTATTCCGGTGCCGTTCCCAATGAAAAAATCACCTGGGGAAAACTGGATGTCAATACTCCTAAATTCATTGTGGAAAGCGACGCAACCATTGTCGCTCCCCTCATTTTTGCCTGGGTGCTGGGCTGGTAAGCACCCGGTTCCGCAAATGGGTATTTTATGATAAGCCGGAACCCCGCTTTACTGGGTTCCGGCTTTTATGTTTTCCGGGAAATGAGGTCAGCGTGTTTTTTTCATGTTCTCCCATGCCCTGGCATCCTTCAGTGAACTTACCAGCATGCTGATGATGATTACCTTGACGACGATCCCGCTGTAAATCGCTTTTTCCCCGTTCAACATGATCACAGCTACCCACATCAACAGAAGCAGGATCAGGCCGGTGACGATGGCACTGAAGGGTTTTGTACGGGTCCAGAATGCCAGTCCCGCAAATGCTCCGACTTCGAGGGCGATGATTGCGATGACCAGTGGCGGGAACCGGGTGCCGGCTGTTCCGATGGTAATCAGTTCCCCTATGAGTACCAGCCCGGCGGTAATAAAAAGGGCATTCCGTGCTTTCTTGATACCTGCCTCATACCCCTGCATTTCCATTTGCTTCATCTGGTCTAGATAATCGGATATTTCATTTTCACGCGGCGTTTCGGGACCGTTTCCCGGGGTTATTTCGCTCATGGAAGATATTTTCATCAAGATAATATAAACGAAAAACTCTGCCCGGACATTTCCAAACAGAGTTATCTATGGTAAAGGGCGGATTAAAAAGGGCAGGAGGTCAGCGTCTGCGTTTCCTCCGGTCCCGCATATC
>JBMSNP010000060.1:0-19352 GCA_049421765.1 Chitinophagaceae bacterium
AGGATGAATACCATACCGTTCGCCCCGGTGAATCCCTGCATGATATTGCACAGGAACAAGCCATCCGTCTCGAAAGCCTGCAGGAGCTGAACTGGTTGAAAGAGGGGGAAGTTCCTGCACCGGGGGAACAGCTGAGTCTCCGGCATAAATCCCCGGTCGTTCCAAAGCTGGCCCTTAACACCGGGCAACCGCTTATCCCGGGTGCCGCTTTACGGGCAACCAATTAAAACAAAAACTGCATATGGGCACCGTTACTGTGCATGAACGATCGTTTGAGGTCTATCTACCGGAAGAGGCAATCCAGCAACGCGTTAAAGAACTGGCCGCACAGATCAATGTGGATTATACCGGGAAAAAGCCCCTGTTTATTGCCGTACTGAACGGGTCCTTTATGTTTGCTGCGGATCTTTTCAAAAACCTCACCATCGAGGCCGAGCTATGCTTCATTAAGCTGGCTTCTTACAAAGGCATGAAATCCTCGGGAAAAGTAGTGACCTCGATCGGGCTCGAGGAAGATATTTACGGGAAGGATGTGATCATTGTGGAGGACATCGTTGACACCGGGAAAACCCTGCACAATTTTCTGCCCAAACTGGAACACCAGCAACCACGGTCCCTTAAAATCGCCACCCTGCTACATAAACCGGCTGCGACCAAATATCCCCTGGTGCTGGATTATGTGGGGTTTGATATCCCGAACAAATTTGTAGTGGGATACGGCCTTGATTATGATGGCCTGGGAAGGAATTTTAAGGAAATCTACCAGGTTGTATCGGCCGATTGAAGCTCTCGGTCTTTTTTTGTACCTTATCGACTAAAATATCCGCCTGAAGACCGCTTGTCATATACTCGCATTCCTGCTCTTTTATTCATCTTTAAGCGCCCAGCAGTTTTATCTGCGGGGTGAAGTAAAGGATGAATCGGGCAACATATTACAAAACGTATCAATCCTGCAGCATAAAACCGGGTACGTATTCCGAAGTGGAACCCAGGGTACGTTTGGCATTCTCAGTCACCAGCAGACCGATACATTCAGCTTTTCCTTTGAAGGATTCCGTACCGAAAAATTGCTGCTTGATGCAGAGCAATATGCCAGCATCCGGATGAAACTGCTGCCTTCATCGGCCTCCAACTCACGACGCGACAAACTGGCTTCCCTGACCCGCGACCTTGATAAAGAAGAACAGAAGCTGTGGTACACAGGAGAGGAGACCTATGCCAGCCTGCTGGAAAATCATTTTGTAAACGCAAGAAAATTTCCCAATACGGGGATGTCCTTGAATGTGGACCGCGCCTCATACAGCAATATCCGGCGATTTATCAACCTGAATTCACTGGTTCCACCCGATGCGGTTCGTATCGAGGAGATGTTGAATTACTTCAATTTCAATTATACCGCCCCGAAAGGGGAGGATGTATTTCATGTCCGAACCACGCTGAGCTCTTGCCCGTGGAACGACGATAACCAGCTGCTGTATGTTAACCTGTCTTCCAAAAAACTGAATCTGGACTCTCTGCCACCGAGCAATCTCGTGTTCCTGATCGATGTGTCTGGATCAATGGATATGTCCAATCGCCTCCCTTTATTGAAGTCGGCCTTTCGCCTGCTTGTAAACAACCTCCGGGCAAAGGACTCGGTGGCGATCGTGGTTTACGGCGGGGTGACCGGTATCATGCTGAATCAGACCAGCGGGGCCGAAAAGGAAAAGATCCTGAAAGCAATCGATGAGCTTGAACCCGGGGGATCCACACCCGGTGAGTCCGGGATCCGGATCGCCTATACCGTGGCCCGGCAACATTTTATCGAAGGAGGGAACAACCGTGTGATCCTGGCGACAGACGGGGATTTCAACGTGGGTGTCAAAACAGAGGAGGAACTTGATGAATTGATTTCGCTCCAGCGTGAATCCGGAATTTACCTGACCTGCCTGGGTGTGGGCATGGGCAACTACAAGGATTCCAAGATCCATACCCTCGCCAATAAGGGGAACGGAAATTTTGCCTATCTCGATAATTTCATGGAAGCGGAAAAAGTGTTGTTAAAGGAGTTTACTCAAACCCTGTATGCAGTGGCGGATGATGTATTTATGGAAGTGGGATTCAACCCGGAACTGGTAAAAGAATACCGGCTGATCGGGTTTGACAATAAAGTGGGTGCGTTGCGGGACTCTGCTTCTATAATTGAAGGCGGGGAGATCGGTTCGGGATATTCAATGATCGCACTTTTCGAAATCGTTCCGACCGAGGCCAATGAGAAAGCGGTCAACCGGGACCTGGCGGATTCGCAGCTTGCCAGCATCAGCATTCGTTATAAACATGCCAACAGTGAGAAGGAATGCAGTTTTGAACATCAGGCCCTCCTGGAGCCCCGTCATTTTGATGACCTGGATAAGTGTTACCGGTTTTCCGCCGCGGTTGCCATGTTCGGATCATTGCTCCGCAATTCCGCTTTTATCAAGAACAGCAGCTGGAATGATGTGATTACGATGGCACAATCCGCGTCTGGACAGGACGACCTTCTCCAAAAGGAATTTTTGGGTCTTGTTCAGCATACAAAAACCCTTTATTCAAAAGTAAAAAGGAAAAGAGGCGGTTCCCAGGCCAGTCACTGACCGGCTCAGGAAAACATCTCCTTGATTTTATCAAAGAAATTCTTCCCTCCTTTCTCAGGATGCGGTTTGAAATTGGGGGAGTGACCCAGTTTTTCCAACAGGTTTTTTTCTTCGGCCGAAAGATGTTGCGGGGTCCAGATATTGACCTGGATAAGTTGGTCGCCTTTCTGGTATGAATTCACTGCAGGAAATCCCTTTCCTTTAAGCCTGAATATTTTCCCGCTCTGTGTACCGGCAGGGATCTTTATTTTGGCACGCCCGTCGATGGTGGGTACTTCGATCTGAGTGCCGAATACGGCATCGGTGAAGGAGAGGTGCAGTTCATAGGCCACATTGAGTCCTTCCCGGTGGAGATCCTTGTGAGGTTCTTCTTCGATCAATACGATCAGGTCGCCCGGCATACCGCCCCGTTCCCCGGCATTACCGTGGCCCCCTACGCTCATTTGCATACCCTCCTGTACCCCGGCCGGAATTTCAATGGTAACGGTTTCTTCTCCGTATACACGTCCTTCGCCTTTACAGGCGGTGCACTTGGCTGTGATTGTAGAGCCTTCCCCGTTGCAGGTAGGACAGGTGGTTACGGTCTGCATCTGGCCCAGGAAAGTATTCTGCACTTTCCGTACCTGGCCGCTACCACCGCAGGTGCCGCATGTTTGGATGCTGCCCTTGTCCTTGGCACCGCTGCCGTTACAGGTCTGGCATCCCACGTATTTCTTGACCTTTATGTTCTTTGAGACTCCTTTAGCGATCTCTTCATAAGTGAGTTTGAGCTTAACCCGGAGGTTACTGCCCCTGGTGCCGCGGCTTCGCTGACCGCTGCTGCGGCGTTGTCCGCCCCCGAAAAAACCGCCGAAAATATCTTCCCCGAAAATATCACCAAACTGGCTGAAGATATCTTCCATGTTCATTCCGCCCCCGCTGAAACCACCCCGCCCGTTTCCACTTACCCCGGCATGACCATACCTGTCATACTGCGCTTTCTTGTCCGCATCGCTCAGCACTTCATAAGCTTCAGCCGCTTCCTTGAATTTTTCTTCAGCCGCTTTATCTCCCGGGTTCCGGTCGGGATGATACTGCATGGCCACTTTGCGGTAGGCCTTTTTGATCTCATCCGTGGACGCGTTTTTACCGATTCCCAGTATTTCGTAATAATCTCTTTTGGACATGTTTGTTTATGTTAGCCTCTGCTTTTGGATTTATGAATTTTTTGCTGTCGTGAGATTCGAACTGCCTGCTTCGAGTAGATTACGTTGCTCAAAGCCCATAGCTTTTCCAATTACTTTCCCACCACCACTTTGGCGTGACGAATAATTTTATCGTTCAGGTAATAACCCTTTACCACTTCATCGACAACCTTTCCTTTCATCTTTTCGCTGGAAGCAGGGATTTCCGTAATGGCTTCATGCAGGTCGGGGTTGAATTCGACCTGAATGGTTTCCATGGCTTTCACCCCCCGGGCCTGTAAAGTGTTGCGCAGTTTGGTAAAAACCAGCATCACACCTTCTTTCCAGGCTGTTGCATCTTCGCTTGATTCAAGCTGTTTCTGGGCCCGGTCACAATCATCAAGCACATCCAGCAGGTCGGTGATCACTTCTTTCCCGGCAGTCTGTATCAGTTCGATCTTTTCTTTGGCGCTTCTGCGTCTGAAGTTCTCGAACTCGGCTACTTTCCGGATGTATTTATCTTTCCATTCCTCCAATTCGGCCCGTAGTTTTTCGAATTCGGATTCTTCTTCTACCGGGTCATTCAGGTGGGAGGTACCACTCTGGTTTTCATCCGTATTGATCATGGGTTCCCGGAAATCATCCGGCATCCTGTTTTCCGTTTCTTGCATATCTTTTTCTGCCATTTTTTCCAATTTTTCAGCCAGCCTGAACCAAAAAGTCAGGTTCAGGCGTGCAAAGGTACGATCGTCAATAATATTGCCAACGGGCGATTTGGGACAAAATGACCTTTGAAAAGCCCCGGATAGCCATGAATTGGCATGTTTTCCGGGTATTTTTGAAAATTTCGAGCAGGTGGCAACAGGTCCGTTTTTGTTTAATAGGCGGTGGCAGGTTATCCGCCCGGGTATTTCCTCCTTTCCTTACCTTGCCGCCGATGAATAAAATCTACCTGAAACGAAAAATATCCCCGCGGGTTTTCAACGGACATCCGTGGATATTCAATAACGAAGTGGGCACTTCCGAGAATGACATGCAACCCGGTGAAATTGCCGAGGTATTTACGTTTGACAAGAAATTTATCGGGAAGGGATATGTCAACCCCCGGTCACAGATACAGGTCCGCTTGCTGACAAGGAACAGGGCCGACGAGATTGATGAACGATATTTTTATGAACGTATCCTGGCTTGCTGGGAGTACCGGAAAAAAATCGGGTATACCGAAAACTGCCGCTTGGTGTTCGGGGAGGCGGATGGTCTTCCCCAACTGATCATCGATAAATTCAACGATTATTTCGTTTTACAGACCCTGGCCCTGGGGATAGACACCTGGAAACCCGCGATCGTAAAGGCGCTTGAAACCATTTTCTCACCAAAGGGGATATACGAGCGTAACGATGCGCCGGTTCGTGAACTGGAAGGATTACCTCAGCAAAAAGGATTTTTATCAGCTCCATTCGACACCCGGATCATCATCCGGGAAAACGGGCTGAATTTTTATGTGGATGTGGAGAACGGACAAAAGACCGGGTATTTTCTCGACCAGCAGGACAACCGCCGCGCCATACAGCATATTGTAAAGGGAGCGGAGGTTCTCGGAGCATTCACCTATACCGGAACATTTGAGATCCATGCAGCGCATTATGGCGCCCGTTCCGTGCTGGGGCTGGATATTTCCGCCCAGGCCGTTGAACAGGCCAATGCCAATGCGAAACTGAACAAACTCGACCAGGTTTGCCGGTTCGAAACGGCCAATGCTTTTGATGTGTTGAAACAATGGACAAAAGAAGGGCGGCAATATGATGTGGTGATGCTGGATCCCCCTGCATTCACCAAGAGCCGTGAAACGATTCAGAAAGCCATTACCGGTTATAAGGAGATCAACCTTCGTGGAATGAAACTCGTCAGGCCTGGCGGGTTCCTGGTCACTTCTTCCTGCACCAACCTGGTTCATCCAGATTTGTTCCTGCAGATCATTGATATGGCAGCCCGCGATGCCCGCCGCCGAATCCGGCAGGTGGTATTCCAAACCCAGTCAGCCGATCATCCGGTTATTCACGGTATGGACAATACCCAATACCTCAAGTTCCTGGTGGTACAGGTACAATAAATATGAGATCAGTATGTTTTAACGGGAAACCTGGAATTTGCCGGATTCAATAATGCGCCCGGACTGGTCGATCACGTGATAGATATAAACCCCGCGGTTGAAATCGCTGAGATCAACGGTGAGCTTTGATGGCGTGTTCACGGATTCATAAACTTTCTTCCCCAACACTCCGTTGTAAACGGTAATGTTCAGGCCGGACCGGTAATTTTTTTGAAGGTCAAATGTTATGTAGGTAGTGGCCGGGTTGGGGTAAAGCTTGACAATCCTGTCCTGTACATCCGAAGTCGGGATTGACCGGGAATTCTGGGCCTGTGACTGAATGGCAATCAGCAGAATAATGGATAATATGGGCAGAATTCGTCTCAACGAAACAAATTTACTTTTATTATTCGAAAAGTAGGCCATTAATTTTATCTGCACAACGTAAATCTACGTAGATAATAAACGTATTGATAATCATTTATCTATGTAAAATATCTCGAATTCTTTAACGAATTTTTATCGAAGCAGTTCCAGGGTTTCGTTGATCTTTTTAAAATCGGGAACCTTGCCTGCATCTTCCAGTACTTCCGCATATCTGATAATTCCATCCTGGTCAATCACAAATGCGGAACGTTTTGAAACTCCAAGCATCCCGAATCCGAATTTTTCATATATGCTTTCATAGGCCCTTGACACCTCTTTATTAAAATCACTTAGCAGACTGAAATTAAGTTGCAAATCCTCCCGGAAACGTGCCAGGGAATGGAGCGAATCGACCGAAATGCCATAAACATCCGCGTTTGTATTGTTGTACCAGCTGAGATTATCCCGAACTGAACAGAGCTCTTCCGTGCAGGTACTTGTAAAAGCTAGCGGGAAAAAAAGGAGTAATACATTGCGGTCCCTTTTTTCCGAAAGGGTGATTTTTTGTTTTTTATCATCGTAAAGCGAGAAATCGGGTGCTTTTTGGCCTGGATAAAGGGGCATCGTATATTTTTTTATTAAAAAAAGTCGGAGGTTGACTTTCCGTCATTTCGAATAATTTCAAATAACAAATTTCCATCCTGCTTGTTCGGTGCGGGTCATTTTTTTGGACGTCCGCAGAACCGGGTACCAGACCACACGGGCCCGTTCTAAAAATATTTTATCTGAAAACTTTTCTCACAGTCATTATGGAAGTGATTTCTTGGTTCCTTTTGGTTTCCGCAGGGTCATGACAGCCGGCTCCAGGGAATCAAAACCGGGGACAGAGCAGGTATTCCCCTTTCTCTTTTCTGTTGCCTGTATAGGTGATGGATATTTCGAAACCTCCCCGGCCGTAAGTGGAAGGTTTGAGTTTGGAGACGTTGGCATCATAGCTGAAAGCCACGGAGAAGGGAGAATAATCCAGCTTGACCACCGGGATCAGTGCGTCGTTCCACCGGAGGAAGGTTCCGGCATGGATCGTATACCGGGGATTATCGGGATCGTCGCCCAGTTTCAAACCGTATAACCCGCCCGCTACGGTTTCCTGGTACCGGCCCTGCCGGCTGTGGTCGGCCATCAGGGTGATATAAGCGTAATCGGTGATGCCCAGCCGGATCCCTCCGGAAAACACCCATTTGGGCTGCACTTCGATCGTCGCATTCCTGTAAAACGTATTTCGCGGCCGGTTGAAATGATGATAGGCAGCCCCGATATAATAATTGTTGTTTGGATTGGTACTGAGATTGGAATTGTAACTCATCCCCACGCTTCCGTCGGCATATCCGTATTGGGTATGCAGGAAATTTTCGCCGATTCCACCACCGTTGAACTGGGAGTTGGTGGTTACTTTGGAAGGATCAAACCGGCGTTGCACCCATCCGCCCATGAACCCGAGTGACAGGTAACTGTTTCGATCCTGGCTGAGTGATTTGTGGTAGTTAAACGCCGGCAATACATGGGTGGTGGTTAGTGCTATGGTACCTGCCCGGTCGTATAATACCTGCATCCCGGCCGTAACGAAATCATGGCCTTTCCCAACAGGCATCTTGATCTCTGCATTCACCGAACCCGTCCGGTAGGCATCGGTCACGTTGTTCCACTGATCGCGGTAAACGGTTTGCACCCGGATGTCCCCGGTAAAGATCCCGGCCAGGGATGGGTTTCTCCAGAGGGGGGCTTCAAAAAACTGGGAGAAATGTACATCCTGTCCTGCTACTGACAGGTGCGTTGCTCCCCCAAGGAATAATAAAATAATCAGCCGTATCGTGCGCCTCATTTTCATTCAGGTTACAGGATCAGGGCGATATTGCCGTTTAATTTGATCAGCTGGCCGTTTTCGCAAAATACTTCGGCCTGGTAAATATAAACATCCGCAATAGGTTTGTTTCCTTTGTAGCTTCCGTTCCAGCCTACGGTCGGATCGTTGACAGGTACGTTTTGTTTTTCGAAGACCACTTCTCCCCAGCGGTTAAATACCCGGAGCAATTTCACCCGTTCCAGCCCGTTCCCCCGCGCATAGAAAATATCATTGCTCCCGTCTCCGTTCGGAGAAAATGTGTTCGGGATAAACAGGTTGGCGTTTTTACATAATACATCCACCTGGATGGTGCCAAAGCTTGTACATCCGTTATCATCCGTGAACCGGACCTGGTATAATGTCTTGAATTTGGGGCCCGCATCCGGGGTGGCACAGTTTGTACAACTTAGTCCGGCCGTGGGGGTCCAGCTCCAGGCAACGGTGTTGGGCGAATATGTTGCGGGTATCGTTTGCGGGAACCCGTTCTGCACCGTCATCTGGGAAGGCATGGTCACCACCGGCAATGGGTTAACCAGCAGGCTTTGTATGGTGGTGTCTCGGCATCCCGTGCTGTTGGTGGCGATAGCCGTTACCGTAAAAGTACCCGCGGACGAATAAGTCTGCGCGGGCGGGTTTTGCTGCGTTGATACATTTCCGTTAGGGAAGGTCCAGGACCAGGTCACAACCGAAGTGTCCGGCTGGATGAAAAGGCCTGAATGAACAAGTGAATTGTTGATGCAGAGGACCGAATCCCCGCCGATATCGATCAGCGGGCGTTGCACCACGGCGATCAGGGCGGGCCTGGTGATCGTATCGGTACAGCCCCTTTGGGTCCGTATGGCCAGCTGTACGGTGTAAAGCCCGGGACTGGCATAGAAATGAGAAGGGTTTTGCTGGGCGGAACTGCCCCCGTCACCAAATAACCAGTTGTAGCCTACCACCGGGTCGTTGAATGATGTGGAATCGCTGAAATTGACATTACCCGAATCACAGAAAAGGCTGTCATCCTGCCCGAACCGGGCGATTGCCCCAATTGCAAAAATGGTATCGATCGATTTCATTGGGATCTGACAACCGGACGGATCTTCCATGATCACCCGCGGAACCCAGTCTCCATAAGCGGTATATACATGCGAAACATTGGGGGTGGTGGTGACCTGGGTATTGCCGTCCCCGAAGTCCCAGAAATACGAAACAATGGGCCCCGTTGTAAATGTATTCAGGTTCACTGTAAGCGGGGCACAGCCTCCTGTCGGAAGAACTGACAGTCGCGAACCTGCCGTATCATACACGGTGACAAATTTTGTGAGGGAATCCTTGCAACCGCCGGGACTGGTAATTAAAAGCTTGACCGGGAAAGTTCCGGTTACGTTGAAATAATGGGTAGGATTGGTCAGTGTGGAACTGCCTTGTCCCGGGCCAAAGTCCCAAACAGATGCATTGTAATACGTGGAGGTATTGGTGAACTGGACTTCCAACGGTGTACAGGAGCTCACCGAATCACTCAGGGTGAAAGATGCCGCGGGCACATCGACTTCGATATAATTGTTTTTGGTTATGGAATCTATACAACCATAATTGTCCGTGATGATCAGCTTGACCGTATACATACCGGTGGCGGCATAGGAATGTGTCGGGGATGTGCCGGTGGAAGAGTTTCCGTCGCCAAAGTCCCAAAAACTGGTAAAGCCAGCGGGGGTTGAGGTATTGGTAAACGTTACCGTTGCGTTCGGGCAGGTCTGGATATCAGGTGATGTGAAATCGGGCACCGGGTCCGTAGCCGTAACCAGGTTGCTGATGGTGATACTGTCCCGGCAACCCAACGCATCGGTCACGATCAGCTTTACAGAGAAAGTACCCGTGGTGGCATAAGTATGCTGGAAGGGAGGTGCAGTGAACACCTGGATATTGCCATCTCCAAATTGAAATTCCCAGCTGGTCAGCGCATTTACTCCATCACTGGTAGAAAGGTCATTGAACGTGGTTGTTAGACCGGTACACCCGGCTACATTGGTGGCCGAGAACTGCGCGACGGGACCATTGATCCGGATATAGTTGGTAATGGTCTTTGTATCGGTACAACCGTTGATATCGGTGGTGACCAGCACAACGGTATAAGTTCCGGAATTTATATACCTGTGGATGACTCCCGGCGTGGTCACTGTGGTCGTTCCACCGTCGCCGAAATCCCAGAAATAGCTGGCGATATTGGCAGTATTGATATTTATCGCGTTGAAACTGATATCCGCAACCCGGCAGGCAACGGTGTTATTGGCGGTAAAATCCGGGTTTTCGTCCACGGCCCGGACGGTTTGGAAAAGGGTGTCGGCGCATCCCCCGTTTCTCACAATCAAACGGACATTATAGGTGCCGAGTGCGGGGAAAATATGTACCGGGTTCTGAACGGTCGATGTATTACCGTCGCCGAAATCCCAGTCCCAGCTTAATGGCACGATGGATTGATCGGTAAAACTGAACCGGAGCCGGTTGCTGCAATCCGGTGTGATATCAAAATCAGCGATCGGTGGCAGTACATAGATATAATTGTTCCGGGTAATTGTGTCGGGACAACCGTTATTGGTGGCGATCAGGCGTATGCTGAAATAACCGGTGTCGTTATAAGAGTGAACCGGGTTTTGCATGGTGGAACTTCCGCCGTCACCGAAATCCCAGGACCACTCATCGGCCGGAACGGACAGATCCGTGAATTGTACCGGCTGGTGCGCACATACCGGAATCGGCGAGGCGCTGAAATCTGCTACTGGTTTTGAACCCACTCGAATGGCATCAACAAAAGTCGTATCGTCGGTACACCCTGTACTGGTGGTGATGGTAAGGGTCACATCGTAAGTGCCCTGTACGGTATACGTATGACTGGGATTGGGCAGGGTGGAGCTGCCGCCATCACCAAAATCCCAGGTATAGGAAGTGACTGCGTCCACCGAGGTGATCGTAGGGTTGAAATCAAATGTAAAGGGGATGCAACCCCTGGCCGGAAGACCGGGAATGCTGATCACGGCCCTCCTGAGAATGATAAAGGCGGGTTTTACTATTGTATCCCGGCAACCAGCGGCGTTGGTTGTGATCAGGGTAACGGTAAAACTGCCGTATGAAGTATAAGTATGGGCCGGGTTCTGTGTAGTTGCTGTGCCTCCGTCGCCGAAATCCCATTCCCAGCTAACTGCCCCGCCGGTTGACAAATCCTGGAAGTTCACGGTAAGCGGGGGCTCACATTTGGAAGTGATTGGTGCGGTAAAATCAGCGACCGGGTTGGCATTCACGGTAATATTCTGGGTAATTGAATCAATACAGCTGGAATAAGTATTGTACAGGGTTACCGGGTATGTCCCAGCCGTGCTGTATATATGGGTGGCATTCGTAGTACTGGCTGTTCCACCATCCCCGAAGTTCCAAAGTGTACTAACAGGTGCCGGGGTGCTGGTATTAGTAAAACCAGCCGTTTCACCCGCACAAACCTGGGGAGGATAAGTAAATGAAGTGGTGAATCCCCCGATCACAATAGGTGAGCTCCGGGCAGTGTCCTGGCATCCCGCTGTACTTGTTGTGACCAGGGTAACGATATAGCTGCCGGAAGCCGTATAAGTATGTACCGGGTTGGGATTTGTTGAAAAATTCCCGTCGCCAAAATCCCATAGATAAGACAATGTGGGTGGTCCCGTGGAAGTATTGGTAAAAGTGATATCCGCGGGCGGGCGGCAGACCGTAGACAAAGTGTGGGTGAAATCTGCAGAAACGCCATTGGTTACAGTAATATAATTGGTCCTGCTGAGGACGCGGGTGCATCCTTTGTCGTTCGTCACCCGCAATGTCACTGAATAAGTACCGGCCGAAGTATAATTGGCAAATGGATTGGGCAGGGTCGATGTTACCCCGTTGCCGAAATCCCAAAGCCATGAAACAATGGAATTGCCCGCACCGGCAGTGGAAAGATCCTGGAACTGTACCCGCAACGGAAAACAACCGCTGGTGGTACTGGCCGAAAAATTGACGGTAGGGTTTTCATAAACCGTTATATACTGGGTACGGGTAATCGTATTGGCCCCGTTTGCATTTGACGCGGTAAGGGTTACCGTAAACGTACCCGGATTAAAATAGGAGGCAGTCGGGTTTTTAAGTGTGGATGTATTCCCGTTTCCAAAATTCCAGTTCCAGGCGGTCGGATTTCCGGTGGAAAGGTCCTGGAATGAAACAATTAGCGGGGAACAGCCGGAAACCGGGGATCCTGAGAATGCGGCGACGGGGATTTGGCCGGAAGCCATGTTGGCCGGTCCCAGGATAAGAGATTGTAAAACAATTAGTTTTGTAAGGATATTGTGGTAGTGCTTTCTCAAAAGGCACTTTTTTTAATAATACATTCTGAAAACGTTGTTTTAAAGCAAAAAGTATACCTCAAACAGCGATTTTATCACTGATAATGAACTAATTCATTAATCTCTTAATGACTACTTATCAGAACAATAAATTCAGGAAATCTGAGACACGGAAAACAGTAAAATGTTTAATCGACAAGGGTTCGGATCGGATCAAAGATACTGAAACAAAAGAAACCGGAACTTATTGTTTGTCAAGCCTCATCCGGTAGATCTCTGCGCCCACGGTCTGCGTGGCTTCAACATAGGTCCAGCTGTTCCGGTTAATATTCCAGGTTCCGTTGATCAGGGTGAGGGGATAGGAAGCAGTACTGAAATTTGCCCAGGTGGTCATGTCGGCTGAGTTGCCGCCCCAGTCTCCTGTTGTTTCCACCGAGCCGCTATTGATCGCATCCACTTTTTTCGGGTTATTGTAATACTTGAACCGGTAGCTTGAAAAAGTGGATGTTATATCGCTCCCGTTTTTAATAAAACTGGTGATAGCCCACTGTCCGTCGGTCATGGCCTTGATCACAAGGTCCTCCTGGATATTCTCGATGGTTTTTTTACAACCGGTGAGGGTGCAGAGCAGAAAGGAAATATAGAGGATAGGTTTCATAAAGGGGAATAAGTTGCACAAAATACATATTATCCCGGGCCGGAGCAAGGAATCCTCGGGGAACCCGTCAAAAATCGACAAGACAGGCATCACGGTTGAATTTTTAAAGTTTATTATCAGCGGGTTAACTTCACATATTCAAATACAATGAAAAAGAACCATTCCCTGTTTATTTTTCTGGCCGGCCTGTTTCTTCCCATATTGACCTGCGCTCAAACACCGGAACAGAACCTGCGTGAATGGGCCCGGCAACACCCGATCGAAAAAGTTTATCTGCATTTCGACCGCGACCAGTATGCTGCCGGGGAAACCGCCTGGTTCAAGGCCTATCTTTCTTCGGAATACCTTCCCGACACGATCAGCAGCAATCTGCAAGTCGAATTGTCGGGACCCGGCCAACCGGGTCTGCAACGGATCATCCTCCCCGTACTTGCCGGAACCTCAGCCGGGCAACTGGATATCCCGGACAGCCTCGAAACAGGCATGTACACGGTTTCGGCTTACACTCCTTCCATGGCATTAGGGTCAACCGATTTTATTTTCAAAAAAGGGATATGGATCTATGGCCGGAAGAAAAAGGAAACGGCTCTCCCCATGAACTCGGCAATCAAAGTGCAATTTTTTCCTGAAGGCGGAAACCTTGTTGCCGGATTCTCGGGGATGATTGCTTTCAAAGCCGCCTATTCAAACGGATTGCCTGCTTCCGTAAAGGGTAAAATATATAATTCAAAAGGGGAGGAGATGGCTGTCTTTGCGGATGAACATGAAGGCATGGGTGTTTTCGAATTAAAACCAGTTGCCGGAGAAAAATATACAGCTGTGATTACGGAGCCTTTTCAACAGCGACTGGAACTTCCCGAACAGGTTTCCCGGGGAATCAGTTTCTCCCTGATCCCACACCCGCAGGGAAGCTTTTTTGAGATCAACCAGTCTGTTGGTGATCCTGCTTTTCAGTCCGCGTATATGATCGGTCAGATGCAGCACCAGGTGGTACTTCGGCATGAATTTCCCGGGGGTAAAACGGCTTACCAGGGTGTAATCGATACGCGCACCCTGTCATCGGGGATCCTGCAGCTTACGGTATTTAACCGGGCAGGCATGCCTTTGGCTGAAAGGCTGTGCTTTGTGAATAACCGGGAATTCCTGCAACCGGCTTCCCTCCTGGAAGACACGGTCAACTTTTCTCCCCGGGGTCGGAACCGGTTTCGTGTATCCATTCCCGATACCATCCAGGGCAGTCTCTCCATCTCGGTAACAGATGCCGATATGGAACCGGAAGGGATGAAATCGGAAAACATCCTGACCCATCTGCTCCTCACGGCTGATCTGCCGGGTTATGTACACAAGCCCGCATACTACCTGTCCGGGGATAATGACGAAGTACGCATGGCCGCGGATCTGCTGATGATGACCCATGGCTGGCGGAGATTCCGGTGGACGGAAATACCGAAAACCGGATCTGGTGCTCCTGGCAAGCAGGCTTTCATTTCCATCGGCGGAAAGGTTTTGTTGCGGGGAAGCAGAAAACCTTTTGCTGACAAGCCACTGCTGCTAATGATCAACGATACACAGGTGAAAAAGCGGAACACACAGATGCTGACAACCGATGCGGATGGAAATTTCCTGATCGACTCCCTGATATTTTTTGAAAAGAAGCTGCTCCTGTTCAGCGATGTGCGCGGGAAAAAAAGCCAGTACATCAATATAGAGCTCCGGGAAAATACATTCCGGCAGGGATTTACCTGGCCCGGTTCCGAGGGGATCCCGGATCGTCATACACAGGTACCCCAGGCAGCCGGCTGGCAGGCTGCCTTTGATGAGATCGCCCGGGCGAAGGGTTTATTGCTGGAAGGCGTCACGATTAAAGTGAAGAAGACTACTCCGATGGAGCAGCTTGATGAACGGTATACAACGGGCATATTCAGCGGGGAATCCACGCGCGCGATCGACCTGGTGCATTCAGACGAGGCACTTCCTTACATGAATATCTTTGATTACTTGCAATTCAGGGTAAACGGTCTTACGGTTAATTCAGATGGACAGGATTATGGGATCTTTTACAGGCAGGGCCCTTCAATAAGTTCTTTGGGTAATATACCCATGACGCTTTTTTTGAATGAAATTGAAACGGACGCGTCGGTTATCGCCACGATCCCCGCAAATCAGGTGAGCCTGGTAAAAATATACAGCTCAATGGCGGGTGCCTGGGGGAATGCTCCGGGCGGGGTGCTCTCCATTTATACCAAAAAGCCCGAAGATTACAAGGGTAATGAAGGCCTGACCAATACGCTTTTTTATGAGGGGTATTCAGTTGTCAGGGAATTTTATGCTCCCGATTACCGGGTTGAACAGCCAACAGGGGCTCCGGATCACAGGATCACGCTTGACTGGCGACCTTCGGTATTTGTAAATAATATCAATCCTCGTATCCCTTTCAGCTTTTACAACAATGACCGGACACGCCAGTTCCGTGTTGTGGTGGCGGGTATGACCACAACGGGAAAGCTCATCTGGCTTGAAAAGATCGTATCAGGAAAATAACAGGAAAGCTTGTGGGATCGTAATTATTTTTTCGCTTCAGTAGTCCCTGCCGGAAAGTCTGCCTGATTCATTATTTCATTCATCTGCCGGATGTGCCGGTTGCTGTGCATGGCAATCAGCAGGCAGAGCTGGTAACAGTCTATCGCCCCGAATGGCATTTGCACCACGTGATTGCGCATATCTTCGGTGGAAGTCTTGATGTATTTGATACGCGTTGTCCGGGATTTTTTGAATTCTGCAATGGCTTCATCGAATGAAGGCAGGTTTTCTTTTGGACGATCCGGGCATCCAAAACTCTTCATTCCTGGAATTCCGTCTGATACCAGGTCTCCGATCTCATCATCCGTCAGCCGGATACCCGCTCTTTTCTCCGGGTTGGCCGGTGATTTCATGACATGTTCCAGGTTTGACCAAAGATCCCTTTCAGTGATTACAAGATGATAAAAGCAATCTGCGACAGACCAGCTGCCCGGAGCGGATTTAAAACGAAACTGGGCGGGGGTCAACCCGTTTATGGTCTTCAGGCATTCCTTATATGAGTCTTTCATGAGTCCGGTTGCATATCTGCGTTCGGCAGAGGAAAGTGAGTTATTGTTTAGGGTGCCGGCCAGGCCGGTGATCACCAGCAGGCTGAGAAGCAAACGACCTGTCGTTCTTTTTAGCATACTTCGGTTTAATAATAAAAACGGATAAGAAAGCTATCCAAAGGGTGGGAACAGCCCGATCTTTCATCTGAGAAAGCATGCAGGGATAGGGAAATTACAAAAGTTTTTGATATGACGGTTCATGATTTTGACACACCGGTTCGGTTCAGTGCAATGGTTTTTTCTTGACCATCCCCCCCTTGGTGTCCCGGATGCTTTGCATGACAATAAAAGCATGGGGATCGATCTTTTCAACTTCTGTATTCAGCCGGCTGATCTCCAGACGGGTAACCACGGTAAAAAGGATATCCATTCCGCCGTCTGATGCCCCCCGCTTGCCGTATCCCCTTTTTCCGGAATATATGGTGAGCCCCCGGCCCAATTTCTGACGGATAACGGCGGCAATTTCGCTGCTGTGCGAGGAAATGATGGTTACGCCCGTATACTCTTCTATCCCTTCAAGGATAAAGTCAACTGTTTTGGAGGCGGCCAGGTAGGTCAGGATGGAATAAAGAGCTGTTTCTATATTGAGGAGATAGGCCGCCACTGAGAATATAATGATGTTGAAAACCAGGATATAGTCACCAACCGACGGCGTGCTTTTCCGGCTTAAAAAAATAGCCAGCACCTCGGTGCCGTCAATCACGCAACCCCCGCGTATGCAAAGACCGATCCCGGCTCCGATAAAAAACCCTCCGAATACGGCAACCAGCAGTTTGTCGTTGGTTACATGGGGGTAAGGGAAAAAAGCAACTACTACCGCGAGTAAGGCGATAGCCACGATGCTTTTCAGGCTGAATATCCTGCTGATCTGCCGGGAGCCCAGCAGGATGAAGGGCAGGTTGATCATAATGATCAGCAATGAAAGGGAGATACCCGTTTGTTTGTTTAAAAGAAGAGAAATACCCATCACCCCGCCATCGATCAGTTTGTTGGGTATCAGAAAACCCTGTAACCCGAACCCGGCAGATAAAACCCCCACAAACATCAGGGAGACAGACCGAATCTCTCTGGCCACGGAGACGCGGAGACGCCAGGCTCCTTTTGCCCATTCGTACGGGCTGATCACATCCGAAGGTTTTTTCCCTAAGAGATTCTTGATCGCCTGAAAAATCAGCCGGTTATTCCGGAAATTCATCGCCATGACTAAAGATAATGATTGCAGCCTGCACCCGGACACGTACCGAATCAAATTCTTAACTTTCCCGTATGAAGATTCAAGAAATTATTTCTTTCCTGGAGCAAAGGGCTCATCCCGCTTTACAGGAAAAATATGACAACTGTGGTCTGCTTACGGGTGATTCTGCACAGGCATGCACCGGGATCATCTGCACACTCGATGCCACCGAAGATGTGATTCTGGAAGCTGTTGAAAAAAAATGCAACCTGGTCGTGGCACATCACCCAATCATTTTCAGCGGGCTGAAAAAGATCAACGGCCGCAATTATGTGGAGCGTACCGTGATCGCGGCGATCAAGAACGATATTGCCATTTACGCGATTCACACCAGCCTGGATAATGTTTCCGACGGAGTGAACGGCCGGATCGCCGACCGGCTGGGTCTGGAACAACGAACTGTTCTGAATCCGCGGCCCGACACGCTGAGAAAACTTTACACTTTTGTTCCGGTCGCAGAAGCTGCCCGGGTCCGCGATACGCTTTTCGCTGCCGGGGCCGGGCATATCAGCAATTACAGCGAATGCAGTTTTAATACAACAGGAACCGGTACTTTCCGGGGGAATGAAAAAAGCAACCCTTTTGTAGGAGAACCCGGAAAAAGACACCAGGAAGAGGAGATCCGGATTGAGGTAATACTGCCGGCATGGGCTGAAAAGAGAATCCTGGAAGCCCTGCACCAGGCACATCCTTATGAGGAGGTCGCTTACGACATGATCGCCCTCACCAACCAAAACCCCGGGATCGGGTCGGGTTTGGTGGGCAGCCTGCCCCGGCCTTTACCCGAAAATGAATTCCTGGGAAGGCTTCAATCAGTTTTTGGCATACCGGTGATAAAGCATACCCGGCTCCTTGGAAGACCTGTACAAAAGGTGGCTGTTTGCGGAGGAGCGGGAAGTTCGCTGATATTCAACGCATTATCTGTAGGGGTGGAGGCTTATGTTACTGCGGATATCAAGTACCATGAATTTTTTGATGCCAACGACCGCCTCCTGCTTTGCGATGTCGGCCATTTTGAAAGCGAGCAGTATACGATCGATCTGTTACAGGAACTTCTGCAGCAAAATTTCCCTACCTTTGCCGTCCTTAAAACAGGGGTGAAAACCAACCCGGTCCATTATTTCTTACGGTAACCGGGGAGGGTCGGTGATGAGGTGCAGGGTGCCCTGAACAGTTAACAAGAAATTTTAAACGCAGCATGGCAAACGTCAAAGAATTTTCAGTAGAAGAAAAACTTACCTCTCTTCTCACCCTTCAGAAAATCGAAAGCAAACTGGATGAACTGCGGATCCTGAAAGGAGAGTTGCCGATGGAAGTGGCCGACCTGGAAGACGAGATCCAGGGGCTTCACGCACGTCAGACAAGGATCGAAGAAGAGATCAACGGGGTCACGGAGTTCATTGAGCAGCGGAAGAACGCCATCAAGGAAGCGGAAGGTCTCGTGAAAAAGTACGAGAAGCAAAGTACCAATGTGAAAAATAACCGCGAGTTCGAGGCGATTAACAAAGAAATCGAGATGCAGCAGTTGGAGATGAAACTCGCGGAAAAACATATCAAGGACGCTACGGAAGAGATTGCAGAGAAAGCCGTATTGCTGGATAAGGCAAAAAAGAACATTGCCGCCAAGGAAAGCGTATTATCCACCAAGAAAGGTGAACTGGAAAAAATCATTGCCGCCAACGAGAAAGAGGAAAAGCATTTCAACAAGATGGCTGCTGATGCCCGCGAGCATGTGGATGAAAGACTCCTGGCCGGGTATGAGAAGATCCGTCGAAGCTACCGCAACGGGCTGGCAGTAGTGCCTGTTGAGCGGGATGCCTGTGGTGGTTGTTTCAATGCGATTCCTCCCCAGAAACAAAGTGAGATTCGCC
>JBMSNP010000061.1:0-18120 GCA_049421765.1 Chitinophagaceae bacterium
GGGTGGATGAGGGCATCGTGGGGGATGATACCGACGGCCATATTGATGACACGGTACGTTTTGTAAATGAGGACACGGTGATCACCGTGATCGAGGAGAACCGGCAAGATGAAAATTACGCCCTGCTCCAGCATAACCTTAGCCAGCTCAAATCCATGCGGCTGCTGAACGGAAAACAGCTCAATATTGTGGAGCTCCCGATGCCGGAGGAACTGGTTTACGAAGACCAGCGGCTGCCCTGTTCCTATGCCAATTTTTATATCGCAAACAAATCGGTGATCGTACCCACTTTCCGGTCACCCCGTGACGAAAAAGCGCTTCGCATCATCCAGGAATGTTTTCCCGGCCGGGATGTCGTCGGGATCGATTCCACTGATATCATCTGGGGTCTGGGAAGTTTTCATTGCCTGAGTCAGCAGGAGCCGGTGGTGTAAAGTAAACAGGACTGCTATTTTCATAATTCACGACCCCTTTTCGTTAAGAGCCATCTGCAAACACAAGGGTTGCGCAACGTCTAAAGATTGTTTACCCGGCATTTTCTGTTCAGGCATACCGGGCCGCCGTACTCCCGTTGTTTAAGAAAGAATATAACGCTGCCAGAATCAGGCTGATGACCGGGCGGCAGAATGCGTTTTTATTATCCTTGAATAAAAAATTATTTATAGTCCGGTCCGGACAATAAACACGCACCTTGGGGCTGAAGAGTGGTCCATTGTAGAAAATCATCAACCAAAGAACTTTGCAAGCAATAATTATTTCGGGGAATACGAAGGGTGGTTCGTTCCTCTTTCTTAAATAATGGTGGATTTGCGTAATTCGATATTGTCTTTTTTGATAGGTCCGGATGACTGCGTACTGATATAATCCGCCACCAGTTCCCCGATGGTGGAGGTGAAATAAAAATTCACTGAATCGATATCTTTTGTCACCAGCCCGTTGGATAAGGTCCAGGCAACGGCTTCCCGTACTACCCCGGCTTCGGCCGGCATTTCAAAATAGTCGAGCATCATGGCCGCGGAGAGGATTGATCCAACGGGATTTGCGATATCCTTACCCGCTGCCTGAGGGTAGGATCCGTGAATGGGTTCGAACAAGGCCGTTCCGTTTCCTACCGAGGCAGAAGGAAGCAGCCCGAGTGACCCGCTGAGTACACTGGCTTCATCGCTAAGGATGTCCCCAAACATGTTCTCGGTAAGTATGATATCGAACTGGGCCGGGTTTAGCAGGATCTGCATGGCGGCATTGTCCACGAACATATAATCCACCGTTACATCGGGGTATCCCTGAGCCACATCCTGTACAACTTTTCTCCAAAGGCGGGAGGTCTCCAGTACGTTGGCCTTATCTACCAGCGTGAGTTTTTTTCTTCGCCCGGGTTTCCGGGCATAACCGAATGCGAGATGCGCGACCCGTTCAATCTCTTCGCGGGTATACACACAGTCGTCGCTGGCCCGGTTGCCGTCTGCCGAGGATTCTTTCGCGCCGAAATAGATACCGCCGGTCAGTTCCCGGAAAATGATAAAGTCCACATCCCGGAGTTTTCCCGACCGGAGCGGGGAGAGGTAATGCAGGGAAGGATAGGTGTGGATCGGGCGGATATTTCCAAAGAGCTGCAGCGATTTCCTCAGCTTCAGCAATCCCTGTTCAGGTCTTACCGGGGCTGACGGATCGTTGTCATAGCGGGGATGGCCAATCGCCCCGAACAGGATGGCATCGCTGTCCAGGCAGATTTCAAGGGTCTCGTCAGGAAGCGGGGAACCGGTTTGATCAATGGCAACGGCTCCCATCAATCCGTATTTGTATTCGAACCGGTGTCCGAATTGTTCAGCCACGGCGTTCAGCACACGGACCGCTTGCTGCGTTACTTCCGGACCAATCCCGTCTCCTTCAATCACTGTGATTTTTTTATGCATATATCTTTTATTCAAAGGGTTTCAAATTGTTCGATCTCTTTGCGGATGCTCAGGAGGTAATCGATATCATCATACCCGTTCAGCAGGCAGGTCTTTTTATATTCATTGATCTCAAAATTTTCCTCTTCCCCGGTTTCGCAGATCCGGATGAGTTGCGCTTCCAGGTCGACCATAAGCATGGTGCGGGCATCCCGGGTAAATATTTTCTGAAGGAATGCAGGGCTTACCTGTACCGGGAGCAATCCGTTGTTCAGGGCGTTGTTCCGGAAAATATCGGCGAAGAAACTGGATACCACCACACGGAATCCGTAATCATGGATGGCCCAGGCCGCATGTTCGCGGGATGAACCGCATCCGAAATTACGTCCGGCAACAAGGATCTGTCCGCTGTATGCCGGGTCGTTCAGCGGAAATCCCGTTTCCGGGCGGGTTTCGTCGTCAGACTCATAACGCCAGTCACGAAACAGGTTTTTCCCAAACCCCTCGCGGGTGGTCGCTTTCAGGAACCGCGCCGGGATGATCTGGTCCGTATCGATATTTTCAATCGGCAGGGGAACAAACCGGCTTGTTATGATTTCAAATTTTTTCATTTCAATAGTTCTTCAGGTATCGGTTTTCAATTCAGCAATTCTCGTACATCAGATACTTCACCGGTTATCGCAGCGGCTGCTGCGGTCAGCGGACTGGCCAGCATGGTCCTTGCCCCGGCGCCCTGGCGCCCTTCGAAATTCCGGTTTGATGTGCTGATGCAATATTTCCCGGAAGGGATCTTGTCTTCGTTCATGCCCAGGCAGGCACTGCAACCGGGTTGCCGCAGCCGGAACCCTGCTTCTTCAAATATTTTGTCGATTCCTTCCCGAATGGCCTGGGCTTCCACCTGTTTGCTTCCGGGGACGATCCATACTTCCACGCCTGCGGCTTTCTTTTTCCCTCTCACAAATGAAGCTACCTGTCTCAGGTCTTCGATGCGGGAATTGGTGCAGCTCCCGATAAATACATAATCTATTTTTTGTCCCCGGATCGGGCGCCCAGGTTCAAGCCCCATGTAGGAAAGGGATTTGACCAGGCCCGGCCGGTCGCTTTCATGAACTTTATCAGGGGTTGGAATTTTTTCCGTAACCCCGATTCCCATCCCCGGGTTGGTTCCATAGGTGATCATGGGTTCAATATCATCGGCGTTGATGAAGATTTCCTTGTCAAACCGGACATCCCCGTCTGAGTAGAGTGTCTTCCATTCTTCGAGGTGGTTTTCCCAGTCGGCTCCCTTGGGAGCGAACGGGCGGTCTTTCATATACGCATAGGTCGTTTCATCCGGTGCGATCAGTCCGCAGCGGCCGCCCATTTCGATACTCATGTTACAGATGGTCATACGGGCTTCCATGCTGAGGGAACGGATGACCGAGCCTGCGAATTCAACCGCATGCCCGGTGGCCCCGCTGGCCGAGATCCTGGAAAGGATATAGAGTACGATGTCTTTGGATACTACCCCTTTTTTTAATGTGCCATCCACGTTGATGCGCATTTGTTTCGGCCGCTCCTGGAGCAGGCACTGGGTGGCCAGCACCATTTCCACTTCGCTGGTTCCGATCCCGAACGCTATGGAGCCAAATGCTCCGTGGGTGGAGGTATGGCTGTCTCCACATACGATCGTCATCCCCGGCCGGGTGATTCCCAGTTCCGGACCGATCACGTGTACGATCCCCTGGTAAGGATGACCCAGTCCGTAAAGCTCGATGCCATGTTCCTCACAGTTACGTATAAGCGCTTCCACCTGTTTGCGGCTCAACTCTTCGCGGATGGGGAGGTGCTGGTCGCGGGTGGGTACATTGTGGTCGGCGGTTGCGATGGTTTGCGCAGGCCGGAAAACCCCGATCCCCCTTTTGCGCAACCCTGCAAAAGCCTGGGGGCTGGTTACTTCATGGATAAAATGCCTGTCGATATAGAGGACGGATGGCCCGTTTTCAATGGTTCGGACCACATGCTTTTCCCAGATCTTCTCAAATAATGTCTTTCCCATTTGTGTTAATATAATCAGGCAACGGCGGCACGGGACTGGTATGCTTTGGCCATTTTTTCAAGATCCGTATCCCCGACTTCCTTTTTGCTGTCGGCCACGTTGAGGAATTCACTGTAAAGGATATCCACATCGTTCCGGTCGAACTGGAAACCAAGTTTCTGGAACCGGTAAGCAAGGGCACTGCGACCGCTGCGTGCTGTAAGTACAATTTTGGAACTGTCGGCGCCCACTTCCTCCGGATTGATGATCTCGTAAGTCTGCGAATCCTTCAGGAAACCGTCCTGGTGAATTCCTGATGAATGTGAGAATGCGTTGCTTCCCACAATGGCTTTGTTGGGTTGTACAGGCATGCGCATGGTTTCAGAAACAAGCCGGCTCAGGGGGTTCAGCAGGGGGGTTTTGACATGTGTATGCAGGCCCAGGTGTTTGTGCCGGTTGATGATCATAACCACTTCCTCAAGGGCTGTATTGCCGGCCCGTTCGCCCAGCCCGTTGATCGTGCATTCAATCTGACGGGCCCCGGCGATGACACCCGCGATCGAGTTCGCGGTGGCCAGCCCGAGGTCATTGTGGCAATGACAGGAGATCACTGCCTTGTCAATGTTGGCGACATGATTTACCAGGTAGGCGATCTTTTCACCATACTGGTGGGGGAGGCAATACCCGGTTGTATCGGGAATGTTTACAGTGGTGGCACCGGCCCTGATCACAGCTTCAATGACCCGCGCGAGATACTCATTGTCCGTACGACCCGCATCTTCCGCGTAAAATTCCACATCATCGGTATGGTTCCGGGCCCACTTCACACACTGGATTGCACGTGCCAGGATTTCTTCCCGGTTGGAATTGAATTTGGACCGGATATGGAAGTCAGAAGTACCGATACCGGTATGGATCCGGGGCCGTGCGGCTTTTCTCAGTGCCTGTGCCGCAACTTCAATATCTTTTTGAACTGCCCGGCTCAACCCACAAACGATCGTATGTTTCATAGCTTCAGCGATCAGCCTGACCGATTCAAAATCTCCCGGGGAAGATATTGGGAATCCCGCTTCGATGATATCGACGCCAAGCTCCTCCAGTTCAAGAGCCAGTTTGAGTTTTTCCCGGCTGTTCAGTTTGCATCCGGGCACCTGTTCGCCGTCGCGAAGGGTGGTGTCAAAAATCCGTACGTTGCCTTCCGCCATAATAATTTGATAATGGTATAAGAATAGAAATGCAGGCTGCTTATTTTTGTATCGCTTGCTTTTTTTCAGTCCATAAACATCCTGCCCGGCAAATTACCTGCGGGGACGCGTCGGGTAAAATCAAAATTGATAATAAATTACGGTTTGTAAACCGCCTTCGGTCCGCTAAAACCCTTGACAGTCCTGCATTTTAAACATTTTAATTACGATGCCCAATCGCTCCCCGGATAGCTTGTTTCAGCTGGTAAAGTCACTCAGAAAGAGTGAAAAACGGAATTTCAAGCTATACGTCAAGCGAAACACATCTGCGGATGATCTTAAAATCATCCAGTTGTTTGATGCACTGGACCGGATGCAGGAATATGATGAGCAGCAATTGCTGAAAAGAACCAAGAGTATCCGGAAGCAACAGCTTTCCAATATCCGGGCACACCTGTACCGCCAGATCCTTTCCAGTCTCCGCCTGATCAGGGAGGAGGGAAATATCGATATCCACCTGCATGAACTGATGGATCATGCACGGATCCTGTTCAATAAGGGATTGTATCTTCAAAGTCTCAAAGTGCTTGACCGTCTTAAGGAAACGGCATCGGAGTACCAGCAACTCACCTACCTTCAGCAGGCGCTGTTTTTTGAGAAAAAGATTGAGGGTCTTTATATCACCCGCAGCTTGCAGGATCGCGCCGACCGGCTTTCTCAAGAATCAGAATCAGTAAATGAAGAGCTTTCAAAGGTCAACCGGCTTTCCAGCCTTTCCCTCCAGCTTTACAGTTGGTATCTCAGTAACGGTCATGCCCGCAATCAAAAGGATCTCCGCAGTGTGGCTTCGTTTTTTGAACAAAATCTTCCACCTGGGGCCCTGCATGCCAGGGGGTTTTATGAGCGGCTGTACCTCTACCAAAGCTATGTATGGTATGCTTTTATCCGGCAGGATTACCTGCAGTATTATCGTTATTCGCAAAAGTGGGTGGAGCTGTTCGCCAGTTTTCCGGAACTCCTGAAGGTGGAAACGGCTGCTTATATTAAAGGGTACCATAACCGGATGAGTGCCGAATTTAACCTGCTGAAAGCCGACCGGCTTTCCCGCAGCATCAGGGAATTCGAACATTTTGTAAGATTAAAACAGGTTGCGGACAATGAAAACAACCGGATCCTGGCTTACCAGTACCTCTATACTTCCAGGATCAATTTATATTTTCTGCAAGGTCAGTTCTCCAAGGGATTGCGGCTGGTTCCTTTCCTGGAGCGGATGCTGAAAGAATACGGGCATTACCTGGACACCCACAGGGTCCTGGTTTTTTATTACAAGATCGCCTCCCTTTATTTCGGGAGCGGCCACCATGAAAAGGCGATCGATTACCTCAACCGGATCATCAATCGCAAAGGCGATCTGCGTACCGACCTGCAGTGTTATGCCCGGCTGCTTCACCTGATCGCGCATTATGAGCTAGGCAATTTTGATCTGCTTGAATACCTGATCAAATCTGTGTACCGTTATATGGCCCGGATGGAAAACCTGAGCAAAGTAGAGGAAGCCATGTTTACGTTTCTGCGACGGTCTTTTAAAATAGGAGCGCATGCCCTGAAGCCCGAATTCCAGAAACTGCTAGTCCGCCTCCGTGAATACGAAGGCAACCCGCTGGAGTCCCGCGCCTTTGCATACCTGGATGTGATCTCCTGGCTGGAAAGTAAGATCAGCGGGGTGCATGTACAGGATGTGATACGCGAAAAATTTCTCCGTGGGAAAAAGGGCCCGGAACGGGGATCCGGGAAAACTGTGTAAAACTGTTGCAAAAATCTTCCCGGGAATAGCCTTTTCCATCCTACATTTGCGGAATTTGTCCGGGGCCGGCGCCTGTGATAAAAAGGACAAATCCAGTATACCATGCTTAATTCCCCCATCTCAGCAGTTTTATTATTGGCCGACGGAACCGTTGCCCACGGGCAGGCTTTTGGCGCCATCGGAACCACCACCGGCGAGATATGTTTCAACACCGGTATGACCGGTTACCAGGAAGTGTTTACTGACCCCAGTTATTTCGGTCAGATCCTGATCATGAACAGTGCCCATATCGGGAATTACGGGGTGAAGGAAGCGGATGTGGAAAGCGATTCGGTCAAGATCAGCGGGCTGATCGGCCGCAACCTCGAAGATCAGTATTCCCGCAAAATGGCCAACGGTTCTCTCAACGAATACCTGAAGGCAAATAAAATTGTTTCGATCGAAGGGGTCGATACACGTGCGCTGGTGGCTCATGTCCGGACAAAAGGGGCGATGAACTGCATCATCTCTTCCGAGACCACCGACCTGGCTGTTTTAAAGAAGAAACTGGATGAAACACCGAATATGGACGGGCTGGAATTGGCCTCGAGGGTCAGCACTCCGGTAACTTATGAAATGGGTGATGCGGGATCACCGATCCGGATCGCGGTGATGGATTATGGAGTGAAAAGAAATATCCTGCAGTGTATGGTCGATCGTGGCGCGTTTGTTAAAGTGTTTCCCGCCCGTACCCCGCTGGAGGAGGTAAAGGCCTTTGGCCCCCACGGGTATTTCATTTCCAACGGACCCGGCGACCCGGCCCCGATGGATTATGCCGTATCAACCCTGAAACAGATCCTTCAGGAAGAAAAACCGGTATTCGGGATCTGTCTGGGGCATCAGCTGCTGGCTTTGGCCAACGATATCCCCACTTTCAAAATGCACCATGGTCACCGCGGGTTGAATCATCCGGTAAAAAATGTGATCACAGGCAGGTCTGAGATCACCACCCAGAACCACGGTTTTGGGGTAGATCCCGAAGCGGTAAAAAAAGCCTCACATATTGAGATCACACACGTAAATCTCAACGACCAGTCCATAGAGGGTATCCGGGTCAAGGGTAAACCCGCATTCTCCGTGCAATACCACCCCGAAGCCACTCCGGGACCGCACGACAGCCGCTACCTGTTTGATGATTTCCTGGCAATGATCAGGGAAAATATGAATTGATCATCGGGGGAGAATTCCAGGATTATTTACCTTGTAAATCAACAGGTTAAGCGGGTTGGTCCTGGTTGCTTTTTTTCGGGATCCATTTTTATTTGCTGCTATTTCCCGTTTCCGGTTCATGCGAACCAATACAATCCGGTACGGGAAAATGACAATTGATACACCCTGCGCTTTTTCCGGTTTTTCCCCTGTCGTTCCTTTGTGTTATAAACCTTAAACCATGAAAAAGATAATTGGAATGCTGGTGGCTGGAATTATCCTGTCCGCATTCAGCAACGGAAAAACAGGGGGGGGATTTGCAACGGATGTGATTGAACTGACCGGGTACAAACTTCGGAACAACACCATCGATTACACAGATTTTAATCTTTGGGTGGTGACAAGCGAAGACGTGTTTGAAAGGGATTTTGAACCTGAGCACGATTCAGTTCTTCGTCCAAGGTTTGAGGAGCAGATGGTACTTGCCGCTAAAGTTGAAACAAAACACAATGTATACCAGGTCAAATTCAGAAAGACCCAGTGGGTGGATGGAAATTTGAATGTCTATTTCAATGTCAAGCGGGAGGGTGCCCGTGAAGAAGTCAAAGTGCCAGTGTCGATGGCGGTGGTACCAAAGGATAAATCAGTCCGGAAAGTGAATTTCTACCACGACAGGGTACTGGTGAAAACCATCCCGATTGTAACTGTGTACTGATCTCCTGCGGATTCAAACCACGGGCCTGAAAAAAACCAATAAACCGTTTCATCTTATACGAGAAGCTGCCGATTTCGGCAGCTTTTTTATTTGATTTATATTCGGGTCATGAAGATCGCAATCATTAACGGCCCCAATCTGAACCTGCTGGGCAGGCGGGAAACGGACATATACGGCAACCAGCCGTTTGAACAATTCCTGGAAACACTTCGAAGCAAATATCCTGGTACCGAGATATCGTATTTCCAAAGCAATGTGGAGGGGGAGCTTATCAATGAGCTTCAGCGTGTCGGATTTGATCACGACGGGATCATCCTGAATCCCGGAGGTTATACCCATACATCTGTTTCCATAGGCGACGCGGTCGCTGCGATCCGGACACCTGTGGTGGAAGTGCATATCTCCAATGTTCATGCGCGGGAAGAATTCAGGAAGATCTCGCATGTAAGCGGTAAAGCGGCGGGGAGTATTTTCGGGCTGGGGCTGAAGGGCTATGAGCTTGCGCTGGAATGGCTGGTAACCCGTTAATTTTCCTGATCCTTGTCAACCTTTTGAATAAATAATGTCATCTTCTCCGGGTAGAATACCCGATACTTTTGCCGCATGAGATTACCTGTTGAATATACATCCGCGAGAGAAGCTTTGTCGGTGATTGAGTCTGGTCACCGGGTATTTGTTCATGGCAGTGCCCAAACGCCCTTGTACCTGATGCGGGAACTGGCCAAAAGGGCCCCCGAGCTCCGGAATGTGGAGCTGACCTTTATCACTGTTCAGGGAGATATTGAAGTGGAGAAACCGGAGTATGCCGATTCTTTTCATATCAACTGCATGTTTGTTTCCAAAACGGTACGCCAGGCAGTTAACGAGGGCCGTGCGGATTTTATCCCCGTATTCCTCAGCGATATTCCCGACCTGTTCCGGAGGGAACTGAAGATTGATGTCGCGATTGTCCAGGTTTCCCCGCCTGACCAGCACGGTTATTGTTCTCTCGGTGTGTCAGTGGATATTGCCCGGAGCGCCGTGAATACGGCCACACATATCATTGCGCAGGTTAACCCGCGGGTTCCGCGGACCCATGGCGACAGCCAGATCCATACCAAGCGGTTTACCCACATGGTTTATCATGAGGAAGAATTGCCCGAAGTTGATTACGGCGCCAAAGTGGGTGAAGATGAACTGCGGATCGGCAAACTCATCGCAGGGATGATCGAGGACGGCAGTACCCTGCAGATGGGGATCGGGACGATACCTGATGCGGTGCTGAAATCATTGTACAGTCATAAAAACCTTGGAGTGCATACAGAAATGTGCAGCGATGGCATCATCGACCTGTTCGACAAGGATGTAATCAACAACTCCCAGAAGAAGATACATCCGAACAAGACTGTCACCGGGTTTGCCGTAGGGACCCGCCGGTTATATGATTATGTGCACGACAACCCGGCTTTTGTATTCCTTGATATCGACTACGTCAATGACCCTCATGTGATCCGTCGAAATCCCAAAGTGATCGCCATCAACAGCGCGATCGAGGTGGATATCACCGGGCAGGTTTGTTCCGATTCGATCGGTACGATGCAATACAGCGGTATCGGCGGCCAGATGGACTTTATGCGGGGGGCTGCCCTCAGTGAAGGCGGGAAACCCATCATCGCGCTCACCAGCCGCACTTCTAAAGGTGTCTGCCGGATCGTGCCTTACCTGAAACCCGGTGCAGGGGTGGTCACCACGCGGGGACATATCCATTATGTGGTAACCGAATACGGAACTGCGTACCTGTTTGGGAAAAACATGCGGCAGCGGGCCCGTGATCTGATCAGCATCGCCCATCCGGACGACCGGGAAATGCTGGAAAAAGCCTGTCATGAGCGATTCCGCGCCTTCTGATCCTGCCGGAGATCATGTAAAATATTCCCGATAGTGAATTAACTTTATTCTGCTGTTCCAATTCACCAAAACCAAACAGTATGAGAAAATGTTTTTTTATCCTGCCCCTGCTTGCAGCCTTTGCATCATTTGCCCAGAAACTCACACCGGTCCAGATCGCGGAACGGAACAAACCCGGCACCGTGATGGTTCTGGCCACTTTCAAAGGAACCGTTACGGCCATTCAGCCGGCCATCGATGAAGAAGCCCTCGGGGTGCTTGCCCAGCAGGTGCGTGACGAGCTGGAAGCAGCCGGGACATTTACGACCGATCTATTCTGGAGTACCTATATCAAGGCATTCAGCCAGAATATTGAGAAGTATATGACCCGGGGCAACGAGCGGGTATCCCGGGACCTCAACACCACCATGGTGGGCTCGGGATTTATCATCACACCCGATGGTTATGTGATCACCAATGCGCATGTGGTGGATGAAAACGATGAGACAACCAAGCAGAGTTTCGCCGAACAGGCTTTCCAGGAGATCATGGAGCAGGATGTAAAGGACCTGGAAAAATCCATGGGTCGCAAGCTTACCGAAGATGAAAAAAAGGATCTTACTGCCGCCAACAGCTGGTATTTTTCCCAGACACTGGAAGTAGGCAAGATCGATAAGGAGTTTAGCGTGATGCTGGGCATATCAGGAAAGGGGGGTGTGATCAAACCGATGAACATACCTGCCCGGCTTGTTACCCAGGGCGCGGCGATCCCGGGAAAGGATGTAGCCATCCTCAAGCTTCAGCGAAAACACGAATACCCGACCATTCGGGTGGGAGATGATAAGGAAATGCGTGTGGGCGACCAGGTATATGTACTCGGTTACCCGGCCGTTGCCACTTTTCATCCGCTGATCTCGGAAGAATCGATTTCGGAGGCTACGCTGACCCGCGGACTTGTGAGCGCCCGGAAGAATATGAAGGACGGCTGGGAAGTGTTGCAGACCGATGCTTCGATCACCCACGGAAACAGCGGTGGACCGGTGATGAATGAATACGGCGAGGTCATCGGGCTGGCCACGTTCGGCAGTATTGACCAGCAACGGGGACAGGAAGTACAGGGAATGAACTTTATCGTTCCCACCACCATTGTCAAGGAATTTATCCGCAAGGAAAAGCTCAGACCCTCTATGAGTGATATCTCCCTTGCCTTTGAAGAGGCCATGGACCTGTTTGATGAAGAGCGCTATAAAAAGGCGCTTGAAAAATTTGACGATGTCAAGGAGATGAATCCTTCGTTCCCTTTTATCGATAAATACATCAAGGATACCGAACAGAATATCGACAAGGGAATGGACCGGGAGCCGCAGGATTATACACTCTATTATTATATAGGGGGAGGAGTATTACTCGCGGGGTTGTTGTTGTTTATCTTGCTCCGTCGAAAGAAAAAATAATTATTATTTTTAAAACAGGAAGCTGTCTCTAAAGGCGGCTTCCTGTTTTTTATGTAAGGTTATTCGTCATCCACTTTTGCCCCCGGGGCAGGGCTGTGTTTCTGCTTTTCCATTTTCTTTTTGATCCATTCCGGATCTTTTCGCTGTTGCTGGATATCATCCAGTTTGGACACATACAAACTGCGGCCATGCGTGCCCAGTACGATCTCGTTGTCCCGTTGCTGGATTGCAATATCATGCACCGGAACGGAACGCGGCATCCCGCCGTTCCAGACCATGAAGCCCGCACCCATATCATAACTCACATAAAGACCGCCATCCGTTCCCACGTAAATAATGTTTTCATCTTTGGGATCTTCCCTCACCACATTCACTGGTTCCTGGGGAAGACTCATCCCTATACGTTTCCAGGAAACGCCATAGTCATCGCTCAGGTAGAGATAGGGTGAGAAGTTGTCGTACCGGTAGCCGTTCAGGGCCAGGTAAACACGGCCTTCCTTGTGCCGGGATGCTGTTACCCGGCTGACCCATAGTTGGTTTGTTTCGAGTTTGAAAGGCATCGGTTTTGATTTTGATCCTTTTTTCACAGGCTCGGGAGCAGATACCTGATTAAGTTGTTCCCAGCTATATCCGCCGTCATATGACCGGTGAATGTTCCCGTCATCCGTACCTGTATAGATCAGCCCGAACCGGAGAGGTGACTCCGTGATGGTGGTAATTGTACCGTATGGGACATTTCCCGGAACCCGGCCCCGGGTAAGGTCGCTGCTCATGGAGATCATGGTATCGCCCTGGTTCAGGGAGCGGTAAAGTCGGTTGGCGCCAAAATAAAGGATATCCTGGTTGTGCCGGCTGAGCAGGATAGGCGACTGCCAGTTGAACCGAAGTGGGTTCTCACTCAATTCGTGCTGTGGTCTTACGGAACGTTGTGATTCGCGCTGGTTTTTATTGTAACGTCCATACGCACCAAACTGCGAACCCGAATAGACGGTGAAATTGTCTCTTGTGTCTACCTGCACCTGCATGCCGTCACCGCCATTGATTCCCCGGTATGCATATTGCCCATTATCGATCCAGCCGATATCTTCTTTGTGGGTGGAAGGCCCCCACCAGCTACCATTATCCTGCAACCCGCCATATACATTATACGGTTTGGCATTATCCACGTCTATGGCGTAGAACTGGCCAACCGAAAGGGTATTTGCTTTGAACCAGTTATCCCCGTCATCATAACTGATGTTGCACCCGCCGTCATTCCCATCGATAATATGCGAGTCTTTTTTCGGGTTTACCCATAAGGCATGGTGATCGGCATGTACATTTCCTTTGTCGATGGTCTTGAATGTTTTTCCACCATCCTCAGACAACTGGGCGTAATATCCAAGTATAAAAACTTTATCCGGGTTGTAATGGGATGTATAGATCTTCGCGAAATAGTATCCATAGGTATTGAAGATGCTGATGGGTTTCTCATGTGTTTTCCGCCAGGTTGTTCCACCATCATCGCTACGGTACACTTCACAACCTTTGATCTTCGTATTCTGGAACCCGTCATCGGTGTCGAGGTAATCCCATAACACGGTGGGCTTAACCTTTCCGGATGCCACCATTTCCTTTATATCTTTACCCTTGTATTTGCGGGGAAACCCGTTTTTCTTAAGGAAGGTGTCGATCAGTTCAGTTTTTAAAGCGGCAAACTGCCCGGCGCTGATATTTTTAAAATCGTCTTTGGTGTAAACACTGTCCGATTTTCCGGCCGTATCCGGTTTGGGAGAATTGTTGTCCACCACGGCCCAAACGGTGTTCGGGTTTTTTGGGTATACAGCTATACCGATCCGCCCGATCTTTTCCCCGGTCATAAACCCCGAACCAGGACCCGAAACAGGTTTCCAGGAATCTCCCCCGTCGATACTTTTGAAAATTCCGCTGCTTTTTCCGCTTTCCACGAATTCCCAGGCCCGGCGTTTTCGGAACCAAAAGGCGGCATATACCTCTTTCGGATTGGCTGGGTTGATATCTAGGTCCACGCATCCGGTGTTCTCATCCACGAATAATACCTGTTGCCAGGTTTTTCCTGCATCTGTTGTTCGGTAAACACCCCGCTCTTTATTGGGAGAATAGAGGTGTCCCAGTACAGCCACCCAGGCGATATCATTATTGGTAGGGTGCAGTTGTATCTTCCCGATATGGTGCGACTCGGGCAGTCCCAGATAGTCCCAGTGTTTTCCGTTGTCCGAACTTTTATAAAGCCCCACGCCTGCGTAGGATGAACGGCTGCTGTTTGCTTCACCGGTACCGAGCCAGATGGTTCTTGTTTTCCAGTTGACGGCTATGTCCCCGATAAAATGAAGATCCAGGCTGTCCATGACCGGGATAAAGCTCTGCCCGTTATTGGTGGTATGCCAAAGCCCGCCACTGGCAAAGGCCACATAAAATTCCGTGGGGTCATCCGGGTTTACATCCACATCCACCACCCGTCCGCTCATAATGGCCGGCCCGATACTTCGGAATTTTATTTCATTGAGGGGAGACCGGGCGTGCATGTTCCGACGCAACTCCAAGCCCTGCATTCTTTCGGCTGCAGAACTGGGATTAACCTGGGAATAGATACAAGTTCCGATCAGCAAACAAACCACGGATAAAAGGACTTGACGCCAGGTGCTATTTCCCGGGTTGTATATTTTTAACAGGTTTAACATAAAAGCAGTTGTTTTTCGTTAGTAAATTGCAGGCAGGAAGCTTGTCATTTTAAGTAGTTACACAGGGTTCTGTCACTCCTTTCAAACTTACTAAACAATGCGATTGATTGTACTCTTATTCCTGCTTGTTTTTACCTCGGCTTCGGCCCAATGGAAGGATTATATCCTGGGCGTAAAGGGAGACACCCTGAACCGGGTGGATATGAAAGGGCAGAAACAGGGGCCCTGGATCATCAAGGTTCCCGATCTCCGCGGTGAACGGGGTTACGAGGAAGAAGGCTATTTCGAAAACGACCGGAAAGAAGGGGAGTGGAAACGCTTTTCTCTCGACGGCGTCAAGATAGCGCAGGAAAATTACCAGTGGGGTAAACTAAGCGGGAAACAACAATATTTCACATACAACGGGGGCCTGCTTCGCGTGGAAAGCTGGCGGGCCATCGATCCCTCACGAGCCTTTGATACGGTGGCCGTTTACGATCTGAAGGATCCGACCAAGGAAATAGACCGGGTGGTGGTGAAAAATGAAGGGGTGTCCCTGAAACATGGCAAGTGGGTTTATTATGATCCGCGGCAGGGTTCAGTGGAGGCAACGGAAAATTATGTAATGAACAAGTTGCAGACGGAGGATGGCTCGATGGTTGGTGATGACGATATCCGGCCCATCGCCATCAGCCAGGGCAAACAGCCCAGGGATACATCAGCCGTAAAAACGGTTCAAAAACCCCAGGTGATCCTTGATTACGAAAAAAAGAATTCGGGAAAGAAAAAGATCAAAGTCCGGGATGGAAGTACGGGCAATCAGCCCTGAATGTCAGGCGACCCGGCAGGGTCACTTTTTTCACCGCTTGTTTGAGATCATTGTTGGCCTGCCCCAGCCTTTTCAAAATAGTTATGGAAAAAGAGGAACTGGTATTGGATCGAGTTGATCCAGTATGGCCAGTCGTGTTGCCCCGGCCGGACGATAAAGTCGTGCGGGATTCCCAGTTTTTCCATTTTGGCGTGTAACGCGTTATTCACATCAAAAAAGAAATCCTTGTTGCCGCAATCGATAATAATGGACAGGGAGTCGGCCGGGTTTTTTTCGATTACATTGATCACTGAATATTTTTCCCAGTTCTCCGCATGGCGGATTGTATCGCCGAGTCGTTTGGATAATTGCCAGTTCTTTGGGAAAGGCCGGAGATAAACCCCGCCGCTCATGCTGCCGCAGGCTCCGAAAGTCCCGGCATGCCTGAACCCGATAAAGAGGGCGCCATGACCTCCCATACTGTTCCCGGTAATGGCCCGTCCGTTCCGGGATTTGAAGGTAAGGTAATGGTTGTCGATCCAGGCGGGGATCTCTTCCCCTACATAGGTTTCGAATTTCATCGACGGGTCAACCGGGCTGTCGAAATACCAACTGTCCTTGCCATCCGGGCAAACGATAATGAACTGATAAGTATCCGCGAAATCCACAATCCCGGGATAGCGGGTAATGAAATTGGCATACCATCCGCCGTAACCATGGAGCAGGTACACGACCGGGTATTTTTTCCCGGTTCCCGACTCATACGTATCGGGCTTGATCACTACGCACCTGAATTCTTTTTTCATCGCCGCACTGTAAATACTAACGGTATCAACGGAGGCGGCCCGGAGACAGGTTCCCAGGAGAAATGCGCATATGGCAGACGTCAGATATTTCATCAGGACCGGGATTGATTGTTGAGTAAAAGCGGGATCTCTCCGCCTTATTTCTAAAGATAAAAAAAGAAGCGGCACCGTTGCAACGATGCCGCTATTATTTATGTATCCGGTATTCCGGGTATCAGATACCGGTTACAGGTTAACAGAACTTTAGAAACCTTTCTTTTCCTGTGCCCGTTGCATCGGGTTGCCGGTTTGCCCGCCACCTCCGCGGCGGCCGCCACCCCCGCTTTGTTTGAATATGGTGAACCGGGAGGCTTCGGGCATCGTGTTCCACCCGTTATTTGAGGTGTTGATGTCAGCGGTTTCCTTCATCGGGTCAAGCTGGATAGAAGCGACTTCCTTGTCCTTGATAAAGGTCTTTATCACCTTGTTCTCATTAAGGCGCCAGACCTGAACAGGAATCCGGTCGATCTCTTTGGTGCCGTCCTTGTACGTCCACTCGATGATAATGGGCATCACCAGTCCTCCTTTGTTACTGAACGTAAGCTCATACATGTTTTTATTTCCATACATGGCTTTTTCCTCGTTGGTGAGACCCTGCGCTTCGCGGCCGGGGATCGTCATCTCCATTTTGGAAGTATCATAGGGTTCGATCCCCCTTGCATATCTCCAGTAAAAATCGCGGGTGGAAGTGTCGGCATCGGTGGCAAAGACTATTTTCTTATCCTCCCGGTTACGGATCTTGGAGATGTCGTCGAAAGTGGGTACCTGTGGCTTGTCCGCGCTGCGCTTGATGGTTGTTTCTTTGGTTGCAGGGGTCATTATATCCAGGTCCGGTTTGGCATATTTCACCGTGTCGAGGGAGATGTCACATACTTCCGTACTGTAGAACCAGCCTCTCCAGAACCAGTCAAGGTCTTCCCCGCTTGCATCTTCCATCGTACGGAAAAAATCCGCCGGTTCAGGATGTTTGAAGGCCCAGCGGCGTGCGTATTCCTTGAACGCGTAATCAAAAAGCTCACGCCCCATGATGGTTTCCCGGAGAATATTCAAACCGGTGGCCGGTTTGGAATAGGCATTGGGTCCGAACTGGACAATATTCTCACTGTTGCTCATGATGGGTTCCAACTGGTCCTTGGGGAGTTTCATGTAATCGGTGATATATGCGGCCGGGCCCCGGCGGCTGGGGAATTTATTATCCCATAATTCCTCGGTGAGGTATTCCACAAAAGTATTCAGCCCCTCATCCATCCAACTCCATTGGCGCTCGTCGCTGTTGATGATCATGGGGAAGAAATTATGTCCCACTTCGTGGATCACGACACCCAGCATACCGTTCTTGGTCCCTTCGCTGTAAGTGCCGTCTTTCTCCGTTCTTCCGAAATTGAAACAGATCATCGGGTATTCCATCCCGCTGGATGCTTCTATACTTTGTGCCACTGGGTAGGGATATGGAATGGTGAAATTTGAATATGTTTTGATGGTATGTTCCACTGCTTTGCTGGAAAATTTTCGGTAAAGGCCATAGGCTTCCTTGGCGTACCCGCTCATGCACATCACACGGCGTCCTTCGATCTTTGTGGCCAGCGCATCCCAGACAAATTTCCGGGAGGATCCCCAGGCAAAATCCCGGACATTATCAGCTTTGAATACCCAGGTTTTTTTCTGTGTG
>JBMSNP010000062.1:0-17846 GCA_049421765.1 Chitinophagaceae bacterium
GGTTCGGGGGTGCTAAACCGGGTGCCCTTGAATTTCAGCGACCCTGTTTACGACCGCTTCCAATTAGAGAAATACGGCTGGTCGGACATGCAGTTTACATACCTCGGAAAGATCATACGGCTATGTGAGCAAAAACAAATTTTGTTCAGGGCCTTCTATGTTCCCAAAAGCCCCGACTTTAACCGGGACTACCAGTCCCGCTGCCGGGACATCCAGCGGGATTTCCTCTCCCGCCTCCGGTCCTCGGGTCTCCAAACGCCCATCCTCGGCAGTTTTCAACAACTCGGTCCCGGCAGTGACAGTCTTTTTGCGGATGCCTACCACCTGAACGGGAAGGGACAGGCGCATTATTCGGATCTGTTTTTCCGGCTGACCCGGTAATGATCCCATAAAACAGCCTTATTCACCCTTGATCGCCTGCCGGATTTGTATTGCCGTCATGAGTAAGTCCTTCCTCCCCCGATTTTTGATGTGTTTTCCGACCAAAATCATAATAAAGGGATTCCCAAAATAGCGTAAATTTGAGTAGCACATCACCTGCCATGTAGGCAATTCAGTCATACCAGCAGCTCAACCATAGTTTATGCTGATGCCGATTGATGTAATCAATAAAGAAACTAATATGATCCGGCGCATCGCCGGTGATTTTACAAGACATCCACAACAGATAAATAAACTGCTGGAGGCAGACGCAGAAGTAATCAGGCTGAACAGCCATGAAGAATACACAGTGCTGAAAACTGACGGCATTCATGAAGAAATAAGAGAGAAATTGTATGTAGACCCCTACCTCATAGGCTGGATGACAGTTACGGCCCCGGTTAGTGATATAGCGGCAGTCGGTGCCGTACCCTCGGGTATTCTCCTCTCCCTCACATTAATGAAGCACTTCAAAGAGGATTGGATGAATAAATTTAAAGCCGGCATAAATGATGCTTGCAGCAGCTACAACATTCATGTCCTTGGCGGTGATACGAATTTTGATGACCGTGTTTCAATTAATGCGACAGTCATTGCTCATATCAAATCCTCCCATCCATTATTCAGGACCGGGATTCAAAAAGGCGATTACTTATATGCCACCGCCCGTTTAGGCACAGGCAATGCCTATGCATACTCCCGGTACTTCAATGAAGCATTGAAGATAGATTATCGTCCCCTGGCAAGACTCGCAGAAAGTCGGCTGATAAAAGAATTCGCAACCGCCTGCACGGACACCAGTGACGGCCTTTTCCCGGCATTGGCAGTTTTGTCTGAGATTAACAAAGTAGGCTTCAGTTTGGATGTTTCTCTTCAACAAATCTTATCCGAAGAAGCATCGATAATATATCAGTATTCGAATCTCCCTGCCTGGTCATTGCTGGCCGGCCCGCACGGGGAATACGAGCTATTGTTTACTATTCCGCAGAGGAAACACGATGATTTTAAAGCATTTTGCCTGCGCGAAGAATGGAATGCCCTGTATATCGGGAGGGTTACAAGCGATATGAATATAGATTTTTTATCAGACGGCATGCATGTGCGGTGTCATCCGGCCACTATCGCAAACCTGTTTTATGAGTCCGGAGGAAACGTTTCCGCCTATTTTAAATTGTTGATGAAGCAACATCAGAACTGGAAGGAAAATTAATATTAAATGAAACTTGAAAGCAGTAATCTTCGTACAATTCACCTGAGTATAAGGGATAAAAAACTTTCGGAACGAGTAGATTTTTTTACCCAAGCCATGTCGCAAGAGAAACTCACGTACAAAAGAAGTGTTTTAACTGCAGCCGATCGCGAGGTCTGTGTGAAAGACCCTTTTACCGGAGCATCAAGAAAAATGCTCATGTTTGCCTCCAATAACTACCTTGGGCTTGCTGTTCATCCCCGCGTAATAAGAAGAGTCAAAAAAGCCATCGATGAATTCGGCTGCGGCGTCGGCGGCCCGCCACTGCTGAATGGATATATCAAGCTGATCGAGGAAACCGAGGAACGGCTGGCTGACTTTAAATCAAAAGAAGCGGCTGTCATTTTTTCTTCCGGCTTCATGGCGAATCTTAGTCTGGTAAGCGCCCTTGCAGAACATAACGATACAATTATTTATGACGAACATAGTCACGCATCGTTTTATGATGGCACCAGGTTAACCAAAGCGAGATCAATTCCATTTGCACACAATGATATGGATCAATTAAAATGCCTTGCCGAATATCATTGTGCAAATAGCAGGGGCTCTGTTTTTATCTGTACAGAAGGCGTGTATTCGATGGGCGGCGATATTGCACCCCTGGATATAATAAGCGAAATCTCCAGGAAGAACAGCTCCATACTAATGGTAGATGACGCGCATGGAACCGGTGTACTTGGAAAAAACGGAAGCGGTACGGCGTCCCTGCTGGATTGCGAGCATGAAATAGACATTTCCATGGGCACTTTCAGCAAAGTTTTTTCCACCTGCGGCGGTTTTATCTCCGCGTCGAAAGATTTGACAGAATACATCCGGTATTATGCAAGACCCTATATATTTTCCGCATCGATCCCACCCCCGGTGGCGGCTACAGTGCTTGGCGGAATTGAAGTAATTGAAAGCGAGCCTTGGCTTCGTCAACAACTGCTTGATAATGTTAAGTACACGATAGGAAAATTGAAACCCTTTGGATTTTTTGCGACCCCGCAGGCGGCAATCATTACATTGGCCCTGCCTGAAAAAATGGACATAAAAAAAAGCGCCCGCCTGTTTCATGAAAAAAATATTTTTTTGAATCCTGTTGAGTATCCTGCTGTGCCCGCCGGGAAGCAAAGATTCAGAATCAGTTTAATGGCTTCACATACACGAGCGGATATTGACAAACTGGCGACGGCAGTAGAAGAAGTATGGGATGACAGGAACGCATATACCTATTAACATGCTGTATTACTCGCATGTGAACGAGGACAGCCGGGCGGAAAGAGAACTGCTCAAGGCTACAAGCAATAACACAATTGTTGCTGTAGCAGGCAGTGGTGAACGGGTTATTGCACTGCTTGATGAAGAAAATTGCAGGCATATTCATGTTGTTGATGTAAACGAAGATTCCTTGTTCCTGCTGGAATTGAAACTTACCGCGCTGAAAACACTCAGTATTGATGAATATTTTCAATTTTGTGGTTTTTCCCCTTCAGGAAAACAGAGAAGAACCGAATGGTATAAAAGCTTTTCAGATAAAATCTCAATTCCATGCAGATCGTATTGGAATAGGAACATGGCCGTTATTGAAGCCGGGATAGTATATGCCGGGCATTTTGAGAAATTCCTCGACAGGATAAGACCTCTCATGAATTTTTTTCTTGGAAAAGGTTTTAAAGTGGCTTTCAAGGGCAACCCGGTCACCTCGAAAGAGTTCCCCCGTACCCGGTGGAATCTGTTGTGCTTTCTTTTTTCCAGACGCTGGGTATATAAACTGTGGGGAAACAAAGATGCGGCATTTATCAGTGAAGATTCGGCCATCCGGGAGATACCTTCCGCCTTGAATGAAATTATTTATCATGGAGAAGCAGGTGCCTGCTTTATGACACACCTGATATTTAAAAGATCGTTACGGGAGATGCACGAAGCCGATCTTCCTCCCTCACTTCAAAAGAGCATCCTGGGGCGAATAAAAGAACGTTTGAACGGATCAGCCATAACAATTCAATACCATCATACAGATATTCTTGACTTTTCAATGAAAATGGAATCATCCATCAAAAAGCCGGCCTTTTATTCCATATCAGACATACTGAGCTTTGAATCAAATGACTACCTGCGTCAATTGCTACACGTGTCTGCACGGACAGGCAACACGATTGTTTGGCGAACTTTTTTACGCAATAGAAATAATGGCATAACGAATAACTCGCTCATTAATTCACATAGAATTATAAAAGAGCATACTGATATAGAATCTACAAGAATGTACCAGGTTTTTTCAGTTTGAGAGAAATGTGATCACATGAAATCGGTGAAATTCCATATTGAACCTTACTCCGATAAATACCTGTCTGGCGTAACCGCGCTGGAAGCAGGAATTATACAGGGCAGCAATATAAAGCTGGAACTTGTTAAAGAACATTTTCTGGACAGAGCAAAAGTATTTGAAAATATTTACCCGTGCATCGCACTATCAGAAGAAAATGATGTTATTGGCATGGCTGTTGGCGCCCAAACAAAGCTGATCATTAACGATGTCCCGATCAATGCCGGCATAGGGTTTGATACCAAGATAAACCCGCTATGGAGAAACAAAGGTGTTGGCAGAATGCTTGCTAAATATATATACAAGGAGTTTTTCATGCCGCAGAAGTTGGAAAATAACTTTATGACTGCCAAAAAAAGTAATGTGCCCGTTTTGAAGCTTATTTCCCGTGCCCTCCCTGATGTTTGGATATACGATTTCGTATATCTGACCATTCCTACTTCCAGCCGAACGAAGGCACCCGCATATTCAAGTGTGCAGTTACAACAATTCAGCGTCCAACTTTTTGACAAAGAAGAGATACCCGCCGATTATTACTTGCAAGAAGGTGAGAAACCGGGCTGTTTTCATACTTACAAGCTGTACCGCCTGCGCATAAAAAGAATCAGCCGGCTCTATAAGTTCTGTATGGCTTTGCTAAAAAACATGAATCCCGTAAAATATGGAGCGTTGCCTGAAGAGAGTGATGTGCTTTCATTTGCCACGCTCTATAATCATCACGCCGGAAATATTCATGGCATTGATGAAGTGCTTGACCGATTGGAAAAGAAGGGGATAAGGTATCTGCTTGTATGCTGCCGGAAGAATGATATGATCTATAAACTTTTCAAAAACATATCCATCAATGAATATGGCTATTACATGATAAGTGATTTTAGACTGGGTAAGAATGACCGGGTAGCCATAGACGTAAGATGTCTCTGACTATGTTTAAAATTATTCATATTCATTTATAATTGAAGAAGCAGATCGAATATCGATTTTCAGAGTAGACGGTCATGGTTAGCATTCGGACATTGATCAGACAAAATATCGTGTCACTTAAATTTACTGGCAATGGAAGCAGGTAACAATTTACCACGGTCATTTACTGAAACTTTATTTACCAGGGCCGAAAACTACTTTGAATCCTGCCCTAACAAAAGATATGCAAGTCCCTCTTTTTATATCAAGTGCATGCTCCTGATATCCATTTACATATTTTCTTATGTCATGTTTATTTTGTTCAGCCGGAATATTGGGGAGTTGCTGGCCTGGGCTTTCATACTCGGCATTTGTCATGTTTTTATACCTGTGAATATGTCACACGACGCCATACATGGTGCTGTATCGTCAAAGCGATGGATGAATGATTTATGCAGGTATGGTTTTGACATTACCGGGAGCAATTCCTATATGTATGGGCTGAAACATCTCGAAGCACATTACAACAAGGAAAATGGAAGCAAGATGAAAGCCATCGAATCGCAAGGGCTATTGCTTCAAAAGCATACCTCATCCAAGACCGTAAACCTTCCTTTCATATTTTATCTATTCTATGCCCAGTACATGATTTTTGTCAGAGACCTGGTGCTCTTTTTCCGCTCTGAGCATGAAATTCAAGCAAAGGAGTATGTTAAGCTTGCTTTGTTTAAATCCCTTTATATAATCGCCTTTATTGTGCTGCCTTTTGCGCTGATAAATGTGCCCTGGTGGCAGGTATTGCTGTCCCTGTTATTTATGTACCTGATTGTAACAATTGTGCTGGTTATTATCCTGCTGATGCCTACAGAAAAGATGGAACACACTAGAGTGGCCGGCAGCAGCCATAATGAAAAGTGGATAACAGAGATATTGGAGCATAATGTTGATTTTTCTCCTGGTAACGTTTTACTCACCCTGATGACCGGTGGTGCCAACCTGAATGTGGTTCACTACCTATTTCCGGCAGTCAATCATGTCCATTACAACAAACTGGCGGTCATCATTGAAAATACAGCCGGCGAGTATGGATTGCTTTACAGGAAGCAGCGGATACTGGATGTTTTTGCCATCCATTTCAATTACTTGAAAAATATACAAAACAGCCATCGCTGATGCGACAACCCGTACATATATTCGTCAATCCCAATAGCCACCAGGGCAAAGGGTGGAAAATATGGCTGTCAATAGAACAGGAAGTGCTACGGCTGCTCCCGGATGCGAGAATCATTACGACTTCGAAAGCCGAGGATCTCGAAGCACATTTAACGCCCCTGGTCCAGGCAGGCCTGGAAACCTGTATCATTTCTGCTGGCGGCGACGGCAGTATTCATAGCCTGGTGAACAGGCTTTTAAAGTGCCCCGGATTTGATAAATCAGGAATATCGCTGGGTGCCATCGGGCTTGGCTCCAGCAATGATTTTTTGAAACCTTTCCATTTGATGTTGAATAAAGTTCCGGTACGCATCAATACGACCCAACCAGCGAAACTCCGAGATGCCGGTATAATAAAATATATTGACGGGGATGGCGTGTGGAAAGAAAAATATTTTATTGTTAATGCAAGTTTTGGCGCCACGTCAGAAGGCAACTGGCATTTCAATAATCCGGGTAAAATATTGAGATGGCTGAAAAAAGTAAATACCTCGGCAGCCATTACTTACACGGCCGTTTCGACCATCCTTTCCTATAGAAATAAAATGGTTCACCTGAGGTACAACGATGTGGAAAAAAGGACCAGGATGTCAAACATCAATATCCTGAAAATTCCGTATGTGTCCGGGAGCCTGCACTATAAACAGGATATTTTACCCGATGATGGCAAACTTGGTGTGAATATCTGCATAAACATGAGGAAACACGAGTTGCTTCAAACATTATTTCAACTTCAAAAAGGGAAATTCAAACTGACCGAAAAAAATATTTCATCTTATACTGATAACTTTCAATTGAAATCTGAAAAGCCGATAATATTTGAATGTGACGGTGAGACCGAAGTGTCAACGATGATCGAAATATCGGTCCTGCCTGGTGCAATCAGGATGCTAAGCTCCTAAAAAGGTAAATTATGACCCGAGGCCACAAAAAACAATTTCCCGTTTACAGCGTGAATTTCTGGAGATCCTATTTCATCCACATGCGGCCCTACCTGCTTTTCGTGTCAGGTATTGCCGGCGTTGCGGGTATTTCGATGAGCAAAACTGAAATAACCCCGGATTGGAAATGCTGGACCGCCTTCATCCTCTTTTTCCTTGGATATGGCTTCGGACAGGCATTGACCGATTGCTTTCAGACAGATACTGATAAATTATCGGCACCTTACCGACCTTTATCAAAAGGAATTATATCATCCAGATCGGTAATGGCCGTAAGTGTTACCGGGCTGCTTTTTTCGGGCATAATTTTTTACTGGCTGAATCCGGTAAGCTTTTGGCTGAGCCTGCTTGCCATATTCGGATTAGCCACCTATTCATATATAAAAAAACATTTTTGGTTTGGCGGGCCATTTCATAATGCATGGATTGTGGCATTGCTACCCGTGATGGGTTATTACACAAATTTACCGGCTGGGGAAAATAAATTTAACTACCAAATCACCCCTTATTTGATCGTTACTTTTCTTTCTTACACCAACTTTGTACTTATCGGTTACCTGAAAGATATTGAAGCTGACAGGGCAACTCAATACAAAACATTTCCCGTTGTATTCTCATGGAACGCAACTATTTTAACCGGCAACGTTGTTGCACTTATAACTTTGATTGTTTTCTGGTTACAGGCGGGAAACAATATAGGGGAACTGCTGTTTGGAATAGCCGGTAGCATCATCATTACAGCCGGACAAATAGCAGGACTACGGGCGAGGGATAAAAATGAAAAAGACGCTTTATTTCCGATCGTATCAACACTCCGTAGTTTTATATTATTGCATATTGCCATTGTACTTCACTTTCAACCGGGTTGGTGGATTTATGCTCTAATCTTTTATCTGCTTTTTGAATGGGCGCTGTTAAACCGGCCTTCTACATACCAGGTTTAAAAACTAAACCTATAATCAGCTACGACCGGAAAAGATACCTTTTGTTCCAGCCGGCAAAATTCCGACTAATAAATATTTTAATGAATTAGCCCGTTATAGCAGTTACTGTAATCGGTACATAAAGAAACAGGTAGAAATCAAGATAAGAGCAGCAGGTTTGATCAGTTATTTACAAATAAATATCAATTTTAATGATAGCACTAACGAACAACATAGGGCTTGCTGCCATGCCAGTCACGGCCCTGCCCGCCGTTGGCTGGGTCTCCTGGCTTACGCCTAATCTCATACCGCCCGGTCTTCCCAAACTTTTTGTAATTTGACCAACCGGTGCATCGGTCCGTCCCGGAACGGGGCCCGGGATCGTAATAGAAAACAGAACATCAAATATGCGTGAACATATTATTGCCCTGCTTCTGCTGGCAACGATCAGCAACGAGGTTGTGATCGACAAGGCGGAAGCCCAGAAAGCGTTTCTGCTGATCAACAAGATCCGCCAATCGCCGGAAAAATATTACCAGGAACTGAATTTTGACAAATCCTTTACAGTGAATTCCACCTCGCTGAAATGGAACGATACCCTGGCCCGGGTTGCGGAACAAAAAGCATTCGATATGGCCCGGCGGGATTATTTCAGCCACACGGATCCGGATGGGTTCGGCATCAATTATTTTATTGCCAAAAGCGGGTACCGGTTGGCCAAAGACTGGATTACAAACAAAGCAGCCAATTTCTTCGAATCAATCTCCGCCGAAGTCGAAGACGGAGAATCGGCAGTGAAAAACCTTGTGATTGACAAAGGGGTCCCGTCCCTGGGTCACCGGAGACATCTCCTGGGCAACGGGATCTGGGAATCCACCCTGACGGATATCGGAATTGGTTTTGCCCGCCGGGATTCAGGCAGCACATACCAGACCTATGTAAGTATCATTATTGCAAAACACCCATAAAAAATCCAAGTCAATCCGTATGGACTTATCCTCTCCCGTCTCCCGGTTGCAATGCAGCATCAGCATCCGCGCCCTGATCCTGGTTACCACCCTGACCACATTCAACGGATTGTCAGGGCAAATAAGGCAAAAACTGGAAATCACCCAGCTCACCGCCGATTTTTACATTTATACAACTTACAATACGTATCAGGATAACCAGGTTCCGGCCAACGGAATGTACCTGGTCACCCGGGAGGGCGTGGTGTTATTCGACACCCCCTGGGATACCACCCAGTTTCAACCCCTGCTCGACAGCATCCGGACCCGGCATAAAAAGAACGTTACCCTTTGCCTGGCCACGCACTGGCATAGCGATAAAACCGCCGGACTAGAATATTACAAACAACAGGGCATTAAAACCTTTACTACGGTCCTGACGGACCAGCTAAGCCAAAAGAATGAAAAGAAAAGGGCGGAATTCCTGATGACAAAGGACACGCTGTTCCGGTCCGGTCAATATACATTTGCAACCTACTACCCCGGTCCGGGTCATACCGAAGACAATATCGTGGTCTGGTTTCCCAAAGAAAAAATCCTCTATGGGGGCTGCCTGATCAAAGGCGCAGATGATGAAAACCTGGGCTACCTGGATGACGGGAATAAACTGGAATATGAGGCCACGCTAAAAAGAGTGCAGCAAAAATGCCGCAACCCGAAATATATCATCGTGGCACATAGCGACTGGAAGAATATTAATTCACTGAAACATTCGATTGAAATGGCGAGAGCGCTGAGGAATGAAAAGAATTAGTTGATGGAGGTGGATGGTAGTTGATGGATTATTGAAAAGAGTGGAACACCGTGCTCTTCAACCTCCTATCAACCACTATCCATCACCGTGCTTTTCAATAAACGCCCGGAATAGTACCAGGGACTTATACGCATCTCCGGCCTGTTCTGCAGGTCTGGTATGCCGGGATTTTAACCGCATGGAAACTATTATATCTTTGTACAACAATGAATAGAGATCCAAATCCTTATCGCTTCAGGTCTGTTGACATGTAAATACAACTTCAAAGCGGTAACGTGAAAAAAACAGCCATTTTTATCGTATTGTTTTCCCTCAACGCGGAAATCAAAGCGCAATCGTTTAACTCCGCAATGGCCGCTATGCTTCAGGATACGCTGAATACCTATGTATCCCAGATCCCGAACATTAAAGGATTTTCCGCTTCTGTCTATATTCCCGGGCAAGGCATGTGGACCGGCACCACCGGTTTCTCAAAGAACGGACAACCCATCACTCCGGACATGCGCATGGGCATTGCCAGCAACTCCAAACTTTTTGTTTCTGCAGTCATGCTTAAACTGGCGGAAAAAAACATCATAACGCTGAATGATTCCCTAAAAAAATGGCTCCCGGCCTACCCGAATGTCAATCCCAATATCACCATCCGTCAGTTATTGAATCACAGCAGCGGCATCTCCGACCCCATATTCATTTCTCCTTGGATGGATACCATCAATGCGCACCCGACCCGGGTATTCACTTCCAATGAAGTGCTGAGCTGGCTGGGGGCGCCATATTTTCAACCCGGGACCGGTTGGGGGTATTCGAACGTAAACTATATCCTGGCCGGGATGATCGCTAAGAATGCGACCGGCTATTCTATATCCCGGTTGATCCGGGACAGCATCCTCAGTCCATTGAACATGGATAGCAGCTTTTATGATGTGGAGGAACCCGAAAACGGAACGATTGCACACCGGTGGTGGAACTCGATAGATTATCACGACACTTCCCGGGTAGGATTGAACACGGCTGGAGGTTGTGCCGGCGCGCTGTTTTCAACGGCATCTGAAATGGCCCAATGGTATACCGCGCTATTTAACGGCCGAATCCTAAACGCAACATCCATGAATCAGTTAATCCAGTTTATCCAGACAGGCAGCGCCACGTATCAATATGGTTTGGGCATAAGCCGGGAAACCACCCAAAACTATGTGTATTGGGGGCATGGCGGAAGTACCTGGGGTTACCGGAGCAAGATGATATACGACTCCTGTTTGCATGTAACCGTATGCGGACTGACCAATTCTTTTCCCTCGGGAATGGATGCAGTCAGTTTTTTATTGTACCGGGCAGTAAAAAATCATATTCCGGGATGCAGCGGTCCTGTTTCGGGAATCAACAATACCTGCCAGGGAACCAATGCCGTCACGTATACCGTGCCGCTGATCCCCGGTGCCAGTTCCTATTCCTGGGAATTACCTCCCGGCGTAACGGGAAGCAGTAGTACAAATACCATCATGGTAAATTTCGGACCCGCCGCTTCCTCAGGCAACATCATTGTACATGGTGTAAATAATTACGGACCTGGCGGTTTCTCCGTATTACCTGTTACCGTAAAACCCCTTCCTCCTACCCCGGTTATCAGCCAAAACGGCAATACGCTCATATCCAACGCGCCTTCAGGAAATCAATGGTATGATGGCAACGGTCCCATTGCCGGGGCAATCGGATCAAGCTACACGATTACCGGCAACGGCAACTATTATTGTATTGTCACGCTGAATGGTTGCAGTTCTGCTCCTTCCAATAGCATCAATGCCGTGGTTACGGGGGTCACAAATTTGGGTGACGGCAATAGCTGGAAAATCTACCCCAACCCCGTCTCCGGTTATTTCTTCAATGAAATTTCAGGAACCTCCCTGATTAATGCCACTCTGAACATTTATAACACCGGGGGTTCGCTGGTAAAGTCTGTGACGATAAACCAGCACTTGAAAAAAATATCTGTGTCCAATCTTTCCGGGGGAATTTACCTCGTGGAGCTGATAACCGGACAGAAGAGACTGAGGCAAAAGCTTGTGCTGATGTATTGAGATGGCTGGAGCTGAAGTTGAATGATAATTGAACGAAGGTTTAACAATTGTTCATCTACATTCAACTGCTGCTCAACCATTTTCAGCCACTTATCAACTACCTTTGAACAACGCTCCTCTTAAAACTCAAACTCCCTTCGTTGCATATTCCACCTGAACCCAGCCGTGATCACGGAAACATTGTTATTCGTGATCGGGGGTGTTGTGGTTTTCTCACGACGGATCACCGCGTTCAGCTCGAGGAACATGTTTTCGCGGAGTTCATATGAAACAAGGAAGGAACCAAACAGCACATTGGTGGCCCAGCCGCTTCCGATGCTGTAGCCGTAATCGCCTTGTCGATACGGTTCACGGTTGGGAAGGAAGATATTGGAACCGAAATTCCGGCTGCTGCTGTCCCTTCCCTGCTTCCAGTAAACCAGTTTGCCCACGACCAGCCACCTGGGGGCTGGCTGATAGCGTGCGATACCGATCACTTCGCTGAAACCTGCCATCAGCGGGTGCGCCATCGGTTGGTTGTAATGCGTATAATTGGCTACAGAGTCATAATGAGAATAGGAGAAAGGACGTACCCGGTTAAATTCAGCCTGCAGATCGAGGTTGCTGACGTTGAAAGCATCAATGTATTTGGCTCCCAGTTGAACCCCCCACTTATTCGCCCACCAGCCGTTATTGGCCTTTACTTCAGAAAGATTGAACTCATCCAGCATCAGCTGCCCGTACACCTGGAAACGTTTGGGAAGGTTGGCCTTAAAATCGATCCCGATGATTGAGTTGTCAAAGCTCCCGTTTTGCTGCTCAACGGAACGGTAGAAAATGATCGGGTTGAGGTAACCAAAATCGAAACGGTTCGACCGGCCAAAAATAACGCCTTCAAACAGCCCTACATTGAGCCATTTGGTAATCCCAATATCGAGGTGGTGCATGGCCGCGTATTTCTTCGGAACCAACTGGTTTGGCGATGGCGGAATGGAAGAATGCAGCTCCATGAAGATATTCTGGTAGTTGAGTCTCCATATCCGGGTGTTCAGTTTCAGGAACAGGTTGTTGGTTCCGAAATCGCTCAACAGAAGGCTTCGGTAACCGCTCCCGATAAAGTTGCGGTCGTACCCGAAAGCCACATCGATATAGCGGGTGACATTAAACGTGAAATATCCCCGGGCTTCGAAATAATCCAGCCCGGTGGCGGTTTTAAAGGTCTTGTACAGCCCGTGTCCCGGCACAGCCCTGCGGTCGCTCACCCATTGCCTAACATAAGAGGGATCGCGCTCCTGATTGTCGGTGATATAGGAATAGAACCCGACCTTGTTGGCCAGCCGGCCCCGGATATAGACCCCGCGGGTGTTCAGGAACAGATTTTCATCGCTGTTGTTTTCCTTTGACAGGGTAAACTGGATCACGGGATTCACCACCAGGTCAAAATCCTTAACATGCACTTCGTAGAGGTTGGCCGGGGTCTTATAAAAGTTTTTGGCGATGGGCTTTTTGCTCCGGTACTGCATCCGGTCGCCCTCGGCCACCCATTCCAGGTTGTTCATCCGTAGGCTGCGGAGATTATGAGCATCCACTTTTGAAAGCTTTACACCCGGGGTGGCAGCATAATGATCCGTCGCTGCCACGATATGGCGGCGGCTATAGGGCCTGATCTTGGAATAGTTGAAAAAGGAATCGGTGCGGCTTTTGATCTCCAGCCGCTCCATCAATATATTCGCTTTGTCGCCCGGAGGCAGGTAGGTGGTCTGGGAAAAAGCAGCAAGCGGGCAAAGGATAAGGGCTAGTCTTGCAAGGGTTTGTTTAAATTGCATTGGTATTGGCTTTTGACATAAGATTCTCTGTACAAGATATGCAAAATTATATCATAAAGAATATACAGGTCGTCAATGAAGGCGCCATTAGTAATGCAGACCTGTTGATAAAAAACGGGCGCATAGAAAAGATCGTTTCCCGCATTACTGACTACCCGTCCGGGTACACGGAGATCGACGGAACCGGCAAGTACCTGTTTCCCGGTTGTATCGATGACCAGGTCCATTTCCGTGAACCGGGTCTGACACACAAAGCCACGATCGGCACCGAGGCAAAGGCTGCTGTAGCCGGGGGTGTGACCAGTTTTATGGAGATGCCCAACACGGTGCCCAATGCACTTACCCAGGAATTACTGGAAGATAAATACAGGATCGCGTCACGGACTTCCCTGGCCAACTACTCCTTTTACATGGGTGTCAGTAATACCAATATCGAAGAGGTATTAAAGACCAACGCTAAGAAAAAAGAAGTCTGCGGGATCAAGATCTTCATGGGCAGCAGCACGGGGAACATGCTTGTCGATAATCCAAACACGCTGGATACGATCTTCCGGGAAACTGAATTGCTGATCACTACGCATTGTGAAGACGAGAACGTGATCCGAAGGAACCTGGAACGGGTCAGGACAGAAAACCGGGAACTCACTCCTGCTGATCACCCACTGATCCGTGACGATGAATCCTGTTACGAATCTTCCCTCTATGCGATCCAGATCGCTAAAAAATACAATACCCGCCTGCATGTATTTCACCTGAGTACGGCCAGGGAGATGCAACTGTTCACCAACATGCTCCCAAGGACCGAAAAACGAATCACCGCGGAGGTTTGCGTACACCACCTCCACTTTACAAGCGATGATTATGCCCGGCTGGGCAACCGCATCAAGTGCAACCCGGCCATCAAAGCCCCGCATAACCGGGAGGCACTCTGGGAAGCCCTGCTCGACGACCGGCTCGACCTGATCGCCACCGACCACGCCCCCCATACACTTGCTGAAAAAGATGTTCCGTACGAAGAGGCGCATGCCGGGCTGCCGCTTGTACAGCATTCGCTGCTGCTTATGCTTCATTATCACAAACAGGGCAGGATCTCGCTGGAACGCATAGCCGACAAGATGAGTCATGCCGTAGCCGACTGTTTCCGCATCCGTGATCGAGGCTATATCCGTGAAGGCTATCATGCCGACCTGGTGATCGTGGACCTGAATGACTCGTACACCGTTTCCAAGGAAAACATTCTTTACAAATGCGGCTGGAGCCCGCTGGAAGGTTTCACCTTCCCCGCCCGGGTGACACACACTTTTGTCAACGGTAGAATGGTTTATGGAAACGGAGTGTGGGATGAATCTATATTGGGAAGCCGTTTGGAGTTTGAGAGCTGAGTAAATTCCAAGATCCAAGACACAAGATCCAGATAAATTAAAAATGGGATCAAAATTCAAAGTGAAAAAAATCCGAACCCAACATTGGCCAGCTATTGATCCGTAAAAACGGAATTGAAACAGGAAGCCAAAGAGTTCGTATTGATCTTCAATGCAATCCTTAAAAGTCGTGGTAACGACTGACACGTCTGATTGTTAATTTTTTATTTATCTTTTGCTGCTTATTTGGCTCTTGTATCTTGTTTCCTGGAGCTTTGATCCCTATTATGAACATCGACAAAACCTCCTTCACCGACATCTCCATCTTCCACCCGGAAGAAGAGTATTCGTTGTTTCATAAACTGAACTTCACCCGTACGGTGGGAGGACGGGAGTGGCTGCGTAAGTTCTTTTCCGAACCGCACAGCGACCTCGAAAAGATCAAAGGCACACAGCGCGTGATACGCACTTTCATGGAGCATATCCGTGACTGGCCCACCGGGATCAGCAATGGCACGATGCTGGTCATGGAAAAATTTCTCGACTATACACTTGACCCCATCAGCGAAGCACCGGCTTCCCTGAATAATCTTACTTACAAGTGGCTGCACAACGAGGATTATTCAATGCTGAAATACTCCATCACACATTTCGGGGACTTTTACCGGGGACTGAAAAGCATTTCCGAATTGCTGGAAGACCTGGACCTCCCTCCCGCGATCCGGATCTATATCGACCGCATCAGCGGGATGCTGAAGGAAGAACCCCTCGAACGACTGGCTCAAACCGAACCGGGGAAAAAGTTCAGCACCCGGCAAAACCTCTATTTCGGATACCATCTCCGCGGGCGATACAAAACGAATACACTGGAACTGATCGATATCTACAGCCGGCTTGATGCCTGGTATTCGATGGCGGTGGCGGTGAAAACCTATGGCCTGAGTTTCCCCGAATTTGCTGAACAGGAAACCCCGCTTGTGGCTGCAACCGGGCTCTATCATCTCCTGCTCCCGGAACCTGTAGCTTACAACCTGCAGATGGATCCTGAACATAATTTCCTTTTTCTCACCGGCGCAAACATGGCCGGTAAGAGCACCCTGATCAAGGCCGTGGGCTCGGCTGTCTTCCTGGCGCATGTCGGGATGGGGGTACCGGCTGAACACATGAAACTGACCCTGTTTGACGGACTGCTCAGCAATATCAACGTGGAAGACAATATTGCAAAGGGAGAAAGCTATTTCTACAACGAAGTGCAAAGAGTCAAGCATACGGTTGAGAAGATCAACGACGGCCGGAAATGGCTGGTATTGATCGATGAATTGTTCAAAGGCACCAATGTACAGGATGCCATGAAGTGTTCGCTCACCGTCATCCGCGGACTTATCAAGATCAAAAATTCACTCTTTATCCTGTCGACACATCTCTACGAGATCGGCGAAGAATTGAAATCCTATCCCAATATAACCTTCCGCTATTTCGAAACCCATGTACAGGACGAACAGCTCCGGTTCAGCTACCAGCTCCGGGAAGGAATCAGCAACGACCGGATCGGTTACGTGATCCTGAAAAGGGAAAAAGTCGTGGACATGCTTGAAAAACTTTAAAACGGTCCGCATTTATTTAGTTTTTCCTTTTGAAAGAATCCGGTACTTTTCAGAAAATTATCTCCGTGAAAAGATTTATCCCCCTTGTTTTCCTGCTGACCGGTTTTTCCGCCGCCGCACAATCGCAGATCGATGTATTGCATTACGAATTCAATATCTGGCTTGGTGATAAAAACGATACGATCCAGGGTGATGCCCGGATCACGATACGGCTCTCCGAACCCACTGACGGATTCAACCTCGATCTGACTTCGGTCAATTCCTCCGGGAAGGGAATGAAGGTCCAGTCTCTCCAGGGCGAAGGAGTAAAGGCATATACTCACAGGGATAACAAGATCCGGATTCAGCTGGATCGCAGCATGCCGGAAGGAGATACTGTTTACCTGACGGTCCGGTACGGGGGTATCCCTGCAGACGGACTGATCATCTCAAAAAGCAAATACGGACGCAGAACCTTTTTCTCCGACAACTGGCCCAACCGGGCACATCACTGGCTACCATGTAAAGATGAACCGGGTGACAAGGCCCAAGTCGATTTTCATGTTACCGCACCTGCACATTATACAGTGATTTCTAACGGGGTGCTGGCCGAAGAGATCGCGATGTTCGGGCAGCTGAAACATACACACTGGAAAGAGACCGTTCCAATCGCCACCAAGGTCATGGTGATCGGGGTTGCTGAATTTGCCATCCAGTACACCGGCACAGTACTGGGTTGTGTACCCGTGAGTTCCTGGGTCTTTCCCGAATCCAGTACAGACGGTTTCTATGATTATGAGCCTGCCAGGGATATCCTTACCTGGCTGGATGAATATATCGGCCCCTATCCCTATAAAAAACTGGCTAATATCCAGTCCAAAACCACATTTGGCGGAATGGAAAACGCCAGTGCCATCTTTTATTTTGAAGGTTCAGTCACGGGCAAACGACAGATCGAAAGCCTGCTCTGTCATGAGATCGTACACCAGTTCTTCGGAAACCATGCCACTGAAAAGACCTTTGCTCACCTTTGGCTCAGCGAGGGATTTGCCACCTACCTCACCCATGTATTTTTAGAATCCAAATACGGAACTGACAGCCTGAACAGCCGGATGCGAAACGAAAGAAAGGAAGTACTGGATTTTGTGACCCGGTCCAGGCGTCCCGTCGTGGACAACACGCCAGACTTCATGAGCCTGCTGAATGCCAACAGCTATCAGAAAGGCGGCTGGGTGTTGCATATGCTTCGCCGCGAACTGGGGGATTCCATTTTCCACAAAAGCATCCGCGACTACTATTCCGCTT